>BEHW01000008.1 GCA_002898675.1 bacterium HR20
AACGGTAGGTGAAGCGGAAGGAGAGGGATTCGAACCCTCGGTACCCTTTCGGGTACACACGCTTTCCAGGCGTGCCAGTTCAGCCACTCCTGCATCCTTCCACAACGATCAGTTGCAAAAATACAGGGCACGTGCGAGCAGGTAAATTCGCATGACCACTGACCGATGAGCCTTCCATGCCCACACGACGGGATATCCTTCGGTTGATAACTGCTGCGAGCCTCGTGCGGCGACCATTCCGCATGAAGGTCGAGGCGCGGCCGCCCCGTGCACTCATGCAGGGTGCAACGGTCGGCATCGTAGCACCGGCAGGTCCAGTCGAGCTGCGTCAGCTCAAGCGAGGCATAGATTTTTTTGAGTCGCTCGGTCTGCGCGTTGTTCTCGGACGATTCCTCAACAGTGGCAGTGGGTACCTTGCAGCGCCGGATCGCGACCGAGCTGCCGAGCTGATGGACTTCCTGTTACGTCCGGACATTGACGCAGTCATTGCAGCGCGCGGTGGATATGGTGTGCTCCGCATTTTACCGGCACTCGACTATGCTGCGCTGGAACAGTGCAACAAACCGGTCATCGGCTATAGCGACATTACCGCGCTCCTGGTGACCCTTTACCAGCGGACAGGGCTGATCACCTTCCACGGACCAATGGCATCGAGCCAATTCGATACGACCACGGCAGGTTCATTCTTGGCTACGCTCTTCCGCTTCGCCTCGGAGCAGAACACCCCCACGGAAATGCAACTAACCTACAGCGATGCATCGTTCCTCCCCGTTGTTTCGGGCGTGGCAGAGGGAATACTCCTCGGCGGAAACTTGAGTGTTTTTTGCTCCCTGCTAGGAACGCCGTTCGAACCAGATACACGCGAGTGCATCCTCTTTTTCGAAGACGTTGGCGAAGAGCCATACAAAGTTGATCGTATGCTGACTCAGCTTGCATTGGCAGGGAAGTTCGATGGCATCCGAGGGATGGTACTCGGCGCGTTTAGTAAGCAGTCACCTCGTGCTATAGAGTCCACTGGTGAGTCAACAGGCACAGCAATCGCAGACATCGCAGCCGAGCACTGCGCACGGCGTGGCATCCCATTGTTGGCGAACTTTCCCATCGGGCACATCGAAAGTAAAATCACCTTACCGATAGGCTGCCGTGCTCGGCTCGACGCGCAAGGACGGACGCTCCAAATCCTCGAAGCACCAGTAACACTTGCCCGATGATGATACAAAAACCAGAAGATTCGTGTTATTATTGCGCAATTGTTGCGCCAAGGTTTCGTTACACAGCAGGCGAAGTGTGTTCCGAAAAAACTCCGGAGAAACGATGATGCATCTATTCCGTGTTGTAGTGCTACTAGCTCCAGTACTCGCTCTCACCCTGACAGGGCAGACGTTTACGTTGATTGACGCTGACGTCTCGGCATTTCCCCGGGTCCGCTCACAGTTTATCGCGCTCGATCAAGCGGGCTACCAATACCAGAACCTCCAACCAAGCGACTTCTTGGTCCGAGAAAATGGGCGCTCGATGCAAGCTACCCTCCAAGTGACGTGTGAAGAATCCAAAGATGACCCAACCGCGAACATCGTCCTCATCGTAGACCGAAGTAGTTCGATGCTCGAAATCGTTGACCAAAATACCAAGGAAACTCGCTGGGACTGGGTCAAGGAGGGAGTGCGTGAATTCGTCACACAATTTCCATTCAACCCTCCCTCGTCGGTTGCGCTGGTTTCCTTCGCTGGCGATGCAAACTTGGAAAGCGACTTTCGCACCTCAGCCCAGCCGATCATTGATGCGATGGCACGCATTCTCCCGCAAGGTTCGACCAAGTACGACCCACCACTCCTGGACTCCCTGATTGGAGCGATCAAACTGCTCTCCCAAAAGCCGCGAGAGATTCGGCGGATCATCGTCTTCTTGACCGATGGGCAGCCTGATACGCAACCAAGCACCGATACCATTATCGCACGCTGTCGCCGGGAAGGGATTACCTTTTACGCAATTACCGTCGGCTTGAACATGAATAGCGACTTAGATCGCATTGCGCGTGCAACCGGTGGCAAAACATTCGCCGTCTTTTCTAAAGAGCGACTCAAGGAAATCTACCGCTTGATAGCACTGGAAGCGGTCATCCGCTACAAGTGCTATCTCGAGTGGATCGCGCCCTGGAGCTGCTCTGAACAAGAGCGCATCAGGAATGTTGCGGTGACCTTTTACCGCCCGAACCCACCGATCAATGCAACGCTCCAATATGTTGCGCCATCCCAATCATTGGCTCGGTTGGATGTGCAACCGCAGGTAGCCTACATGGGTAACCCCAACCCAGGAAATTCCACGACGTTGAAGCTCACAGTCAAAGCCATTGGCGCGCCAATGACGATCACCGCTCTCCCGATCGTTCCGGCTGGCTACTTTACGATTGTGGATATGGCAGGGAAAACGCTACCATTTACACTGCAACCGGGCGAGACATGGGAACCAACTGTACAGTTCACACAGCAAAGCTCCAAACAATTCCGACAGGCAACACTCACGTTCGATGGGACCCCCTGCCCAACGTCTATTTCGCTCATCGGCGGAGTTTCCCGAGCGATTGTCATCGCTCCTAATGGAGGTGAACTATTCTCCACTTGCGACTCGGTAGATATCCGCTGGGCAGGAGTCGAACCCACGCAAGGAGTCAACATCTACTACGCAACCAATGGAGATCAACCATCGCCAAGTTGGCAACTGATCGCCCAGAACGTCGTTGGTTTCTCCTACCGATGGAAGCCACCACAACCTGGGCAACGCTACCGTATTCGCGTTGTTGTACCTCCAGATTCAGCGTACCAATGGGCACAGCAAGTCGGGGGAGCAGCGTTCGATACATGCCGCTCGATCGCGCTCGACTCCCGGCAGATGTACGTCCACGTCGCAGGAACGTTTACGAACTCCGCAAGCATCAACGGCACAACTCTGACCAGTGCTGGCGAAAGTGATATGTTCGTCGCGCGCTTTGATACCGACGGTAATCTAATTTGGGCTCGCTCGGGTGGCGGCAACCGTACCGATAACGGCTGTTGCCTGGCACTCGACGGTAACGACAACATCTACGTCGCTGGTATCATCCGCAGTGGTAGTGCCCAGTTTGGTGCGGTGACGGTCAACAAGCTCAGCACGCTCGATGTAACGAACGCGTTCATTGCGCTCTATAACCCTGCGGGCAATGCTGTCCAAGTCGCGCTCGGAGGAGGCTCCTCAACGACTTCGTGCGAAGTGTACGTTGACTCCATCGGATATTCTGCTGGCTCGATTTACCTCTACGGACGCTTCAAGGGGCGGTTGCAGTTCTCGACAACACCGAACGTATTCATCAACAGCGTCAATCAAAATCAGTTTGATCGCTTCACAGCAGTCTTCAACACCTCACTGGCAGTGACGAGCCTTCAGCGTACGTATCTGGCTGCGCCGTATACCAAAGCCAGCGTGCGCGACAACAACGGGAATCGCTACGAAACAGGCGGCTTTTCGACACAGCTTCGGAGTGGTTCTATCACACTCACGAGCCGCGGCGGCACGGACGCTTACGTCCGGAAGTTTGGCTACATCCCTGGCTCGGAAGATGTCAGCGACACAACGTTTCGCGTTCAATCACCGCTTGTTCGCTTCCGTTCCGCGACACTCGATGTCGGCTCCATTGCCGTCGGGAACGCAGCTAGTCAGGTCTTCAGCGGGGTCCTCTGTAATGAAGGTGAGATTCCCGTCATCATCAGCACAATGACCTTTTCTGGCCCCAACGCAGCGCAATTTCAACTGGTGTCCAATTGGACAAACTACGTCCTCAAGCCGGGCGAATGCATCAGCGTCGAGATTCTCTTCACCCCTGCGTTTGAAGGTCAGCACACCGCAACGCTGACTGTCACTGGCAACTGTGGCTCACCTGCAACAGCCGCTGTTAGCGGGCTTGGACTTCCTCCATGCCGCTATACGTTAACTGCACCGCCGACACTCATCGCAAGTGTTGGGCTCTCCAAGCAAGTGCAGGCACTCTGCTTGGTCCGTAACGATGGCCCAGAGCCGCTCAGCGGTACAATCAAGCTGCTCAACGATCCAACCAACGCATTTTCTGCGACTATCCCCGCAACTGGATGCACAATTGATGCAGCAACTGGATGCCCGTTCACCGTCGCGCCCAATCAATGCTTGACGGTTGACATCACATTTACGCCTTCGATTGCCGGCATTCAAACGGCACAGCTCCAAATCGAGTTTCCTGAAAAATGCGGGGGCATAGGGCAGCAATCTGTCACAGGAATTGGCATTGCTCCTCTATTCGAGCTTACCGTCCCAACATTTGGCGATAAACGCGTCTTGACCACAACCGCACTCCAAGCG
Source organism: bacterium HR20 (assembly GCA_002898675.1). Lineage (GTDB taxonomy): Bacteria > Bacteroidota > Ignavibacteria > Kapaibacteriales > NICIL-2 > NICIL-2. The sequence continues at coordinate 4,366 of BEHW01000008.1, forward strand.
CAGCTCCGCAACACCAACGATACGCTCGACGGTATCGTCAAAGAGATCAGATTCCGCAATGGCGCCAATCCGCACTTTGCACTCTCGAATGTGCCGCAGCTACCCATTCGCGTTCCAGCAGGTGGCTCACTTACCTTCGATGTCACGTTCACACCGCAAACGGAAGGCGATCTCAGTGAAGTTATTGAAGCAGTCATCGAGGGTGTCGTTGATCCTGTTGCAGCGACCACGAGCGGGCGCGGCATTCTGCCGAAGATCCAAGCAGCCGACGTTACATTTCAACCCACACCCGTCGGTGTCGTCTCAGCTGAGATTGGGTCACTTGTCATTCGTAACACGAGCCAAACTGCCCCACTGGCCATCAAGAGCATTTCAACGCCAAGCACGACAAGCTTCTGGTTCCAAACACCTCCTGTCACTCCGCAGGTGATTGCACTCGGCGATTCGCTGGTGATCCCGGTGCAGTTCCGCCCCGCACAACCAGGACTCAACACCGCGACCGTGACAATCATTTCCGATGCTGCCCCAGGCCCGAATCCCAACCCAGACGCAACGACAACGGTAACCCTGAGCGGCATTGGGCTTGCTCTCTCGATCAGCACACCGCAAGACTTCGGTGATGTCCTGCTGTGTGAAACGAGCGTCTCACGCGTGATCACCATCACAAACCCAGGCACACAGGATGAAACTATCCACGTTACTGCGCAAGGCGACACCGATGCATTCACAATCACTGCCTCAGATACCATCATTCGTCCAGGTGGCACTGCCACGATTACCGTCGGATATATCCCCTCGCCCGGGCAACGGACGATTACGCTTGTTATCACATCCCCAGCACTCCCGCAGCCATACCGCATTACACTGACAGCAGTTGGCGTTACTCGCACCTTCGAGCTTGCCGTCGGGGATGCAAACATTGACGTTGGTCAGATACGACCAGTCACAATCCGATTTGCAACGACACCAGATGCAGGCTCACTTGTGCAACGGATTCGCCTGCAGCTTACGTACAAAACCACCGCAGTCGAGATCGACGATAGACAATTCCAGACTCTCCAAAACGGCTGGACGTGGTCGCTCCAACACACACCTACCGGCGCGATACTCGAAGGAACCAGTGCAATAGGCCTCACAACCGGCTCGCTCGAATTGCAAGTGCCGTTTGCAACCTACATCAGCACTGAGTTGATCCAATCTGTCGTACCAACCTTGCTCAATGCCAGCGATTACCCATGCTTGGTAGTGCAGCCGAGGACCGGAACTATCCGCATTCCCTACTACTGCGCCCAAGAATCCCGCCAGGTCGTGTTGGTTGGCCCGACGACATTTTCCATCCATCAAGATGGCAGCAACGTTGTGATTTTCCTGACCATCGGTGAAGACATTCCATATCGGCTTGATGTCTTCTCTGCTGCTGGAATGCATATCGCTCGCCTGGCCGAGGGGGATCACCGAGGGAGCTACACCATCACTGTCAGTAGCGACGTACTCCCGAGCGGTGCGTTCTTTGTGCGATTGTGGACACCACTTCAGACAACGGTGCAACCAATGTTGATTGCTCGGTAACTTCGACTTCGAGTACGCAGTGATTCTCCCGTGGGGCGAGCACATGCTCGCCCCATGCGTTTTTGCACGAATCACGTCCTTGGCATACAACTTGCGGAGATTATGCTGGACAGGATGTCCCTTTTTCAATCTTTCGCAGGATGCTCAAGGAACTCTACACCGCCGCGCTCGGCATGCTGCCGCAGCAAACGCGGCTCGAGATGACAGCTAACAACCTTGCCAACGCAAACACCGTTGGCTTCAAGCGGAGTGGGATCTTCGAGCAATCGCTCATCGAGGCGCGCGAAAATCTGCTCAACGTCCGTGGGGATGCTGAAACCGAAGATCTTCCGATCAGCCAGTACGTAGATTTTCGCCCCGGCGCACTCCAAAAAACTGGAAACCCGCTCGACCTCGCGCTCGATGGTGCCGATACCTTCTTTGTCGTCCTTGCTCAAGACGGCAGCGAGCATCTGACCCGCGCAGGCCACTTCACGCTGAACGATCAAGGGATGGTCATCACGCCGGACGGAAAGATGCTCCTGTCCACGAACGGTCCGATCCGCATCGAGCTCCCTCAGCAAGGCGACACCACCAACGGCGACACCGTTGCGCGGCAGATTCAAATCTCGCCGCAAGGTGAACTTCAACTCAACGGCCAGTTCGTTGCCCAGCTCCGCGTCGTGCAGGTTGGCAACCCTCAAACTCTCCAACGCTCGAGCAGCACGTGCTTCCAGCCCACCGATGATACCGACATCCGCGAGCTTGATGCTGCAACAATCCGTGTGCAGCAGGGATATCTGGAAGCTTCGAACGTCAACGTCGTCAGCGAATTGGTCTCGATGATTCAGCTTCAGCGCATGTTCGAGCTAGGACAAAAGGTTATCCAAACCAACGACGGTACGCTCGAACGTTCGATTGACATAGGACGCTTCACATCATAATCCCATGGAGGTAATCTGCAATGGACAAAACGCTTACCACCGCAGCAACTGGATTGAGCGCTCAACAGCGCTTCGTCGAAGTAATCGCAAATAACTTAGCGAACGTCAATACAACGGCCTACAAAAAAGTACGCCACGTGTTCCAAGACCTTCTCTACGAAACGGTCCGCCCGATGGGAGTGACTGCCGCATCAGGTGTCGAGCCATTGCCAGACGTCCAGATCGGCAGCGGCACCGAACTTGTCGCTACAACACGCCAATTTGCGCAAGGTACGATTACCGAAACCGGCAACATGCTCGATCTTGCCATCAACGGTGAAGGCTTCTTCCAGGTCCTCCGCCCGGATAACACCATCGCATATACCCGTGATGGATCGTTTACCGTCAATCGCAACGGTGAGATCGTCACATCGCAAGGGTACTTCCTCGAGCCACGCATCACCGTTCCAGATAACGCAACCGAAATCCGCATCAGTCGTGATGGTATCGTTACCGCGATTGTCGATGGCAACCAAGCAGACGAACGCGAGATCGGGCGTATCACGTTAGTACGCTTTGTCAATCCAGCTGGCTTACGCTCAGTTGGGGATAATCTCTTCCTGGCAACGAATGCATCCGGACCGCCTATTGAAGAGCAACCTGGCACCAACAATACGGGTGAACTTATCCAGGGACATCTGGAATCGTCCAACGTGGACTTAGTGCAGGAAATGGTGAACATGATCATCGCCCAGCGTGCCTATGAGATCAACTCAAAGTCAGTCCAAACTGCCGACACGATTCTCGGTACAGCGGTCAATCTAAAACGGTAACGCTATGCGGATCGGCGTACTCGTTGCAATTGTGTTCGTCTGTGGTGTTGCCAGCAATTATGCTGCGCAAACCGGCGGTTCCACGTTTTCTGCTACGACGTTACAGCGTGGGATCGAAGCGTACCTGCGCGAACAACTCGGTCCGGACGACGAAATCATGTTCCCCACCCCACTGCACGACATTCACTTCGACGAGCCGATGGTTGTCGCGCATTGCCGAAGTGTTGACCGTTTGGCTGGACGCACTGAAGTAGAACTTTCCTTCATTGCCGGCTCACGCCAGTTGCGCCGCATCCGCGTGCCAGTTGTCATCACAATCTACCGAATGGTGCCTATTGCCAAGCATGGGATGGAACGTGGCGCTGTTCTCACAAGCGACGACATCGCCTACGAGCGGAGAGATGCAACGCGGCTACTCGATCTTTTGCCAGATTCGCTCGTTGGTCTGCGCCTTGCCCAGCCAGTGACCGCCGGCACTCCACTGCTCAAATCCCTACTGCTCGGCAGTGGCAGTGTCCGTAATGGCGAGCAAGTAACACTTGTTCTCCGCAGCGGTGCAATAGCAATTCGCACCCAAGCACGCACACTCCAGAGCGCTGAGGTTGGCAGAACTGTCAAGGTCCGCCGTGATGATACCGGCGCCGTCTTCGTCGGCAGACTTACCAACGAAAAGACCGTTGTCGTCGAACTCGATCGCAGCAGTACACCAGAACTACGCTCGGAGGTACCATGACACTACGATTCATCGTGGCTCTGATCGTCAGCACTCTTGCGGCACATGCTCAGTTTGCTGAAAGCGCCACTCGATCGCTCTATTCCGACGTCAAAGCCTTCCGCAAAGGCGACGTCGTCACTATTCTGATTGTCGAGGATGCACAAGCAGATAACCAAGCAACAACCCAGAACAACACCTCGACGGACTTGAGCGTCCAGGCAAACGGTTCGCTCGGTAACACTCAGGGCAGCGCCAGTGCTGGCATCGGCACACAGAATAACTTCAGCGGGCGCGGAACCACCAACCGCTCCGAACGCATCCGTGCAAAGCTGACAGCTCGCATCACCGATGCATCGAACCTCAATGCGCTCAAAATCGAAGGCACACGAACGGTGAGCATCAACGGCGAGACCCAAACCATTACGCTCAGAGGTTCTGTCCGCTTTGTGGATATCAACCCCGATAACACCGTCTATTCGTACCAGATTGCCGACCTTGTCCTCATCTACAACGGCGACGGCGTCATCTCGAAAGCCCAAGAGCCAGGTCTCTTCACCAAGTTCTTGCGATTCCTTTTCTGAGTGATGGCACGATTGCTCCCCATACTGATCCTCGCTCTGCTCGCAACAAGCGTCAGCCGTGCTGATCGCATCAAAGACATCGCCACGATCGAAGGAAGCGGCGGTATCCAAGTCGTCGGCTACGGTTTAGTCACCGGGCTGAACAATACCGGCGACTCCCCACGCTCGAGCTTTACGATTCAATCGGTGCTCAACATGCTCAAACGCTTCGGACTGACGCCGCAGCAGAGCATCTTTCAGCAACGAACGCAAAACGTCGCTGCCGTTATGGTGACTGCAACCATCCCAGCATTCGCACGCGCAGGAACCAAAGTGGACGTCACCGTCTCAAGCATCGGCGACGCACGCTCCCTGCAAGGTGGCACGCTCATTATGACACCCCTTGTTGCAAGTGATGGCACTGTCTATGGCATGGCGCAAGGTCCGCTCAGTGTCGGCGGATACTCGATCTCTTCGCTCGGATCGAGTTCCGGGAAAAATCTCACCAACACCGGCCGTATCCCCGGCGGACTTCTGTTAGAACGGAACCTGGAGGGAACGCTCGCTGCAACCGGGCAGGTGCGCATCATCCTCAACCACCCAGACTACACCACTGCGACGCGGATCGCGGCTGCAATCAACGCACTCGATGGCCTTGCCAATTCGGCACAAGCGCTCGATCCTGCAACCGTAGTGGTGCGCTTTCCGAACGGAACAACCCAAGCGCAGGCGATCGAGTACATCGCACGTATCGAAGCTGTCGAGGTCGCTGTTGACGTCGCGGGCAAAGTTGTCATCAACGAGCGTACTGGCACCGTTGTCGTCGGAGGCAATGTGCGGCTTCTCCCCGCGGTTGTTGCTCACGGTGGCTTGGAAATCGAAATCCAGCAGATCAACACCGTCGTTCAGCCTGCACCGTTTACCATTGGCACAACAGCGCGTGTATCGAATGCATTGGTTCGAACCCAAGAGCAGAGCAACCCAGCAGTAGCACTGCCAGCAACTGCAACGGTGCAGGATCTGGCTAATGCTCTCAATTCGCTTAAAGTCTCCCCACGTGATTTGGTTGCGATCTTTCAAGCGCTCAAGCAAGTGGGAGCATTGCAAGCAGAACTTGTCATCCAGTGAGCCATGGACGCACCCATTCTTCAACCACTCGCTACCGAACAGCCACGCAGCACCGCTGTTGAGCACCAGCTCGGCAACGCCAAACTCGACCGCATCGCTGCGCAAGCCTCCTCGGCAAGCATTGACCCAACACAAGCTGCCTCCGTCGCACGTGGGTTCGAGGCGCTTTTTATCAACGAGCTCTACAAAACCATGCGTCAGGCGATGCTCGATTCAAGCCAGGATGATGCTGACCTCAGCTTCGGGGCGGACATCCTCCAGACCATCGGAGGCATGGAGCTTGCCGAACAGCTCGCTCGCAGTGGCAAAGGCATCGGTATTGCGCAGATGGTGTACCGTTACTTGACCGGCAACGATGATCTCCCTGCCATCACTGTGCAACTGCCTATATCCCCACAGTCAGAAGCGAAGAACGCTCCTTCCCCATCACCTGCACCACAGCAGAAACAGTCTGCACCAACAAGCGCACCGCCCGTTCGACTGATGGAGCGCCTTGCGCCGTTCGACAGCACGATTGAACGTGCAGCCACCGCACATGAGGTTCCGCCATGGCTCATCAAGGCAGTCATCGCAGCCGAATCAGCGGGCGATCCGACGGCAATTTCCCGTGCAGGCGCAAAAGGCTTGATGCAACTGATGGAGGGAACCGCACGCGATCTCGGTGTCGAAGATGCATTCGATCCAGAGCAGAACATCTGGGGCGGCACACGGTACCTGCGAATGATGCTCGACCGCTTCGGCTCCATACCGCTCGCACTGGCTGCCTATAATGCCGGCCCCGGCGCTGTCGAACGCTATGGCGGTATTCCTCCCTACAACGAGACACAGAACTACGTCCGCCGTGTGCAGCGCTACGCCGAGCTCTTCCGCACAAACACGTAGTTTCAGTTTCGCATGCGGATGCCGATACTTTGGTCGGACGTCCCACAACTCGGAAAAGGTGCAATGGATTGCCAAACCGATTCCACGCTTGAACGCTTGGTCGCAATCGTTCGCAGCCAAGCAATGTTGCTTCAAACAATGCTGGAACTGACAGAGCGCTTGCAGCAACACCTCATCGCATTCGATGCTCCAGCAATCGAACAATCTGCACACGAGCAAGAATTGCTGCTGGAACGTCTTGGTGAATTCGAAAGCGAGCGCATTGCCATCACCGCTGCACTGTTGGGGATCACGCCATCTGAAGCACGCACGATAACGCTTCGCCAGCTCTGCGCACACATGCCAGAACACGTGTGCACGGAGCTTTCACTCCTCGTAACCGAACTCGGCGAGCAGCTCAAGCAACTCCACCTTGCCAACAGCATCAACCGTCTGCTGGCACTCCGCGGTCGCAACAGCATCCAGGCAACGCTCGAATTCATCCGCGAGCGAAACCTCCACGCAATCAACACTGCATTGTAGTGCCATGATTCGATCACTGGAAATCGGCAAACGTGCGCTGTTGGCATCCCAACGCGGACTGGATGTGACGTCGAACAACATCGCCAACGTCAATACACCTGGCTACGCGCGGCAAGCCATTTCGCTCCGACCCGGCGAATCAATTCCCGTCGGCGGCACGATGCTCGGTATGGGCGTTCTTGTCACCAACATTCGGCAATTCCGTGATCAGCTCATCGAACGCGATGTCCGCACCTACACCGCAACGCAGAGCTATTACCAACAGAGCCAAACAATCTTCCAACGCATCGAAGCCGCTCTCGGTGAACCAGGCGACCAAACAATCCAGACTGCTCTGCAACAATTTTTCGATGCAGCAAGCGAGCTTGCGTCGAATCCATCGCGCATGGCCAATCGCCAACTCTTTGTTGCACGCGCTGCCGACCTTGCCTCGCAGTTCAACCGTGTAAGCTCCGCGATCGCCGACCTGCGATCGAGCACTGCCGATCGTACCTCCCAAGACATCGAGCGCGTCAATCAACTCCTTGCAAAACTGGCGGGCATCAACCAGCAGATCAACGCAACGCTCGACAGCTCGGGGCAACCGGCACCCTCACTTGTTGACCAGCAACATCAAGCGCTCGAAGAACTCTCGGCGTATCTCGACATCAGCGTAACACGCACAGCGACAGGGACCGTCAACGTCTCCAGCGGCGGAATGATGCTCGTCTCGCTGGACTCCTCACTCAAGCTCCGAGTAGAGAAAAACCTCGACAGTAGCTCGGGTGCAACGACGCTCCGCATCACTGCGCAAAAGCAAGATGGCACCAGCGTCGGCACGCTCTCTCCCGGCAGTGGCGAACTTGCAGCGCTCATCGAGCATTACAACGTCACGCTCAACCCTGCAGCGCCAAGCAGCCAGTTCTCTGTTGCGCGGGAACTCGATAGACTTGCCTCTGCCTTTGCAGACCGCGTCAACACAATCGCTGCCGGCGGATACGGTCTGAGCGATTCTGGCCCGACACCCCCCGGACGCCCAATCTTCACTGCTGCTGGTGGCGGCCCTCTCTCGGCGGGCACAATCCAGCTCAATCCAGCGCTCGCAAGCGACCCCGGGCTCGTCCCCACCGCATCAGCACCGGGAGAACCTGGCAACAATGCCGTCATGAGCGCAATCGCAGCACTGGCGAGCGATAGCTCCTTCCTGGACACACTCACGCCGGAAGGCTATTACGGCTCGATTACTGCTCAGCTTGCCGATCGTGGTGCCGGCGCAAGCGACCGGCTCAGCGCCGCAAAAGCTACCCTCAACCAAATCAACCAGGAACGCCAATCGCTCAGCGGCGTCAATCTCGACGAAGAAGCAACCAATCTCATCACCTATCAGCGTGCGTTCGAGGCTGCTGCGCGTGTCGTCACAGTGACCTCGGACATGCTTTCGACCATTGTCAATCTTGGACGCTAACGACTGCGAGGAACCGCCATGCGAGTAACGCTCCAATCGCTCAGTTCGACGATTCAATCGCAGCTATCTGAGCTTACAGCACGCCAAGCCCAACAGCAAACGCGGATCGCAACCGGGCAGCGTCTGTTGCAACTGTCGGATGCACCAACCGACATTGCCGACATTGTCTCCTATCGCAGCATGATCGCCCGCATGCAGCGCTATTCCTCCACGCTCGACCAGGCACTGGCTGAGCAGAACACCGCAGAAGGTGCACTCGAGAGCATCAGCTCGACCTTGAGCGCCATCCAAACACTCGGAGTTGATGCACTCCAAATTGCTAACCAGGATAAGTGGAGAACGCTCGCTGTGCAGCTGCGATCGAACATCGAAGCGATCATCGAAGCAGCAAACGCAACCCACGGCGACATCTACGTCTTCGCCGGCACAAAGAACACTGCATCGGTGCTTGTCCCGTCCCCGCCAGAGACAACGCAGCGTCCGTTCGAGCTTGTGACCACTACGCCAACTGCTTCAAACCCATCCGGTCTGGAAGTGCGCTTCAAAGGGAACATCGAGCCACGCACGGTCCAGACCGGCGATGCCAGCGCTGAGCAAGTCTCCACCACTGCCGACAAAATCTTCGGTGCGGGAGGAACAGCGCTCTTCGATACGCTCATTGCGCTCTACAACACTCTGGCGTACAACTCGGACGGCACGCCGCGTGCTGATGGACAGATCCCTTCTCCCGACCAACTCGAGAACGTCTCGAGCCTTGTCAAACAAATCGCTGACGCATCGGCAACGGTCAACGCGACAACCGCTGAGCTGGGTATCCGCACCAATCGGATGACAAGTCTCCAATCCCAGCTCCAGGAGGATATCACCCGCCAACGTGAATTTCTCTCCCGCCTTACCGATACCGATGTTGCCCAAGCGACGATGCAGTTGCAGCGCGATCAGATTGCGTACGAATACAGCCTCAAGGTCGGTGCACGGCTGTTGAACCTGTCGCTGTTCGACTTCCTGCAATGAGCCGACCGACAACGTTCCTCGCACTTGGCGCTGGGATTGTGCTCGTTGCGGCGATGGCTGCGCTTGCAACGGGGAGCACTGCATTTCTCTGGAATCCTGAAGCCACTGCTATCGTCCTCGGAGGGAGCATCATGGCAACTGTTGCTGCCAGCTCCCCGATGCAAGTACGAAGCGCTCTGCGCTGGCTTCGTGTAATCGTCAAACCCAATACCGATGAGCTTGCATTGGCCGAGTGGTGGCTTCAGCTTGCGCTGCGTTGGCGCCATGAAGGAATGAGCGGTTTGAAGGGGGCTGCATCCTCAGCTCCAAGCGATACAGCTGCAGCGATCGTCGAGCTTTGTGCTGATGGTCTTGATGCGGAATCTATCGTTGCGCTGGCGGAAGAACTCGTCCAAGCACGCCACCGGAGCATCGAGCAGGCTATCGCGTTTTACCGGCGTCTTGCAGGCTATGCACCGACGATGGGCATCATCGGCACAGTCATCGGTCTTGCAGCAGCACTCGGTAGTACGGCGGCTGACCCCGCGCAGTTGCTCCAACGAATCGGTTTTGCATTTAGCGCGACGCTCTGGGGGTTGGTGACGGCGAACTTTCTGTGGCTCCCGCTTGCGCAGCGACTCCAGGTTGCGCTCGACGACCAGCGCGCACTCGATCGGCTCCACATCCAAGCAGCTCGCTATGCCGCCGAGGGAATCACACCACTGTTGATGCGCTACCGACTTGCGATGCTCTTGCCCGAGGAGCGCCGCAACCAACTTCTCCGCCAGTGACTACTCTGCGTGGAGCGCAGCCTCGATCATCGCAAGCACACGCTGGCGCGCTGCTTCTAACGAAATGCCCCTCACCACTGCACCAGCAGCGTTGCGGTGTCCCCCACCTCCAAGCTCTTCCGCAATACGGGCCACATCGAACGTTCCTTTCGAGCGAAGAGAGACTTTCACTCCATCACTGCCATCGAGCAACTCGCTGATGAAAACGCCAACCCGAGCACCTGCAACAGTGAGCGTGTGCTGGACAAAGCCTTCGGTCTCATCCTCGCGGGCGCCTGCATCGAGCACATCCTTCCGGCGAAGTTGCAGCAGCACGCACGCTCCATCGCAGTGAAGCTCCAACTGCCGAAGGACCTGGCCCAGCAAGCGCAATCGTGCCGGCGAATTTTGGTCGTAGAGTGCTTCGGCGATTGCAACAGGATCAGCGCCATACTCGATGAGTGCTGCCACGATACGGTGCGTCCGTGCGGTCGTTCGCGGAAAACGGAAATTCCCCGTATCAGTCAGAATCCCAGTGTATAGTGGCGTTGCCACTGCTGCACTAAACGCACCAGGAAATTCAAGCAACAAGAGTGCAAAAACAAGCTCTGCAGTCGAGGCAACCTCGGTATCCCACAGCATCGCATGGAAACCTGGCGCCGGCTCTAAGTGATGATCAACAAGCAGCCGCACTGCTGGCGATGCAGCAACAGCGGACGCCATCGCATCGAGCCGATCGAGCACGTTGAAGTCGAGGCATACGATTGCATCTGCAGTCGCGATGAACGCATCGTGCTTGCTGGCATCGTACACTTCAAGTGCACTGCTTCCAGGGAGAAAGCCAAGCGACGCAGGAATTGGCGACGGGAGAATAAGCCGCGGCTGTTTTCCCACTGCACTGAGCGCATTCCCTAAACCCAACACCGAGCCAAGTGCGTCCCCATCGGGACGAACGTGGGTTGTAAGCACGATCCGATTGCTAGACGAAAGTATCGCTGCTATTGCTCTTGCTGCATCGCGGTAGCGTGCGAACTCTTCAGGCTGCATGGGAGCGCAAAACGATCGTTGTGATTTCTGGTGGCGAACCGATGCGGAGCGGAACACCGATAGTTCCAAGCCCGCGCGTCACGTACAGATGGGCACTCCCCCGATGGTACCAACCACGAACATAGGGCGAAAAAAGTTGCGTCAGTGTCAAGTGTTGATTAGAGCCAAGCTCGAGTGCAAGCTGTCCGCCGTGGGTGTGTCCTGCCAAAACGAGCGATCGTGGATTGATCGCCGCCAGCGCATCAAAGACGAACGGACGGTGCACAAGTACGATCGGGCATGCGGAGTGACCGAGCTGGTCCATCAGCGGCGAGCGCTCTGCACCTTTAGCCGCCAGCACTGCTGCCTGCCGCCGATGATCGCTGATACCGAAAAGCTCGATGCCATCGAGCCGGATGGCTTGGTCTTCGAGCAGCACCACGCCACAATCGCTGAGCATCCGACCGAGTATGGGTGCTGCGCCATTGAAGTAGTCGTGGTTGCCAAGCACTGCATAGACGCCCAGCGGTGCGGTAAGCTCCCGCATCGGACGGCAGTAATCTCGGAAGTCGCTTGCGCTGGCGGTGATGAAATCGCCCACGATCACGCACAAATCCGGCGACTGACGACGGACGCACTCGATGTAGTACGCCAAATGCTTCGGCTCAAGAAACGGCCCTGCATGGAGATCGCCGATGAGGGCAATTCGCATTCCGTCCGCCGAATGCGGAAGTTGGGGTAGCACACACTCATGCTGCTCGATGATGACATCGGCTGGATCGTACGCGGCGATGGTACGACCAACCACAACCCCCGCAACCGCAGCAATTCCGTTGCTCAACAGCTGACGTCGCGCCGTCTGGACCGGTTGGTGGCCGCGGACACTGAACACCTCCCCCAGAGCACGCACTATCAACCAGACACCGAGAGCACCCGCGCACACCCAACCGGCAAGTGCCACAGCATGCCCCATCGCAGGCGGCCAGGCTTTGTAGCACAGGAGCCAGTAGCAAAGCTCTGCTGCGACAATCAACGCAGCACCCCAGCCGATGATGAACTCGATCTGACACTTGTTGCGCCACAGTACAAACAGCGCTCCACCAAGCACAGCAAGTGCTACTGCAACAGTTACGCCAGCGACGAAAATGTAATCGCGCGCGTCAGGCATACCAAGTGCTGGAAGTGCTATGTTTGCGGGCTTTGTTTTGAAAAGACTGCGCCAACTCCATGAAAGCGTTCCTCCAGGAACTTCTCCGCAGCCGGTGGAAGCGGACGCTCGCACTGGTATCCATAAGTGCGGTCGGTGCACTCATCCTGCTCGACCAAGTCATCATGCCGCTTGTTATCCATAGCCGCTCAACGGTCACAGTGCCGAACGTCATTGGCATGGCCCAGGAACAAGCTGTTGCGTTGCTCAACCAACAGGGCCTTGTCGTGCAAGACGTCCAACAGCAGTACGATTCCACACAACCTGCCGGACGCGTCGTACTGCAATCGCCGTATCCTGGCGCTATAGTTCGCCAGGGTCGGCGAGTGTATCTGGTCGTCAGCCGTGGCGAAGAAACCGTGGCGCTGCCTTCGCTCGTAGGCATGACTCTCCGCGAAGCACAGGTTGCACTCATCCGTTTGGGACTGCAATTGGGGAACGTAGAGACCACACCGTGTGAGCTTTCACTGCCCGGCGGGATTGTCGAACAGCTCCCACCGCCTGGCACACGCGTCCGCATCGGATCGAGCGTTGCGCTTGTGCTCTGCCAGGACACCGCACAAACCGTCGTTGTGCCGAATGTCCTCTACCGGAGCCAAGAGGAGGCAGCGTCGTTGCTCGCAGAAGCTGCGCTTGCACTCGGCGAAGTCGTCCTGCAGCGCGACGGTACATTTGCCCCTGGCACTGTCCTCCGTCAGGAACCTGCAGCTGGTAGCCGGGTGCCGCGTTCGACGCCGATACGTCTGTGGGTTGCATCGGACCTATAGTTTTCGCGAGACGCTCTTTGCTTGGAGGAACAGCAACAGGTAGTCGCGTCCGCCTGCCTTCGAATCCGTTCCACTCATGTTGAATCCACCGAAGGGATGACCGCCGACGAGTGCTCCGGTGCACTTGCGGTTCAAGTAGAGATTGCCAACGTGGAATTCCACCCGTGCGCGCTCGAGCTTTTGGCGATTACGCGAATACACCGATCCCGTAAGACCGTAGATCGTACCATTGGCAATGCGGAGTGCATCATCGAAGTCGCGCGCTTTGATCACCGCAAGCACAGGACCGAAGATCTCCTCTTGGGCAATTCGTGCATCAGGTTTGACATCAATGAACACCGTCGGTTCGATGTAGTAGCCTCCGCTCGGATCGTCAATCGCGTTGCCGCCGATGAGGAGCTTGCCCTCTTGCTTGCCAATCTCGATGTAGCGCAGGATCGTATTCTTCTGCCGCTCGTTGACTACTGGTCCAACGGGGAAATTCTCCTCTGGCGGTCCGATGCGGAGTGCTGCAACAGCATCGCGGAGCTTAGCAACGAACTCTTTGTAGATGGCACGATCAACAATAGCGCGCGAGCACGCCGAGCATTTTTGCCCCTGAAATCCGAACGCAGAGACCACCACACCCTGAACGGCAGCATCGAGATCTGCTTGGCTATCCACAATGATCGCATCCTTGCCGCCCATCTCGGCGATGACCCGCTTGATCCAGATTTGCCCTGGCTGCGGTTTTGCTGCAAGCTCGTTGATGTGCAAGCCAACCTCCATGGAGCCAGTAAACGCGACGAAGCGTGTCTTCGGATGCGCGACCAGGTAATCGCCTGCTTCGGCACCGCTGGCAACCAGGAAGTTGAGCACTCCATCGGGCAGCCCAACCGAGCGCATGATGTCCGCAAAGAGCCAGCCCATCATCGGAGAATCGCTCGATGGTTTGAGCACGACTGTATTCCCCGTCACAATTGCCGCGCTGGTCATGCCAACCAAGATCGCGAACGGGAAATTCCACGGCGGCAGAATAATCCCAACACCAAGCGGAATGTAGAACAGTTCGTTGGCTTCGCCTGGTACAGGAGTAACAGGCTGCGGTTGCCCATAGCGGAGCATCTCTCGTCCGTAGAATTCGAGGAAGTCAATTGCCTCACAGGTATCGGCATCGGCTTCGCTGTAGTTTTTTCCCACCTCGCTGATCATCCAGGCATTGATCTCGAAACGACGCCGACGAATTTCTCGCGCGGCCTTGAACAGATACTGCGCACGTTGCTTCGGCGGAACGTTCTTCCACGATTCGAACGCCTTGAGCGCTGCATTGATTGCTTGCTCGGCATGTTCAGTGCCGCTTTTCTGGAAGACCCCGATCACCTCGTTGGGATGAGCAGGATTGCGCGATATGGTTTTCGCTTCGGTCAAAAGCTTTTTTCCGCCGACAATGTTCGGGTACTCTTTGCCGAACTGCGTGCGAACACGTTCGAGGGCTGCACGCTGCTTGCGGAGATTGGTCGGGTTGGTAAAATCGAGGACAGGTTCGTTGCGGAACTCTTTCACTGGAACGCATCGTGATGGGTTCAACGTCGCGCTGCAAAGTTACGCCGGTGCGGTGGAACTGCCGTGCCGCATTCTCCCGAGTGTTTCAAGAAGCATCGTATCCGTAAACGGCTTTGCCAAGAAAGCGGTAACGACTGTTTCCTCCAATTCAGCAAGCGACTGCCGTTCTAAGAGACTGCACAGAAGGATGATCCGGAGTTCTGGCTTGAGCTCTTTCATCGCGCGAAGCTTATCGAGCGGGAATGGGACACTGTCGGCATCATCAGCGAGCACGATGTCAATACTGCTAGCATTTCCAACGAACGTGGCAAGCGCCTCCGCTGGGGATGTGGCCTCAAGAACTGTGCATCCGGCGTCTTCGAGTGTGGCAGCGACAAGATTCCGGACCGTTGCGCTCGGCGAGGCAACGAGCACCGCGGTTTGCCCCACTGGATGCTCTTGACCAATGGGGAAAAATAGACTCACTCGCGTACCTGCTGGATTGCTCTCGATGTCAATTGTGCCACGATGTCGCTTGACGATTGTCAGCACTGTGTAAAGACCCAGTCCAGGATGATCTGGCTTAGTGGTGACAAATGGCTCGAACAGCGTCGAGCGTATCTCTTCGGGGATGCCTCCGCCGGTATCGGCAACTTCGAAGACAACGTAGGTGCCGTCGCCAAGTCCTCTCGCGGTGAGCCGCGGATCCTCTGGCATTGCACGGTAAGCAGCCAGAGTGATCATTCCGCCACGTTTGTGGAGTTCGTCGGCTGCATTTGAAACGAGATTCGACAGCGCTTGCACCACTTGCGCACGATCGGCAATGACCGGTGGAATATCCGGCGCTGGCTGATTGACCACCAGCTCGATGGTTGATGGAAGCACGGGGCGGAAGGTGCCAGCTACCTCCTGGAGGACCTCTGCTGGACGGATAGGTTCACGTCGGATGTCTTGCGAGCGTGCGAAGCTGAGCACTTGACGGACAAGCTCTGCCCCACGCTTTGCCGATTGCTCGATCATGCCGAGAACCTTCCGCGTCCGTTCGTCCGAGGCAGTGCGCAGGAGGGTCTGCACACCAAGCATAATCGGCGAAAGAAGATTGTTGATGTCATGCGCAATTCCGCTGGCAAGCATTCCCAGCACGTCTGTGCGCTGCCGTTCGAGCTGCTCCTGCTCACGACGGCGGCGTTCGGTGACGTCATGCAGAAAGTAAATCATCACCTCTTGCCCTGAAACTATTGCTCGCTGCATGCGCATGACAGCGTAGCGCAGCCGTCCATCACGCTGCGGAATAGCAAGATCGGTGGTGTGGTCGGTGCTTTTTGGCCACCGGGTGAGTTCCTCGCCGATGAGTTCACCGCTGGAACGACCGAGCAGTTCCTGTGCTGCAGCATTGAGGTAGAGGATGCGACCGGTAGCATCGGTCATGATCACTGCATCGGGAAGGAACTCCAGGAGCGCCCGATACTGCGCTTGCGACTGGCGAAGCTGGTCGGTAGCTTCTGCAAGTTGACGTTCCAACTGCGCACGCTCCCATGCTGCAAGGAGTGTACGCAGCAGCGCAGTTGCGGTGTACTCTCCCTTGACCAAGTACCCCTGCACGTTTGCGTAAACGGCATGGCGCAGCATTGCGGTATCGTCATCTGCGGTAACGACTACGATTGCGCAGTGGGGCAGCACACGGCGGAGCGCATGGAGCGTTTCGATTCCCTGGCTGTCGGGCAAGTAGAGGTCCACAATGCAGATGTCTGGCTCGTGAGCGCGAGCATTCATCACCGCTTCCCCGAGCGTCGTTGCGTAGTGAACATCGAACGTTAGGTCATCCCACACTCTCGATTGCCCGAGCTGGCGGGCTAAAATTTGCCGGTCGAGTGGATGATCCTCGATGCAGAGAATTCGGAGTGCGCGTCTGCGAGTACCAGGAGGTTGGCTCATACTACAGCCATGCTCGTTCCACCCAAATATAGGCACTGGAAGCAGTCGAGGTATGATTGCGGAAACGGTGAGGCAGCTTTGGTGGAATGACCAAGAAACCGCTTTCGCACAGCAAATGCTCCCGCTGTGGTGTCTCGACCAAGAGCGCACCACGTGCACATACAACAGTGCATCGCACCGGCAAGGAAAGGTGCGGCTGCCACAGCTCAGTGCCTGCAGGGAGATGGAGAAGCAAGTGCTCGGGGTCGTCGGCAGAAAATATTGGAGCAAGTAACACAAGCTGTGGCTCACGCGGGTCTTGTCCGATCAGCGGGATGGGCGTTGGCTCGATCGCACGATATTCGGTGGAGCTCTCGATTCTCTCTGGCTGGAGCAATCGCTCGATGTAGGAAAGGAAGACGCCGAGCGAATAGCCGTAGAGGCTTACAACACGGCGCAGGTGCTCACCCCCGAGCATTCGTCGGCCGTGCTCAGCATTGGCAAGGTGCGATACGGAAACGCCTGCGACGTGCGCTACCTCGGCGAGCGTCTTCCCCGCCTTTCGGCGGAGTGCACGGAGATTTGCACCGATGAGCTGGGCGCGCTCCCGATAGGAGCGACTCTCGTCGAAGTCCATCGTTCCGTAAACTTGTGAGGAATTCTGCATGCAAAGCTATGCTCGACCAGCTGATTGAATCGCTCGCATCGTTGCCTTCGTGGGGTGTGGTGATTGCTGCCTTTGCAATCACGTACACCGAAAACATTCTCCCACCCTCTCCGAGCGACGTATTGTTGGTGTTCATCGGGACGCTCGTCGGCATCGGTGCGGCTGGTTTTGGAATCACGCTGGCAAGCGCTACGATAGGGAGCATCACGGGCTTCTACACGATGTTCACCATTGGACGAATCTTCGGTGACCGCTTGATGCAATCCCGCTTCGGGAAGCTCTTTCCCATCGAGCTGCTCCTCCGCGCCGAGCAATGGTTCCAGCGTTGGGGCTACTACATCATCGTTGCCAATCGGTTTCTCTCCGGAACGCGGTCGGTTATTTCCCTCTTTGCTGGGATGTCGCACTTAGAGCCAGTTCGCACAACAATCCTCTGCGGTGTGAGCGCACTTGTCTGGAACGCGCTGCTGCTGTGGGCGGGGATGGAACTCGGTCAGAACTGGCGAGTCGTCGAGGAATACTTCCACACCTACGGCGTTGTCTTTTGGACAGTGCTTGGGATCGCTACTGCGGCCATAGCGCTGCGAATGTTCCTGCGTCGGCGGCTCAACGCAGAATCCGACAATCGGCAAGTGCGCGATAAGGTATAGTCGGGTAGAGCCTCCGTAACCGCTCGAAGAGTTGCTCAGCTGTTTGCCGCTGACCACGCATGCAGAAGACATGTCCCAATCGCACAAGTGCGCGCTGATGGACGTCCGGTGGCACTCCATAGGTTCGATAGGCAATTTCTCCGAGCAGAAGGCTTGCACGGTTGTAGTCTCCGTTGAGTGCCCAGCATTCTCCGAGCTGAAAGAGCGCCTCCCAGTAGATCGAATCGCGCTCGCTATGAGATTCCACGATTGCCACAAGCGCACTGCTCGCACGGGAGGGTCCGCTCTGCAAGCACCACGTGACCGCTGTGTCCAACGATGGGGCTTCCCTTGCGACAGTTTCCTTGTGCGCTGGCACCGGCATCGTACCGGCAAGGATGCGCAGCGTGTCCTGAAAGCGGTGCTGCCTCTGTTCAGCTCTCATTTGCGGCTGGATTTGCACTGCCTTCGGCAACGTTCGTAGCGGTAGCAGGCAGCCACCCAGCAGCATGCTGCAGGCTCCCCCACCAAGCAGGAGAGCCCACAGCACCACGCTGCTACGAGGCGTTCCCATCCCACCAGGTGATGTCAATCGCATCTTCTCCACCGTCGGCACCGAGGACGTGTGCATTGATCCACTGCGCTTCTGGACGCACCAGCAGCGTAATAATCGCAGCGACGTCCTCCGGTGTGGTGAGCCGATGGTTCGGATTGCGCATGAGTGCGTTGGCAATCAGCCGCTCATTGCCCGGGATCTTCCGGAGCGCTGGCGTATCGGTCACTCCCGCTCGAATGGCATTGACGGTGATCTCCATCGGTGCCAGTTCGAGCGCAAGCTGACGCGTGTAGGACTCGAGCGCTGCTTTTGCTGCTGACACCGCACCGTACATCGGCAAGTTTCGGTGGCTGCCAGCACTGGTGAGCGAGAGTATCCGACCCCGACGCAGAAGCATTCCCTCCGTGTAGAGGTCTTGAACCCAATACACCAGCGAGTTTGCCATCACATCGAGCGTCATCTCCAGTTGACTCTGCGTGATGGCATCCTCACGCGAGGGCGCAACAAGTGGCCGGAGTGACCCGAACGCTAATGAGTGGAGCACGACGTACACTCCACTGCCTGGGCGCTCACCGAATTCAGTCCGGAGCGCAGCAATGATTTCGGCGCGACGCGCAGCATCGGCAGCGTTGGCTTTGAAAAACAGCGTCCGCACACCATAGGACTGAATCTTGCTCTTGAGCTCTTCGACTGCTGGCAACGTAGCTGCACGATCAAGATGCACTCCTATGATGGGGTAGCCCTCAGCTGCCAATGCCAATGCTGCTGCGCGACCGAACCCACTGGATGCTCCCAGAATGAGCGCATAGCACTGCTCTTTGTTCATACGGCAGCTCAAATGTGAAACATCAGGACGCAGGACGCCGAATCAACGACGCCCAACGATAACCGTCTCCAGGAACGTACAAGCGTGTGCGCAGTACCATCAATGTGTCCCGACCGAACAACATCCATGGCGTCGAAAACCGCACGGCGACGTACCCACTATCAACAACCTCGAGTTTCGTCAGCCGGTCAATGATTGCAGGGTTATTCCGCGTCAGCATGGCAATATCTTCTGGACGGAGACCGCGCCGATCATCAGGATTGACGACGTAAAGCTCCAACTGAACAGCGCCCGTGTCGTCCAGGTGCTTGGGAATGAGCCGATGGTAGAGCATCGTCGCATAGCGCGCGATGTAGCCAGAATCGTAGCGATTTGCTTCGACCGTTGCGAGGACCCAGCGAAAGCCATTGGCAAGCGTGGTATCGAAGACATCCACTGTGCGCATTCGTACAATCGTTGGCGTCTCGACACGGAGCACAAGCAGAGCAGTTCCCACTATGACCACAGCAATAACGACGCCAGCAACTGCAGCCCAATCGAAGCGTTTCATTCAACCTGAAGGAGTAGTTCACCCGAAGGAATAACTACCGCCAGTAGCCACATCACCACCCCGATGCTCAGCGGAATCGAGACGTTGTCGTCCATCTTGAGCCGAATCGAAAGATTTTCAGCTATTGCCCCGACCAGCGCAGCACACGCGGCAATGGCGAAATAGATCGCTGGTAGACGGTAGAGCGTCCCAATCACTGCAATGACCACTAATGCCGACACAACGAAGGCGAGCGTGCCTTCGAGCGTTTTATCCAAAAACCGATGCGAACCGTAGCGGCGGCCAATGATCGCAGCGCTGATATCACTGATGATCAGAATCGCAAACGAGGTCACCGCGATGAGCTTGGGAAAGAGTGCAACGACAATGCATGCGCTGATGAGCACATAGGACGCACCATTGAGCAGCAGCCGATCGTTGCGCAGTTCATGTGGGCGCAGCAGTGGGCCGACGATCCGGAGTGCCAACCGTCGCACCGGCATGCTCCAGTGGATGAGCACATCAGCAATAACAAACGCGAGCGTCAGTGGCACCAGAATCATGAGTGCTTGCTGGCGGCTCATGAGTGCGTAGCCAATCGGAATTGAAAGCGATACCAGATGAATCCCTTTTCGCAAAAGCTCGGCGCCGAACGAAATGTCCTCCCGATCGTCGAGCGGTAATTTCGCATTTTGTTCAACAGCCTGCATACTCATGATTGAGCGTTGCGCTTTTGCAAAAATCAATATCGGACTGCACGTACTGGGGAAACGTGACGATGGCTATCATTCAATTGCGACCATCTTTGCGCCACTGGCATTTCACGATCGAATTACCATCGAGCCCGCGCATGGGTTACACATCCAGATGGTGCCCTCCTACGGAATCACCGAACGGGAGAACCTCGTCTGGCGCGCGGCAACGCTTCTGGCAAAACGGCTCGGTTGCACAAGCGGCGCAAAGATAACCATTGAAAAGCACATCCCCCCTGGCAGTGGGTTAGGCGGTGGCAGCTCCAATGCCGCAGCAACACTTCTCGGCCTACTCGCGCTTTGGAATAGGACTCTGCCGGACGACGAACTCCGTGCTCTCGCACTCGAGCTTGGAAGCGATGTACCGTTCTTCCTTCGTCCACAGCTTGCCTACGCCGAAGGGCGAGGCGAGCAGTTGACTCCCCTGCCTCCGATAGCAGCGCGCAGCGTACTGGTAGTTCTCCCGAACGTTTCCATCTCGACGTCCTGGGCATATGCCGCACTCAAGCGCACCGGCGAACATCCGCGCCCACGTTTGCTGAGCGATGCACTCGTTGCCTCTGCACTCGATGATGCGCTGCTGCGGAGTGTCTGCACGAACGATTTCGAATCGGTTGTCTTCGCTGTGCACCCTGAGCTTGCAACGATCAAAGAGCAACTCTACAACTTTGGTGCCCAGTATGCATCCCTAAGTGGCACAGGATCGGCTCTTTTCGGCTTTTTTGAAAATCGCAGTGCAGCACTCCATGCCGCTGCCCAGATGCGGAACTACCGAACTGTTGTAACCACGATCGTCACTGGAGCCAATGACAATACTGGCAGTTGCAGCTGAATGTGCGCCATTTGCCAAGATTGGTGGGTTAGCCGACGTTGTCGCCGCACTTGCAAAAGAGTGGCGTGCTCTTGGGCATGATGTTCGCATCGTTCTGCCAAAGTATGGATGCATTGATTGCCAGCGTTGGCAGATCGAACCAACTCGCCTGACCATCTCGGTTCCGATGGGGTGGTGGCAGGAATATGCTCGGATTTGGCGCGGCGAACTCCCCGGAACCGATGTTCCCGTGTACTTCCTCGAATCCCGCGATTACTTCGACCGACCGGGGATCTATGGCGAGCACGAAGGTTACGCCGACAACGACCGGCGATTCCTGTTCCTGTCGCGTGCTGCGTTTGAGCTTGCTCCGGCGGTGGATGCCGTTCCGGACATCATCCACGCTCATGATTGGCATACGGCATGGACGATGGCATTCCTGAAGACGCACTACCGCCATCACCCCCATTTCACCCGTGCTGCAGGAGTGTTTACCATCCACAACATCGCGTACCAAGGTATCAGCGATCCGCAGTACATCTTGCCACTTGCGGGATTCCCACTCGATGGGTTTGCCGGGTCGTGGCTGGAGCACAGCGGCGCTGTCAATGCAATGAAAATCGGCATCATGTTCGCCGACAAAATCACCACCGTCAGCCCGACCTATGCCCGCGAAATTCGCTGGACCAGTGCCGGCATGGGCATGCAGCACTACCTCAACATCCGCGGCGCAGACTTCCTTGGAATTCTCAACGGTGCCGACTACACCGAGTGGGATCCTGCACGCGATCTATTCATCGCAGCGAACTACTCGATAGAAACGCTCACCGATAAAGAACTCAACAAGCGTGCATTGCTCGAAGAATCTGTTCCACCGCATGAGCGCGCCATCGAGATTCCGATCTTGGGCATGGTATCGCGGCTGACTGCCCAGAAAGGCATCGAGCTCCTCCTCGGATGTATGGAACAGTTTGTTCGTACTGGGCGCGTCCGCTTTGCGATTCTCGGAAGTGGGGAGCAGCGCTATGAACATGCACTCCATGTGCTCGGCCGCCGCTATCCAACGCGCGTGCTGGTCTATACGGGCTACAATGCTGGCCTTTCCCATCACGTGATTGCGAGCTCAGACTACTTGCTTGTGCCATCGCTCTTCGAACCGTGCGGACTTACGCAGATCTACGCACTCCGCTATGGGACCGTCCCAATTGTTCGCGCAACTGGAGGATTGGCTGATACAGTCGAAGACTACAATCCCACGACAGGGACTGGTACTGGTTTTACCTTCCGGGAGTATTCAGTCGCTGCGTTTGCGGCTACGATCGAACGCGCACTGCGCTACTACCGCGACCCAGTGCATTGGGACCGTTTGCGCCGCAATGGTATGGAGCAAGACTTTTCTGCAAGAAAAAGCGCCCAGCGATATCTGGAAGTGTTCCGCTGGGCGCTGGAAAAAATCGGACGAACGGTCTAAAAGCGGCTACGGTCGCCCTGGCTGAAAGACCGGCGATGTCGGTTTGAGCACGTTCCCATAGACCGGTACTTCGACGCTCGGGAAGTCCGGATGCGTGGTTGAGAACTTCACCGTTCCACTAAAGTAGCCTTCCTTTTCCGGCACAAGCGTCGCGCTGAGCTTGAATTCCTCGCCCGGTTTGAGTTCAACTTTACCCTTCGGCGTGACGATGAGCCCTGCGGTGCCCTCGAAGCCAAAGCAGGTGACATTTTCAGTTGAGTTGTTCTTGACCGTAATGCTGGCAGTGGACTCTTTCCCAATACTCAAGTCCGTAAACGCAAGGTAGGGCATCGAAAGCATGATCGCGCGGACGACCTCCGCTTTGAGCCAAACGATTTTCGTTTGGTTATCCGGGTCGTTCGAGGTAATCGTGATCGTTTTGGTCACAGGGCCAGAGGCTGTCCCGATATTCAACGACACATCCACAGAGGCAACCTCGCCGGGCTGGAGGACATCTTTGTCCAATTTCGTCGCAGTGCACCCACAGCTTGGCTTGACAGCTTTGATCTCGAGTGGTTGGTTGCCCGCATTCTTGAGCTTGAGCGTTCCCTTGAGCGGATTAGCGGAGGGCTTGACCTGTCCCCAGTTATAGGTATCGCCACCGACAACTTCCAACTTTGGCTGCGCTGAGACAATCAGTGCGGTCGCCACGAGTAAAACAGCACTCCAACGAAACATCGTCAATACCTTGAATTGTGAAACATCACGGAAACGAAAACGCTACCGGAAGCGCAATTCCTATGCGCCAAAGACGATAATTGCCTGCATTGAGCGTACCAGGCACGGCCACTTCGACTGAGGGCGAGCAGTACCACCCAACTGCAAGCGAAAGATCATAGCCCACGCTCGCCTTGAGTAGCACGAGAGCATCACTTCCGCTGCTGACCGACGATGCAATCTGCACTTGCTTGCTCGGCGGCGTCGTGGCAAAAAAGTACCACGACGGTTCAAGTACACGTTCCATCTGCGTTGAGCGGCCAGGGAAATACACTGTTGCCTCAAGCCCTACGCTTGCCCAGCCGTACCGCCCTACCAGGCGCGTTTTCGCTGCGGCTTGGACACCGATTCCAAGGCGTGACGTTGACAGTACGTATTCTGTCCGGAGCATTTCTCCTGTGACGAGGGGTGCTGTTGTCCCTGCAGCATGAAAACTCGATTGCACCCAATGCACACACAAGCCACCCACAACAGAAGCATCCGGCTGCACCCACCATTCCGCTCCAAGCCGCAGTGCAACCGCAGCGCCACTGCCGGAACCGTAGCGTGCACACACAAGAGTACCGTCTGTGATCGCGCGCGGATCCTCTACGTGTGCATACCCAACCTCAACGCCGACGACGCCAAAGAGCTGGGGAATCCGGAATGGACGAAGGTATGTCGGGATCCAATCGAACCCCTGCGCGCCGAGCGTTGCCGCCATCACACACCCAAGCGCAAGTACATTAGCGGACCAGGAGCACACGCTGGGCCTCGTTAGTGGTTTGCTGCTGGGTTCGCACTCGCAGCGCATAGATGCCTTCCGGCACAGCAAGCGGGAGAATGTAGCGCTGCCGTCCTCCTTGAAGATCAAGTGCCCACTCAGCGACAGCGCGCCCATCGGCTGAGTAGAGCACCGCCTGGGCACGTCCACTCCCACGCGACCAACACTCGAGAACAAGCACGCGCGCTGAAACCACTGCATCGGCAGATACAATCGTCAACAACGGCAATGCGATTGGAAACTTGTACTGCATTCCACAAAAAGGAACAACGCTGAGCTCACCTCCAATGCCACTGCCGGGAATTGCATCGGGGCACTGCGTGCTGCCTACTTTCACCTGTTCCAGTCGCAGGTGCGACGATGGGAGTTCTCCAAGGTAGGTCTGCCCAAGGAGCACAGCGATTGTATCACCCCGAACAAATCGCGCTGCAGTTGCAATCTGCAATCGGTACTGCCCTTGCCCGAGCGATTGGAGCTGCGCAGTGGCACCTTGTGCCGCGGTACCTGCAAGCTGCAGACCTGTCAGCTGCACCATCGTGGGATCGAAGGCAAGCAGTAGAGACATCGCTGAATAGTGCTGGAGCGCTGTATCCGCCAAGAGCGGAATTGCAACGATCTGCCCAGGGATGTATTCAACCGATGGAATGCGAATCGTTGGTTCTGGCGGTGCAATGACACGAACTCGCACTGGCACTTCCAACGGTGAATACGCCGTATCGCTGCTCTCAATGCGCAGGATGCTGGCTGTCGTGCCAGGCTGTGTTGGCTCCACTTCGATTGGCACTGGAAGGGTTTGGCCCGGTGCAACAACGAGCGGCGTTGTGAGCGTCACCCGAAACGGTGGAGGCGCAACAATCGCGGTAACTGTCACCGGCTCTAATGACTGATTGCGAAGCTCAAGCGTGTCCATGTAGCGATCGGTGCACGGACCAAGCGCCAGAACAGTCCCGGCATCTATTCCCTGCTCTGTTGTCAATGCAACAAGGCGCGGCGGCTGGCTCTCGACAAGGAGCGTAAAGTGTATGGTTGCCGCTTCAGGGGGCACTCCCCATATTCCACGTTGCAGTAGGTCGGTGAGTACGTCAATCTGCGCTTGCAGCGTTCCCGCCTGTGCTGGCCGCACCACAACCACAATCGTATCGAAGCGGAGCGGGGCAAGCCGACTTTCTCCACGCAACCCCTTCAGCAATGTCACCTGGCGTACATCACCTGCAAGCCGAGTTTCGACTGCACCGAGAGCTATGTTGCCCGCGTTCTCGACCACGATTGCAATTGTGTCAGCAACGCCGACTTTGCGGTTGCGTGCGATGATCGTATCGCCAACGATGGAAGTATTGGGAGCGAGCACTTGGCGCACAACCAGTCGCTGTATGACCCCAACACCGCGGAGTTGAAGCGCGGTTGTATCTGGAGCGCCATTGCGCAGCGGCGAAGGGTGAATGAGCAACACATCGAGCACTGCCAGCGCAGGTGTCACCGGCCGAAAGTGAACAGCGTATTCTTTCAGCTGCTGGCCAGCGAAGAAATCGCTCGCATCTACATCGAGCGTAAATGCCTGGAGACTGGCTGCATCACCTTGCTGCAGGATTTGGACTGGCACCCCTTTTTGGTAAACGTTCCGAACTTGAAGGACACGGACACGATCGAGCGGAGAATCAACGTACACTGAATCGAAGTCCAAGACTGCCGTGTCGCTCCAGAGCGGTCGGAACGATTTTGTCACACGCAGGATGAACCGACGCGTTGCCCCAATTACAGCAGTATCGAGACTCTGCCGAACCGATACGTTGAGCGCGACCTGGTGTCTACCTTCGGGGTGGAGCTGCGCAAACAGCGTCGCAGCATAACGAAGCGGATACGTGCGCGTTTGGCCAGCGCTGACGCGAAAGGGAAAGAGCGCTTCGAGTGGGAATTCTTCTGGATCGTTGTCGCGAAACGGTGGGGTAGCTTCGATCCAAAGGTATGGGCGCGTGCCCTGCGGTATGACAATCTCCTCATCAGTCGAGTTCTCAATGAACAGTGAACGTGCGACGGTATCCCCAGCCAGCACGTAGCCGAAGTCGAGCGTATCTGCGTTTCGATTCTGCGGGTCAATGTAGAGCGACACTCCTTGCTGGGCATGTACCGTGATGGCAAGCATCAAAAGCAACCACATCCGGACTAGCAGAGCCTTCACGGCACTCGGACAAGGTTATTTCCAAAAGCTCGACAGAAGCGATTCCAATATCGAAGGGACAATGCCAAGCACAATCACCGCAACCGCACTAACAACCAGTGGGAATCTCTTGACCGACGTCGGATCAACAGTTGGAGGTGCCGATGTAGCCTCTTTGAAGTACATGTACACAACCACGCCGATGTAGTAGTACACCGAGACCATCGAGCCAAGCACACCAATAATCGCCAGCCACGTATAGCCTGCTTCGATTGCAGCAGTGAACAGGTAGTACTTACCGAAAAAGCCTGCCATTGGCGGGATACCAGCCAGCGAGAACATAAACAGCGCCATCGCAGCTGCAAGCGCAGGGTGTTGCGTGGCAAGGCCTGCGCAATCGTCGAGCTCCACACTTCGTTCCACGTCGCGCTCGAGCATGGCGAGCACGACAAAGGCGCCAATCTGCATGAACAGGTATGCTACCGCATAAAAAATGACGGCACTCAACCCACGGTGATTTGCAGCCGCAAGACCGATGAGCATGTATCCGGCATGAGCAACAGAGGAGTACGCCAGCATTCGCTTGATGCGCCGTTGCACGACCGCTGCAACATTTCCGATGATGATTGTCCCTGCCGCACTGAGTGCGAATACTGTTTGAACGCTTTGCTCCTTGAATGGCACGATGTCGAGTACCAGTGGAATAAATGCACCGAGTGCTGCTGCTTTGCCGGCAGTGCTCATAAAGCCTGTGACGACCGTCGGTGCGCCGTCGTACACATCCGGTGCCCATTGATGGAAGGGGAACACCGCCACTTTGAAGCCAAGCCCCACGATGATCAGTGCAATGCCAATCGGCAGCAACCCTGGCAGCACAAGCGACTGACTTGTGATTGCTTTACTAATACCGCTAAATTCGAGGCTCCCCGTTGCACTGTACACCAATGCAATTCCAAAGACAAAAAATCCTGTCGCGAACGCACCGAGCAGAAAGTACTTGAGCGCTCCTTCAATCGAGCTAACCGTCTGTCGGAAATATCCCGCCAGCACGTAGAAGCTCAGTGACATGACCTCGATGCCGATGAACAGGATTAACAGGTGCTGCGCATGGGCGATGAGCATCATTCCACTGGTGGAGTAGAGCACGAGCGTGTAGAACTCATCGTGCTCAAAATTGCGCGCTGCGATGTACGGCCGCGCTGCGAGAACCGTCAGAATCCCTCCAATTGCAAAGACGCAATCGAGCACTGCGGGCGCACCGCCTGTGCGAAGCATACTACTAAAGGCAACCCCACGGAACGGGATAGTCGCAATTGCCGCTATGAGCGCAATCCCAAGCGCCATTAGGGAAAAACGGTACGTTGCACGTTCACTATGGGGATTGAGCGCATCCACAAGCAGCGCGACGACCGCTGCCAGCGAAACAACAAGGAGTGGCGATGCACTAAGCCATTCGTTCATCATGGGCGTTCGGTGAGTGTGGGGACTTTCACGGTTTGATCAATGCTCCGAATAGCCGGAGGTGGCACGTGCACGTCGGTCACTTTCTGCGGGACAGAGTGATTGAGCACTTTCTCAACAATCGCGCTTGTGCTCGCAGCACTAGCACGCAGAAATGGTCGAGGATAGACACCGATCCACACAAGCAAGAGGACGATCGGTATGAGCGTCCATCGCTCTTGAGCAGTAAGGTCGCGGAGACCTTCGTTGGCAGGATTCGCAAGCGGTCCATACATGACGCGCTGAAACATCCACAGCAGGTACACAGCGGCAAAGATGACCCCCGTTGCGCCGATGATACTGTATGCCCAACTATCGAGATACGGCGACCGGAAGCCACCGAGCAACGTCAAGAACTCGCCGACAAAACCGTTGAGGCCGGGCAACCCGACCGATGCCAACATCGCCAGTGCAAAGAGCACCGCAAAGTGCGGCATGACCCGTGCAATTCCTCCGTACTCAGCAATCTCGCGGGTATGGCGCCGTTCGTAGAGCACGCCAACACAGAGGAAGAGCATTCCCGTCGAAAGTCCGTGGTTGACCATTTGCAGGATCGCTCCCTGGATGCCTTCGTTGGTCATCGAGGCAATGCCGAGCACGACAAAGCCCAAGTGACTAACGGACGAATACGCAACGAGCTTTTTCATATCAGGCTGCACCATCGCAACCAGTGCACCGTAGATGATGCCAATGACTGCAAGTGTACCGAGCAGTGGCGCAAAGGCAATTGCCGACTGAGGGAAAAAGTCGAGATCGAATCGGATCAGCCCGTACGTTCCCATCTTGAGC
>BEHW01000009.1 GCA_002898675.1 bacterium HR20
CTCGTAGGCTGTAGGAATGTCTTGCAACTGCAAGTACGCCCGTGCCAGGAGCGCATAGGCGGTCGCATAGTCCGGATACTCTTTCAGCCCTTCTTCAAGCACTGCGATTGCTTGGCTGGTCTTGCCGCTTCCGAGCAACCGCTGTGCATGGAGTGTAAAGTGGACCGTTGCCATCAGCGTCGGCGTCCGAGCAGTCGCAGCAAGTTCAGGAAGAGGTTGACGAAGTCCAGGTACAACGCAAGGGCTGCGATGATCGCATAGTTGGTCGCACGCGCTTCATTTTGAGCAGCGATGGCATACATCTCCTTGATTCGCTGCATGTCGTAGGCCGTAAGACCGACGAAGACCAACACCGCTACGATCGAAGTGGCAAATGTCAGCGCTGAACTCTGCAGGAACAGGTTGACCAGCGACGCAAGGATGACACCGATAAGTCCCATGAACATGAAACTGCCGACGCTGCTCAGGTCACGTTTCGTGGTATAGCCGTAGAGTGCCGTTGCTGCGAATGTTCCGCATGTGATGAGGAAGACCGTTGCCAGCGATTCGGCTGTGTAGACGTAAAAAAGTACCGCCAACGTCTTGCCAGTAAGCACCGAGTAGAGCAGAAAGAGTGCCTTTGCAGTACTGGGCGTCATCTGTTCGATGCGTGCTGAAAGGTAGATGACCAGTCCGATCATCGCAATTGCTAAGACCCAGCGAAGCGAGAGGCTCAACTCAAAGATGGCCGGGATAGAAAGCGTTGCCCACGCTGCCAGTGTTGTAACGAGTAATCCGCCCGTCATCCAGGCGTAAACGGTTTGGACGAACAGGCGCTGCTGAACGACTTCGTCACTGCCGAGTGGGAAGAAGCTGCTCTGGGCAATATCGGTTCGCATGGCATCAGTTCGGTAGTGGTGGAACAGTGCATTTCAAGACTACTTGGTTCGCTCGATAGTGTAGCGTGCAATCGCGATGAGCATGTCACGAAATTCCGTTGGTGGCAGACTGTCGAGTTCAGCAATTGCGTCCTCGACGAGCGTGCGTGCTGTTGCCATGGCGCTTTCAACGCCGCCGTAGCGCTCCACAAATGCGATGATGCGCTGGATATGGCCATTGCGTCGCGCCGACGACTGCAGTAGCCTGACGATCGCTTGTGCTTCTGATGGCGGAGCCTGCTCGAGTGCGCGCAACAGGGGGAGTGTCGCCTTGCCTTCGCGGAGATCGTGCGCTGCTGGTTTTCCAAGGATCGTGCTGCGGCTGGTGTAGTCGAGCACGTCGTCGCGAATCTGAAAGGCCAACCCAATGCGCTCGCCGAACACTGCCAGTTGCTCCTGCGTGGAGTGGTCAGCGCCTGCGCTGAGCGCACCAATCTGGCAACAGGCAGCAAGGAGTGCAGCGGTCTTATCCCGAATGATGCGGAGATAGGTTTCCTCGTCGAACTTGCGTTTCTGGGAGCGTTGCACCTGCAACAGTTCGCCCTCACTCATGCGTCGAACGGCCTGCGCAGTCACTCGGAGGAAGTCGAATTCCTCATGCTCGACGGCAAGGAGTAACCCTTGCGCCAGCAGATAATCCCCGACGAGCACAGCGACTTTGTTCTTCCAAATCGCGTTGATGCTTGCCAGGCCGCGGCGCATTGGCGCTTGATCAACGACGTCGTCGTGGACTAACGTTGCTGTGTGGAGGAGCTCCACCATTGCTGCGCCGATGTGCGTTCGGTCGGTGATTGCGCCGCATGCTCCTGCACTGGCGAAAACGAGCATTGGCCGCAATTGCTTACCGCGGCTACGGAGGAGGTAGCGGACAACCAAGTTGAGCAGCGGCACCTGCGATCGCACGCGCTGCGGCAGGGTGCGGTTGAATTCCTCCAGGTACGCTTCGATCGGTTGTGCGAAGGTCGGATGTTTCATTGTTGGTCGCCGGTGGCGACAGCGCGTCGTTTCACTGCGAATTTAGAGATGACGATGCTCAGTTCGTAGAGGATGTAGAGCGGAGTAGCGAAAAACAGCTGGTTGATCGGATCGGGCGTTGGTGTGAGCACCGCAGCGATGATCAAAATCACAATGATCGCATGGCGGCGATAGGTACTCAGGAACTTCGGTGTAACGATCCCAGCGCGCGCCAGGACGTACATAATCATCGGAAGCTCAAAGATCAGTCCTGACGCTAAAATCACCGTTGCAAAGAAACCCAAGTACTCGTTGACGTCAATGATGTTCTCGATCTGCGCCGAGCCAAAACTTTTCGCAAATGCCATCATCGAGGGAATCATGCCGAAGTATGCGAACGCAACGCCTGCAAGGAAGCAGATGCTTGTCCATACCGTGATTTGCCGTGCCCAGCGGCGCTCGTGTTCGTAGAGTCCTGGCGCAACAAAGCGCCACAAATTCCACAGAACCCACGGGAACCCAATGATGAAGCCACAGATGAAAATGAGCTTGAAGTAGAGGAACGCTTGACCAAATGGACGCAAGTTCTGCAACCGCAACCCTGCTTCGACCGCAGGGCGAAGGAGAATGCGCTCGACGATGTCATTGATGAAGAAACTCACGCCGATGGATGCAACCACGATGCCCGCAAGTCCGCTGATGATGCGGCGTCGGAGCTCATCGAGGTGGTCGAGAAATCCCATCTCGCGCTGGGGAGGAGTCTCCATTGATGCAGTGGATGCCATGTAGTTTTGCCGCGCAAACTTACTTGGGCGATCGGCCAATGCGCTTGCTGGAAGAGTTGCTCGCTGTGTTCCCAGTGCGTGAGGTTATCGGCGACCGCGTTCAGATCATCGAACGAATTGTCCTCGATTCGCGGCAGGCAGCAGCGCGAACGCTCTTCGTTGCGCGTCGCGGCAAAGAACACGATGGACTCACTTTCTTGCGCGATGCATACGATCGGGGATGCCGTGTTGTTGCCTCCGACCGACTGCCATCGGCGCTGCCATCTGATTGCACGTTCATCCTTTGCGATGACCTGCTGGGCGCGCTGGCACGCTGGAGTCATGCGCTCTCTGGCAATCCGACAGCACAGCTGGCTGTCTATGGTGTCACCGGCACCAATGGGAAGACTACCACAACAGCTATCCTTGCGCACCTACTTTCGGCATGTGGGGAGCGATCGGGAGTCATTGGCACGCTCGGCGCTCGCTATGGCGATGAACACCAGCCGACACGCCATACAACACCCGAAGCGCCCGAACTTGCAGCGATGTTCGCATGGATGCTCTCGCGTGGAGCTACTGCAGTTGCCATGGAAGTTAGCTCGCATGCGCTCTGGTGGCGGCGCGTCGAGGGGACGCAGTTTGCTGGGGCAATCTTTACGAATCTGACCCAAGACCATCTCGACTTCCACCGCACGATGGAAAACTATGCGCGTGCCAAGAAGCGACTCTTCGATATGCTGTCCGCTGGGGTGCCTGCTGTCGTCTTCGCCGATAACGAGTGGAGTCAGTTCATGGTTGCCGATACGCAAGCAACGGTTCTCCGCGTTGGAAGAGGGTACGAAGCAGACGTTCGGATCGTTGCCGAGCAGCGCTCCGCGAGTGGCACGCAGTGGCGGTTGGAATGGGAAGATGGTCGCAGTGTCGAGATCAGCACACCACTGGTTGGTGGGTTCAACGTCGAGAATGCGTCGCTTGCGCTGGTGTTGCTGGCAGCGCGTGGGTACTCGCTCGAACGTCTTGCGGAAGCACTCCGGACAGCGCAAGCCCCGCCAGGGCGTATGGAGCAGATCGCGCTTCCTACGGGTGCACATGCCGTTGTGGACTACGCACACACCCCCGATGCGCTCGAGCGGGTCCTTCAGCAATGCCGGGCAACGATGGAGCCGACTGCGCGATTGTTCTGTGTCTTCGGGTGTGGTGGTGAGCGCGATCGCGCGAAACGTCCGCTGATGGGAGCAATCGCTGCGCGATACGCCGACTACGCAATCATTACCAACGACAATCCCCGCCGAGAGAATCCCGCACAAATTGCTGCCGATATCCGCGCCGGCATTGAATTGGTGCCAGCGGAAAAACGCCGCGCAACGTTCATCGAAGAGCTGGACCGTCGCTCGGCAATTGCACTGGCAGTTGGAATGGCTGCGGCTGGCGATTGGATCGTCGTCGCAGGCAAAGGACACGAAGAGTACCAGCTCATTGGAGATGAGCGTTGGCCATTTTCCGATCGCCAGGTGCTCCGGGAAGAAGCTGCCGCGACTGTTAGCAATTCGTAACATTTTCCGCTCAAGGAAAATCGCTAGTTTCGCGCCGTGTGTGGTTTGTCACTTTTTGCTGTCCCATGCGACTTCTCCTTGCGAGTGCTCTTTGCATTTTCCTTTCGAGCAGCCTGCTTGCTCAACTGCAGTTGAACGGTGCGGGGGCGACGTTCCCCTACGTGCTCTACTCGAAGTGGTTCGATGTGTACAAAAAGAAAACGGGTATTCAGTTCAACTACCAGTCCATCGGTTCTGGCGGGGGCATCAAGCAGATTACCGATGGAACGGTAGATTTCGGTGCCAGTGACGGTCCAATGACCGACGAGCAGCTTGCACTCGCACGCCAAAAGCGTGGTACTGATATCCTGCACATTCCGACAACACTCGGTGCAGTTGTGATCGCGTACAACCTTGCACTCCCCAAACCACTGCAGCTTACCCCAGATGTATTGGCGGACATTTTCCTGGGAGTCATCAAGCGCTGGGACGATCGGCGCATTGCAGCGATCAATCCAGGAGTCAGCCTTCCTTCCAAGCCGATCGTTGTCGTCCATCGCAGCGATGGCAGTGGTACGACAGCAATTTTCACTGACTACCTCTGCAAGATCAGCAACTACTGGAAACAGCGATATGGGCAGGGAACGTCGGTAAGCTGGCCCAAAGGCACACTCGGTGCAAAAGGTAACGAAGGCGTTGCAGGGCAGATCAAGCAAACCTCCGGCAGCATCGGATACGTTGAGCTTGCCTATGCTGAGCAGAACAACTTGCCATATGCGGCGATCAAGAACTACGCTGGGGAATTTATTCTCCCCTCGCTGAGTGAGGTTACCCGGGCAGCCGAAAGCATGCTCGGAGGTATCCCCGAAGACTTGCGGGCTTCGATAACCAATGCTCCACGGGGGTATCCGATTGCTGGATTTACTTGGCTGCTTGTCCCGCGCAAGCAGAGTAATCGCGCCAAAGGGAAAGCACTTGTTGATTTCCTGCGCTGGGCACTGACGGAGGGACAAGCCTACTGCGCAGATTTGCACTACGCTCCCCTCCCCAAGAGCGTTGCCGAACGCGCACTCAAAAAAGTATCGCTCATCGAGCTGCCATAGTACCCGCTACTGCGTCCGCCCACGCAAGGTATTGCACCAGCAGCTCCTATTTTTGCGCAGGCTACCCTACAGCTGCGCTTGCGATGGTCATTTACCAAGTTCTCTGCACCGTTCCACGCGCCATTGAGGACGAATGGCGGCTGTGGATGCTTCGCGAGCACATTCGCGATGTCATGAACACGGAAATGTTCGAGCATGTCATGGTTGCGCGGGTCCTCAAGCCTGCCGATGATGCACACGTGCGCTACTGCATCCAGTACTACGCACCAACGCTCGAGCACTACGAACAGTATCGGAAAGACTTTGCACCAGTGCTCCAAGCAGCGCACAACGCCAAGTACGGCGGCACAATCTCCATCGAGCGCACTGTCATGGTAACCGACGATGCTGAACATGTCGAACGAACTGAACGTCAACGATGAGTCATTCGGTAACGCTGCGCTCCCTCGATCCGCGGGTAGAGCGACTGGGAATTCCCCAAGAGCAGCCAGCGTTCGAGGGCGTACCCGAAGGAACCCACCTTCAGACGTTCGAAGTGTTCCACCAAGCCAAAAGCGGTGCACGCCACATCCACGTCGGCAGTATTCACGCACCGAATGCGGAACTGGCGATGGTCTTTGCCAAAGAGCAGTACGCCCGCCGTTCCGAGTGCGTCAATCTCTGGGTGGTCAAATCCAGCGAGATCATCACCTTCTCGCCGGACGATGCGGATCTTTTTGCAACCACGCCGGAGAAAACCTACCGTGACGCAAGCGGCTACAAGGTCATGCAGAAAATTCTCGCCTGGAAGCAGCGTCTTCAGCAGAAAGACACTGATCAACCGTCGAGCAGCTCATGATGGAACACCGCGCAGCGCTCGAAGATTTGCTCTTCCGTATGGCCGACGATGCGCTCATCTACGGCCATCGCAATAGCGAGTGGACAGGGCTTGCCCCCATCCTGGAAGAGGACATTGCGTTTTCCTCCATCGCGCAGGATAAGCTCGGCCACGCGCTGGCACTCTACACCATGCTCGGCCAGCTGGGACATCCCGACCCGGATACACTTGCCTTCACACGGCAGGAGCGCCAGTTTCGGTGCTGCCACCTGGTCGAACTGCCTACGCAAGACTACGCCGTTGCGCTCATGCGCCATGCGCTCTTCGATTACGCCGAACGCAACCGCTACCGCTTGCTCGAGCAAAGCTCGTTTGCACCACTTGCAGCATTAGCGCAGAAAGTGCGTGGCGAGATCAAGTACCACACCTTCCACGCAAGCACGTGGTTGCGTCTGCTCGGGCGCGAAGGTACCGACGAAAGCCGTGCACGAATGCAGGCAGCGCTCGAGATGCTCTTCCCGTATGCACTCGGCATCTTCGAACCAAGCCGGTACGAGGATGAACTTCGCGCAAGCGGAATCTTTGCCGGCGAGGAGGAACTTCGCCAGCGGTGGCTCGATGAAATTATCCCGCTGCTCGAAGAGGCGGGATATCGCGTACCACCCCTTGATTCCGTCCAACCATGCTATGGCGGGCGCTCCGGCTACCACACTGAGCACCTCCAGCCGCTGCTCGATGAGATGACGGCAGTCTTTCGTATTGACCCCTCGGCGGAGTGGTAAGATGCGTGCGATGGACGTTATCACAACCGATGCGGTGTGGGCTGCGCTCGAGCAAGTGCACGATCCCGAAATTCCCGCGCTCTCCATCGTGGACATGGGGATTGTAACCGCACTTGATGTAACCCCAGACTGCATAACCGTCACGATTACCCCAACGTTTGTCGGCTGCCCAGCGCTCGAAATGATCAAAGATGCCATCAGAACGCGGCTTGCCGACTTACCCATCGAGCGCGTGGAGGTTGTGGTGGATTACTCGACACCGTGGAGCACCAACCGGATGACTGAACGAGGGCGGGCTGCGCTTGCATCGCTCGGCTTTGCGCCGCCACCGCGATTCGATGGTGAGTTCGAACCCGAAATTCTGCTCAATGCCAAGTGCCCCAATTGCGGCAGCACGAACACAACGCTGCAGAGTCCGTTTGGTCCTGCGCTTTGCCGGGCGATTTACTATTGCAACGACTGCCGCCAAGCGTTCGAACAGTTCAAACCACTCTAACGCGGACGCCGTTCAATGCCGGTTGGATTTCTCCTTGAGATGCTCTCAGGCCAGTCGCTCCCGCTCGGAACGATCTACTGCATCGGACGAAACTATGCCGATCACGCGCGCGAGATGAACGCAGAGCTTCCAAGCGAGCCTGTTGTGTTCCTCAAACCTCCAACGTCTGCCATTAGCGATGGGGGGACGATCCGAATTCCACCGAACGAAACGAATGCACACCATGAAGTCGAGCTCGTCGCAGTGATTGGCGCAGAACTGCACAATGCATCACTCGACGATGCGCATCGTGCAATCGCTGGCTACGCTGTCGGCATTGACGTCACGTTGCGCGATCGCCAGACACACGCCAAGAAGCATGGATTACCCTGGGCGTTGGCGAAAGGCTTTGCCACGAGCGCGCCAATCTCGCGTATGGTGCCAGCTGAGGCAATCCCAGCGATTGGCGATGTCGAGTTCGGTCTGGAGGTCAACGGGACTGTTCGGCAGCGTGCCACGCCACGGCGGATGATCTGGTCAGTAGAAGAGCTGATTGTGTTCCTCTCTCGGTGGTTCATCCTTGTGCCGGGCGACGTTGTTTTCACTGGAACGCCTGAGGGTGTCGGTCCGCTTGCCGAGGGCGATCGAGTGCGCGCTTGGCTTGGGGATGCAGTCGAATTGCGGCTCGATGTTGCGGTTGCAGTGTGATGGTGTACTTTCTCTCCGATGTCCACTTAGGCTACGGCACGCTTGAGCAAACGCGCCAGCGCGAATCGCTGCTCATCGCTGTGCTGGAGGCAATAACACCACAAGCAACGCAGCTATTTCTCGTTGGGGACATCTTCGATTACTGGTTTGAATATCGAACGGTGCTCCCGCGGCAGTTCTACCGGACACTTGCGATGCTCGATCGGATGCGCTCCCACGGCATTGCTATTGACTATATCGTCGGCAACCATGACTTCGGACATCGAGATTTTTTCGAGCGGGAGTTGGGTATTCCAGTCCACTGGCATGACATCGAGCGGACGCTCGGAGAAAAGCGCTTTTACATCGCGCACGGCGATGGCAAAGTCGCAGGAGATTGGGGCTACCTTGTCCTGCGTAAGCTCCTGCGCAGTCGGCTTGCGAACAAGCTCTATCGGTGGATCCATCCAGATATTGGCATTGCACTGGCAGCGCTCTCCTCGCGGAAAAGTCGCAACTACACCTCCGAGCGCGACGACGGCACAAGCGACAGCTTAGCCGACTTTGCCCGCCATGCGATCTGTGAGCGCGGCTTCGACTACGTCATCATGGGACATCGGCACCGTCCGACGGTGCGGGAATACTCGTGCATGCAGCATCGCGGAACCTACATCAATCTCGGCGACTGGCTCAGCTCGCCGCGTGTTGCGGTCTTCGATGGGGTCGAGTGTTCGCTCGTCGAAGCGGCCAGCCTCCTTGGCTCTTGACCAACGTTTCGCGGCAGGTTAGTTCGACTCGGCGCAAAGACACGCTGGTTGCATCAGCAATGCTTGCGGGTTTCCTATTTTGCGTAGTAGGCATCAACCACTGCAAATCACTCGACGCATGGCACTCGAGCGAAGACGAACGGGAATGGCAAGCGTCCTTGTGCTTGCCGCAATTGCGCTAACCTTCACCGGATGCCCAGCGCAACGGCGCGCTGGGATACAGCAGAGCATGTCGAGCAAAGTTGAGCTGTGGAGAAAGTACACCGTTCCGCCCGGTGCCGATCCCTCCGTTCCAGATTCGCTTGGTGGGGCTGGCTTTGAATTGATCGCAGAAAAGCTGGGCTTTACCACCTACACCCCGAAGCCGGAAGAGATGAAGTTCTTCGGGGATCCACGGGCACGGACCGGTGGGGAAATTCACATCATCTCGAATCAATTCCCTCCGACATTTCGGCCGGTCGGGCAAAACAGCAACACTGTGTACAACTCCGAAATCAACAGCTTCGTGTATGAGACGCTGCTTTCGACCCATCCGGTCACTCGAGAATTCATCCCCGCGCTCGCCTCGCACTGGAAGATCAGCGACGATAAGATGACCTTTACGTTTCGGATAGATCCGAACGCGCGCTTTTCCAATGGGCTACCTGTGACGGCGGAAGACGTCCGTGCCACATGGCGCTTGCTGATGGACGAGAGCATCCTCGAACCTGCCTTGCAGGTGGTTTACAGCAAGTATGAAGAGCCGGAGGTGCTCAGCAAGTATCTTGTCCGGGTGCGATGCAAGACGAAAAATTTTCGCAACCTGCTCTACTTTGCCGCCTCGATGCAGATTCTCTGCGCGGCTGAGATTGGGAATTTGACCGGCGATGAATTTCTCGATCGCTACAACTATAACATGCCCTCCGGAAGTGGGGAATACATCATCCTCGAACAGGATGTCAAGCTCGGAAAGCGGTACGTGCTCACTCGGCGCGACGATTACTGGGCGAAAGATTATCCGATGGCGCGCTATACGGGGAACTTCGACCGCATCATCTACGAAGTGATTACGGATAACCCGATCGTCGAGTACGAACGCTTCAAGAAGGGACAAGCCGATGTCTTCCGTTTCACGATGGCTACGACGCTCAAGTGGATTAGCGATACTGCCAGCGACCCCATTCGGCTTGGGTGGATTCGTCGCGTGCGCGTCTATACCGACGGTCCGATGGGAACGGGCGGCTATGCATTCAACATGCGCAAGCCACCCTTCGACGACATCAGAGTCCGCAAGGCATTTGCTTACTTGCTCCCACGCGAGCAGATCATCGAAAAGTTGCTCTTCGGAGAGTATGAGCCCTACGATACACAGTATCCTGGGCAAGTCTACGCCAACCCCAACAACCCGAAGGTGACGTACAATCCTGCGCTTGCGAATCGCTTGCTCGATGAAGCTGGCTGGAGCCAACGCAACCAGGAGGGCATTCGCACAAAGAACGGTCAGCCATTCCGCATCGAGCTCTCGATTACTCCGCCCCAGGCACGGTACGTTACTCCGTACCAACAAGAGCTTCGCAAGGCAGGAATTGACCTGCAGCTCAAGTACGAAGACTGGACGACGCTCCTGAAAAACATTGATGCACGCAACTTCACGATTTTCTACTTCGGCTACTCCGGACTCCTCATCCCCAACCCAGAAACCTCGCTGCGATCGGACTTGGCTGATAAAACCGACAACAACAACATCCAAGGCGTCAAGAGCAAGGAGATTGACGCGCTGATCGCTGCATACGATACAGCGTTTGCCTTCCGCGATCAGGTGCGGATTATTCGAGCGATTGACAGTATCTGTGCGCAGATGTGGTTCAACGTGTACACGTGGAATCCACGCGGCCTCCGGATCGCCTATTGGGATAAGTTCGGCATGCCGGAA
Source organism: bacterium HR20 (assembly GCA_002898675.1). Classification (GTDB taxonomy): domain Bacteria; phylum Bacteroidota; class Ignavibacteria; order Kapaibacteriales; family NICIL-2; genus NICIL-2. The sequence goes on from BEHW01000009.1 coordinate 10,714, forward strand.
TACGTACTGCCGCGCTATGCGCAGTTGAGCTACGTGTATTCAACGATTGCAGCGACGTGGTGGTATGATCCCGAAAAAGCTGCACGGCTGCAGCGTGCAATCCTGAAAGGAGAGGACCTCGGCGGTCCCAAAGGCATTGTGGAGGTGCGCTATTGGAAGGAGCTTGCCGCGCGCGATCCGCGCTACGGGTTTCAGTTCTGAGTCCGACACCGTTTCACCGATTCGAAGGCTGGTATGGTCGAGTACTTTATACGCCGTTTGCTGCTGACGATTCCGACGTTCCTTGGAAGCACCTTTGTTGTCTTCCTCATCGTTCAGCTTGCTCCCGGCGGGCCGCTCGAGCAGCAAATTCAAGCGCTCAAGCGTGGTGGCGAAACTGCGGGAGCAGGCCTGGTTGGCGAGCAAGCGTTGCCGAAAGACGCAATCGAGGAGCTCAAACGCTTCTATGGCTTCGATAAACCGATTTGGCAGCGGTACCTCATCTGGCTCGGAGTCTGGAAACGCGAAGCAAAATCCTACCGCATCAAGCCAGGAGTGCCACGTCTGGTCGGGGACAATGAGCGGCTCATCCTGGTCAAGGAGGGCGAGAGTTTTGTCCTCCGCAATGCAGCTGATCCTTCCCGTCCGATTGGCGATTGGAAATGGCGCCAGGAACGCGACGAAGAGACCGGGGAAGTTCGATACCGCGTCTATCGTGAGGCGTACAGCGGCATCTTGACGGGTGATTTCGGTCGGTCCTACCGCTTTCGCAAGCCAGTCATCGAGCTCATCGCAGAACGATTGCCCGTTTCGATTCAGTTCGGTATTATCAGTTTCGTGCTCAGCTACGCGATCAGCGTCTATTTAGGCGTCCAGAAAGCGCTCCGCCACAACACGCCGTTCGACTTTGCAACCTCGAGTGCAGTCTTCATGACGTACTCCATCCCTGGTTGGGCGATTGGTGCTGTGCTTCTAGTGCTCTTTGCGACCGATCGCTTTTTCCCGATTTTTCCTCTCGGTGGCTTTGAGGATCCGCTCTACACAGATTTTAGCCTGCTCGAAAAAATCTGGGATCGCGCCTGGCACTTTGTGCTGCCGACGATTGCCTACACCGCCGGGAGCTTCGCGCTGCTGACCATGCTCATGAAGAACTCGCTGATCGAGACGCTCTCGCAGGACTACATCCGCACTGCGTTCGCGAAGGGTATTCGCGAAGAGCGTGTCATCTGGCTCCACGCAATGCGCAATTCGATTATCCCCATCACTGCGAACATCGGCTACGTCATCGGTATCTTCTTCGCCGGGTCGTACCTGATTGAGCGTGTCTTCGACATCCAAGGCATCGGGCAGCTCTCGTTCGAAGCGCTCGTTGCGCGCGACTACCCGATTGTGTTTGCCTTTACGGTGATTAGCGTCGTCGTCACGCTCATCGGCTCGATTCTGTCGGATTTGGCATTGGCCCTTGTTGACCCACGAATTCGCTTCAAGTAGGCTATGGCAGAAGTCCACACACAACCAGCGGAGCAATCCAGCGCTCCCCAATCAAGCAGCGAGGAGATTCTCTCGATTCAGCAGCGGCGTTGGCGGAAGTTCCGCTCGCTCAAGCGAGGGTACTATTCGCTCCTGGTGCTGCTGGCTGCGTACATCGTTTCGTTTTTCCTTCCACTGCTTGTCAACAACCGTGCACTGGTGGTGCACTTCAACGGGAAGACCTATTTCCCCGCGGTTCGAGATTTGCTCGATCTCCCCATCGTGGGGCAACTCGGCGGCACTCCCTTCATCGCAGGCGAAGAGCTTGGACAGATGGGCAACAAGAGCGAATGCAACTACCGCGCACTCAAACGGCAATATGAGCAGGAAGGCAAGGGCAACTACGTCATCATGCCGCCGTATCCATTCGGGCCGATCGAGGATATTTCCGTCGAAGGGAACGAACCATTCATGCCGCCACTGTCCCGGACCGCGTTCGGTGAGCTGCGGCTGTTTGGTACCGACGACCGCGGCCGCGATGTGTTCGCGCGGATGGCCTATGGCTTCCAGATTTCATTTTCGTTCGCACTGCTTGTGGCGACTCTGTCGTACCTAATCGGTGTGCCGCTCGGTGCTCTGATGGGGTACTTTGGACGCTGGTTCGATCTGTTGATGCAGCGATTCATGGAGATTTGGGGGTCGCTGCCGTTTCTGTTTCTCATCATCATTGTCGTCTCGATTGTTCGACCGAGCTTTTTTGTTCTGGTGCTTCTACTGGTGATCTTTTCGTGGTTAGGGATTGCTCAGCAGATGCGAGCGCAGTTCTACCGCGAGAAGACCCGCGATTACACCGCAGCAGCGATTTCGATCGGTGTCCCGACGTGGCGAATTCTCCTGCGCCACATTCTGCCGAACTCGCTGGTGCCGATCATTACGTTCTTTCCCTTTGCAGTTGTTGGCGATATCGGGTCACTGGTGAGCCTGGATTTTCTTGGGTTCGGTCTTGCACCGCCGACACCGAGTTGGGGCGAGATGGTCAGCATTGGGATGGATAACCTCACAAACGGCTACTGGTGGCTGGTGCTTGTGCCGCTGGGAGCACTCTTTGTGACACTGATGCTTGTTGTCTTCATCGGCGAGGCGGTCCGCGAAGCCTTCGACCCCAAAACGTTCAGCCGATTGCGGTAGCGCAGAAATGGAACAGGTCCAACCACATCGGAGCAGTATGGATAGGCAACCGTTACTTTCAGTTCGAAACTTGCGGACATACTTCAACATTGAGGGTCGCTGGGCTAAGGCAGTTGACGGCGTTAGCTTCGATGTCTATCCCGGCGAAGTCTTCGGGATCGTCGGGGAGTCCGGCTCGGGCAAGTCTGTGACAGCACTTTCGATCATGAAGCTCATCCCCGATCCGCCAGGGCGCATCGTGGATGGGCAGATACTGTTCAAGGGCGAGAATCTTGCCGCGCTTGATTATCGGGAGATGTACCGAATCCGTGGCAAAGAAATTGGGATGATCTTCCAAGAGCCGATGACCTCCCTCAATCCGGTTTTTACCATAGGCATGCAGATCGCGGAAGTCCTGCAGGCGCACGAAGGGCTCTCAGAGGAAGAGGCGCGCTTTCGTGCAGCGGAACTGCTGACAAGCGTCGGCATCCCCGATGCGGAGAAACGGCTCGGCGACTACCCGCATCAATTCTCCGGTGGGATGCGGCAGCGCGTGATGATCGCAATAGCGCTGGCCTGCAATCCGAGCTTGCTGATCGCCGATGAACCGACGACAGCACTCGATGTGACCATCCAGGCGCAGATCTTGGAGCTTATGATTGAACTCAAGGAACAGCGCCAGGATGCGGCAATCATCCTCATTACGCATAACCTTGCCGTCGTCGCGGAAACGTGCCATCGCGTGATGGTCATGTACGGTGGCAAGGTCCAAGAAATCGCCGATGTCTTCGAGCTTTTCGGCAATCCGCTCCATCCTTACACGAAAGGGCTGCTGGCATCAATCCCACGACCGGATTTGCCGGAGTACCGCGGGAAGCGTTTGGTCGCAATTCCCGGCAATGTCCCGAGCATTCTCAACCTTCCGCGAGGGTGCAAATTCTGCACACGCTGTCCGGTAGCAATTGAGCGTTGTTTTACCGAAGAGCCGCCTTTGGTCGAGATCACCGCTGACCACTTCGTCCGCTGTCATCTGGTAGAATCAACGCTCCCGTCGCCGCGCATTCTGGATGGTCAACCACTTGCACACTCAGTATGAGCGCACCAGTGTTACTGGAAGTCAAGGATCTGCACGTGTACTTTCCCGTCTATGCAGGCGTCTTGCAGCGCCGTGTTGCCGACATCAAAGCTGTTGATGGCGTTTCATTTACCGTCCATCGCGGCGAAACACTCGGACTAGTTGGCGAAAGTGGCTGCGGGAAAACAACCGTTGGGCGTGCGATTGTCAACGTCCTGCGACATTCCTCGCCCGATGTGCGCTTGCGAGGTTCGGTGATCTACCACCGACACGATGGTGCACCGGTTGATCTGCTTTCGCTCTCAACCAAGCAGATGACAGCGTACCGGCGGAAGATCGCGATGATTTTCCAGGACCCGTACTCATCGCTCAACAGCAGGCTCTCGGTGCGCGACATCGTCCGCGAGCCGCTTGATCTGCACTGCCGCGATATGAGCCTGCGCGAGCGGAATGAGCGCGTCGAATGGCTGCTCGAAAAGGTCGGACTGCAACCGGAATACGCAGAACGCTATCCGCACGAATTCTCCGGTGGTCAGCGGCAGCGCATTGGCATTGCTCGTGCGCTGGCAACGAACCCAGAGCTGATTATCTGCGACGAGCCTGTCTCGGCGCTTGATGTCTCCGTCCAGGCCCAGGTGATCAACTTGATGGAAGACCTTCGCGCCGAATTTGGAATCGCGTACCTTTTCATCGCGCATGACCTCTCGGTGGTGTATCACATTTCGCATCGGATTGCGGTCATGTACTTAGGCTCGATCGTCGAAATCGGAACCAAGGACGAAGTGTACTTTTCGCCGAAACATCCCTACACCCAAGCGCTCTTGAGCGCTGTACCCGCAAGCGACCCGCGGCAGCGGGGACGGAAGCGAATTATGCTCGAAGGCGATATCCCCACCCCAATCAACAAGCCGAGCGGCTGCAGCTTCCGAACGCGCTGTCCGATTGCGCGTCCGGAGTGCGCTCATTTTACCCCTGCCTTGGAAGAACACAGCCCAACGCACTTCGTTGCGTGCCCGTACGTAGATCAAGCCTTCGCACCGCTTGAGGAGGACGAAAACGGCTTGCTCCAATAGTTGGCAGAAGGCTGTGCTGTATTTTTGCGCCGCTGGTCCCGTAGCATAGTGGCTATGCAGAGGTCTGCAAAACCTCGTACGGCGGTTCGATTCCGCCCGGGACCTCATCGTTATGCGCTGTTGGGAACTCTCGTCGAGTGCAGCGTACGTTCGGTGTGTCCCACGTTTTTCAATTCCTATGGCAACAACGTCCGATTTGCGACCAGGCATTTTCATCCGTTTCAACGGAGAGCTCTGCCAAGTTCTCGAATCCGAGCATCGCACACCGGGGAATCTGCGCGCATTCTACCAAGTCAAAATGCGCGTTGTGCGGAGCGGCAAACTGCTCGAGAATCGCTTTCGATCCGGCGAGGAAATTGATCTTGTCCGCGTCGAACGGCGTCCCTACCAGTTCCTCTACCGCGATGGGGAGGTCTACGTCTTCATGGAAAAAGATACCTACGAGCAAATCCCCGTAGATGCTGCGGTCGTCGGCGATGCCGCACGGTTCTTGACTGAAGGGCAGGACGCAGAGCTGATGTTCGAGGGAGAGACAGTGCTCTCGGTGGAGCTGCCCCCACATGTTACACTACGAGTCGAGTACACAGAGCCTGGCTTCAAGGGCGATACGACCTCGAACGTTCTCAAGCCAGCACGTCTGGAAACAGGAGCTACGATCGACGTTCCGCTCTTTGTCAACACCGGTGATCTCATCCGCATTGACACGCGCACGGGCGAATACGTCGAGCGAGTCAAAGAGTAGTGCCGTAACTTACGCTTGTCGTACACCCTCGAAATCGGAACGATGGACCTCAACTACTTACGCCGTCTCCTGAAGCTGTTTGATGAATCGACGCTGACCGAGCTGACAATCGAGGAAGAGGGAGTGACCGTCCGCCTTGCCCGGCGTCCAGAAAGCAGCAATAATGCCCCAGTTGCGCTTCCACAAGTGATGGTGCAGCCTGTAGCACCTTCGAATCTGGCACCAACTGCTGCTGCGGCTCAGGAACCACTGCCCGCAGCGGCATCTGCGCCATCGGCGCGGACACACACGATCGTTTCGCCAATTGTCGGGACGTTCTACCGTGCGCCAGCGCCGGATGCCGAGCCATTTGTCAAGGTTGGCGATCATGTCGTCCCGGGGCAAACGCTCTGCATCGTCGAGGCGATGAAACTGATGAACGAAATCGAAAGCGATGTCAGCGGAACGGTCGTCAAGATTTTGGTCGAAAATGGCCAACCCGTCGAGTACAACCAGCCGCTCTTTGAGATTGCGCTCGATTAGCAATTCGGCGTGTTGATTTCACCCTCACGGAGGAACGATGTTCCGAAAAGTGCTCATTGCCAACCGTGGCGAGATTGCCCTCCGCATCATCCGTGCCTGCAAAGAGCTGGGGATCAAAACGGTCGCCGTCTATTCCAAAGCCGATGAGACATCGCTCCACGTTCGCTTCGCCGATGAAGCCGTCTGTATCGGACCGCCACCGAGCAAGGAATCGTACCTGAAGATTCCGCACATCATCGCTGCTGCCGAAGTCACCAACGCCGATGCGATCCATCCGGGCTACGGCTTTTTAGCGGAGAACGAAACCTTCGCGGAAATTTGCCGTGACCACGGCATTACCTTCATCGGTCCGACGCCCGAGCAGATTGCTGCGATGGGGAATAAGTCCGTCGCAAAGGAAACGATGCGTGCTGCTGGAGTGCCGGTCATCCCAGGCAGTGAGGGAGTCGTTTCCAGTTACAAAGAAGCTGCGGCGTTGGCGCGCGACATTGGTTATCCCATCATGCTCAAGGCTGTTGCAGGTGGCGGTGGGAAAGGCATGCGCTACGTCGAGAGCGAAGCGGAACTCGAGCAAGCGTTCATCACCGCTCGTAACGAAGCCGACGCTGCGTTTGGCAATCCCGACGTGTACCTGGAAAAATTTCTCGAAGAGCCACGCCACATCGAGTTCCAGGTCTTTGGCTATCAGCACGGGAACGTCATCCACCTCAACGAGCGGGAGTGCTCGATTCAACGGCGGCACCAGAAACTCATCGAGGAAGCACCATCGCCAATCATGACACCAGAGCTCCGCTCGAAGATGGGGGAAGCTGCCAAACGTGGCGCTGCTGCAGTTGGCTACGTCGGTGCTGGGACGATCGAGTTCCTCGTGGATAAGTACCGCAATTTCTACTTCATGGAGATGAACACGCGCATCCAGGTCGAGCACCCTGTCACCGAGCAATCGCTTGGTGTGGACTTGATCAAAGAGCAAATCCTGGTTGCGATGGGCGAACGCTTGAGCATTGCCGAACGCGAGCCTGCGCTCCACGCGATCGAATGCCGCATCAATGCTGAAGATCCGCGGCACGGCTGGCGACCCTCGCCGGGGCAGATTACTTCGCTTCACTTCCCTGGTGGGCATGGGGTGCGGATTGATTCGCACATTTACCAGGGCTACACCATCCCGCCGTACTACGACTCGATGATTGCCAAGCTCATAACGTTCGCACCGACTCGAAATGAGGCAATTGCCAAGATGCGCCGCGCACTGGATGAATTCATCATCGAGGGCATTGCAACGACGATTCCATTCCATCGGGCAATGATGGACAATCCCGACTTCATCGCCGGGACGTTCGACACCAAGTATCTCGACACCAAAGGCTGGGAGGTCGTTCCCTCATCCTAAGAGCGCGATCACTTCCTCGACATGTTCGATTGCAGCACCCTCGCGGAGGATGATGGGTTCATCGCCAGTCAAGTCCAGCACGGTCGAAGGACCTGCAAAGAGCGGCTGGCTGTGCCACGAATGATGCTGAACTGTCACTGCACAATCAACGAACGCACCGAACTCCTCAAGGGCTTGGTCGGGGAGAAGAACAGTATCGTCCTCGTCGCGCTTGGCAGTGATTGAAATGAGCGGTTCGCCGAGCGCTTCCAGAATGCTGCGCGGAATTGTAGCCGCTGGCACGCGAATCCCAACGGTGCGGCGCTTCGGGTCGTGGGCATACGAGGGCACTGCTTTCGTCGCCGGCAAAATGAACGTGACAGGCCCAGGCACAAGGCGACGGATAATGCGGTACGCACGGTTACTCACCTGCGCATATTCAGCCAAGTTCGACAGTGACGGACACAGGAACGTCATGTACTTGGTTTCCTCCAAGTTCCGAATTCGGCGAATGCGTTCGATTGCAGCTTTGTTGCGGAGCGCGCAGCCGAATGCCATTCCTGTATCCGAAGGGTAGAGCAGGAGGCTGCCACTCCGCAGCTGCTCGGTGATGATTGCCAGATAGCGTTGCTCCGGCGTACGTGGGTGAATGGGGATGATGAGCGGCTGCATCAGGAGGTACCGGCGTTGTTCTCCTGATGAAGTGGGAGCACCAGGGTGAAGACCGAGCCTTTCCCTTTGCCTGGACTTTCCGCGAAGACACGTCCTCCGTGAAGCTCTGCAATTCGCCGAACGATCCAAAGCCCTAAGCCAGTGCTTGGTTCACCGCCGGTTGGCCGTGCCGAAAGCTTTCGGAATTCCTCGAATGCATGGGCAAGGTCGTCCTCCGTCATGCCAAGACCAGTATCGCGAACGCGGAGACGGAGCCAGTCGCGATCGGCTTCAACTTCGATCGTCACTGCGCCGCCCGGCGGAGTGTACTTGATGGCGTTACTGACCAGGTTGTCGAGCGCTTTTGCAAGGAGCGATTCATCGGCAGGCACTGATGGGAGCTTGGGAGAGGTCAGCACGTTGATCCAGATGTTTTTCCGATCAGCGAGCGGGGTAAACCGCCGAGCGACTGTGCGCACAAGCTGCGCAACGTCCACTGGGTTGGTGGTGATTGTTTCTGTGCTGTCCACGTGGAAAAGGTTCAGCATATCCTCCACGAGCGCTTGCAAGAGCTGCACAGACTGGACGCTCAGCTCGATGGTCTCGCGGATCCAGGCAGGAAGCTCGTTGCTCCGACTGTGGAGTTCACCGAGCAATGCCAGAAGGTTCGCAAGCGGATTTTGCAGGTCGTGAATAGCGATCTGAAAGCGCTGACTGAGACGCTCCTGGCGTTGCTGGAGTTGCTGGTTGGTGTGTTGAAGCTGTTCGAGCATGCTCAGGTAGTTCCCTTCGAGCTGTTTGTTCTCTTGGTGATGCTTCCTGAGCCGATGGTACGCTGCAGCGCATTCGATTGTACGTTCGAGCACGACCATTGGTGTTGGCTTTGTCAGTGCAAGCACACCGAAGTTCAGGGGGAGTTGCTCAAGCAATGATGCTTCTGCCAGAGGAACTGTGACAACAAGGGTAGGTGGTGTGCTCAGCCGGCGGACTGCGCTAATGGTGTCCATCCACGAAGGAGTGGTGGAATCGAGCACGACGACGTCAAACTGCGACTGCTCGAGCTCCCTGGTTGCCAGCTCTTGTGTACCGACGACAACGATCCCGATCGTCGGGTGCGCGCGGAAGTGGAGCTCGAGTGCATCACGGAGCAAGGGATCGCCCTCGACAATCAACGCAGCGATAGCCGATGGCGATCCTGCTGGTGAGCGGACGCTTATAGTTGTGGATGCGGATGATTCCATAGCTGCAGATGGACACTCGACGCAAATATCGGAATTAGTCCGACAGCTCAGTGTACAGGCGTGTGCATCGCGATATTTGCGTAGTACAACGAGTTGCATCCTGGTAATTGTGCTTTCACTTCTGCTCGGCGGGCTGATTGGATTTGTGCTGGCGCTACCGCCAGGACCAGTGGCAGTAACCGTAATGGCGTCGGCGTTGCGGGGACGGTGGCGGCATGGTCTTGCGGCAGCAGCGGGGGCATCGCTTGCCGATGGAGTCCTCGCTCTGGGAGTCCTATTTGCCTCGTCCGCCCTGGTGGAATTGCTCACGCAAATGATCGCCAACCATCCTGCGCTTGCGGTTGTGGGGGAGATTGCTGTTGTTGCTGCGCTAGTAACCTATGCAGTGCGTCTGGGGCGAAGTAGTGTACTACGGCATTCGTCGGAACTCCGCGATGAACTTGGGCAATCAGTCCGTGGCACGGTGGTATCCGCAGCTGCGACAGCAGTAGCAAACATTGTCAACCCAACCTTCTTACCCTCACTTGCGGGGGCATTCGCTGCAGCTCTGTCATTCCTTGCTCACCGCGGTACGATCACGACTGGGGGGAAATTCCTGATGGCACTCGGCTTTGTCGGGGGGACGTTCGCGTGGCTGGCGGTTGTCGTCGGGCTGATCGTGCGCAACCACAGTCGCTTTTCGCTGCGACACATCATGCTATTGCGGCGGATTGGAGCTGTGGTTGTGTTCGTGTTCGCATTGGTCTTACTCTGGCACATCGCCGCCTCATAACACCAGCGTTAGGGGGTATTGAAGGGCTCACACCCACAGTGTGGCTCACCCCATTGGCAGAAACATTTTGGCTTTGTTCCCTGTGGGCACTCAATAGTACAGGTGCCAAAGAGGCAATTCGCACCACAACTTCCTCCCGCGGTACCGTGAGGCACAATTGGGGATGAATCGGGGCGCTGCAGTTTCGTAAAAAATTCTCCGATAGATTTTTTGATAGAGACTGGCAAGCCAGTGAGAATCGAGTCAATGACCGAGATCGCGCGACGATACTGCACACCGTCGTTTACAGTGGCAGCGTTGAACGCTACTCTGTATGCCTCCAACAGCTGCGTGTAGGGCTGGAGAGATTCCTGTGAGTCGAACCACTGTTCAAATGCACGGAAATTTGCACGGTGCTGTGGAGTGACTGTGAGTACAAGTTTCTCTGCCCCCTGCTGAGCAATGCAGACGTGGCACAGAAATAAAATGACGACTGATGTGAACCAACGCATCGCTTGCTGAGAGCGCTATTGTTGAACAATTCTTGCACAAATATAGCAAACAATCATTCATTGAACTACCATCGGGCCCGCTACGGGTAGGCATCAAGTCACCACTGGTTTTGCTGCTTCGACGGTTGCTTTGACGCGAGCGATGACGTTTGCATGAACGGCAGGATTGAACGGACTGGGCACAAGCTCGTCTGGTGCTGCCAGTGCCGCAATTGCTTCGGCGGCGGCGATCTTCATTGCGCTTGTTATCGCCTCAGTCCGAAGCTCGATTGCTGCTTTGAATAAACCTGGAAATGCAAGAGCATTGTTGACAGATTTCCCATCAGCAGCAAATGACGCACCAGCGGCGAGCGCATCTTCGGGAAAGATTTCCGGGACTGGATTCGACAGCGCAAAAATGATCTGTCCAGGGCGAATCATCGAGGGTTCGATCAGGCCGACTTTCCCCGTGGTCGCGATCACAACGTCTGCCCGCACAGCTTCGTCAAATGAGACAATATCAACACCAACTTTTGCTGCGCGTGCGTGAGCCTCGGTGTTTGGATCGTATGCCACGACCGTAAACCCATACTCTCGGAGCAGGTGCGCAATCGCGTAGCCGGCAGCACCAAGCCCGATTTGCGCAAAGACAAGTTTATCGTCGCCAAGGCGGCCGACTTTCTTGAGTGCGTTGATCACTGCGGCGAGCAGGACTGTTGCAGTGCCGTGCTGGTCATCGTGCATGACTGGCTTTTTCAATCGCGCGACAAGCTCATCCTCGATGTAGAAACAATCCGGGGTACGAATGTCCTCCAGGTGAACCCCTGCAAATCCGACAGAGGTTAGCTCGACGATGCGGACGAATTCTTCCGGATCGCGCGTATCCACCAGAATTGGCATCGCTCCCAGTCCAACGAATTGGTGGTAGAGCATCGCCTTGCCTTCCATCACTGGCAGCGATGCGAGTGGCCCGATGTCGCCCAACCCTAATACCCGCGTACCGTTGGTGAAAATGCCGATGGTGTTGCCGAGCATCGTGTAGTCGTACGCAAGCTCAGGATTGTGCTGGATCGCTTTGCTCACCCGTGCAACGCCAGGCGTATAGAGGTTCCGGAGTTCGCCGACGGTAGTTGCGGACTTGGTGCGGGTGATGGCGATTTTCCCACCGCGGTGCTGCTCGAAGACGACATCTTTGATCTCGAGAATTTCCGCTTGGGTTCGCTCGCGGATTGCGCGCTCGATCGCACCCAGGTGTGGAGCATCATAGACAGCGACGGTGAGTTCCCGAATGATGTGGTCATGGCCGATGAAGACGGCACGCGTATCGCCGATCAGTCCGCCTTCTTCGCCGATGACAGTGCATAAACGCCCCAGCATCCCCGGGCGATGCGGGTTCTTGACAACAAAAACAACGTCGTTATCCGGAAGGCGTGGGCGAAGCTCGCTATGCTGCTGACTCATGGCTAGTATGAACGTTGTGGGTGGTCGGCAAACTCCCACTCTGCGCGAGCTGGTTGCAGAGCGAATCAGGGCTGGTGCGATTGTAGCGGTATGTCGCTTCTCGAACACGGAGCATCCGAATGCCGGCGGCCATGGCACGTTCGAAGAAATCTGCGTCATCGGCGAAGCGGAGCGGCGCAAATCCAAGCGCAGTCGCAATCGAGCGTCGGATGACGAACGTTCCTCCGACAGCGCACTGCTCGATGGAAATCCGTTGCGCAGGATTATGCCGATCTGGAACCATCGGGGAGCCATCAACGATGACGCCGCCGTGGAAAAAATCCACTGCCGGATGCTCGACGATGTACCGCGACCGCACCTCTAAGTGCTCGGGCAGGTATTGGTCGTCCGAGTCGAGGAAGGTTACAAACTCTCCCTCCGCCAGTCGAACACCTGTCTGGCGGGCAGCACCGGTGCCGCGGTTGGACTGCACAACGAGCCGAATGCGTTCGTCGCGGAGTACCAAGGGGCGGACGATCTCCGCAGTGCGATCACTGCTGCCATCGTCCACGATGATGAGTTCCCAGCGCTGCTCGGTTTGCTGCAGGACAGATTCAATTGCGCGCTCGATGCACCACGCGCGGTTGTAGGTTGGGATGATGACAGAGAAAATCGGTTCCGGGCGTTGGCTCATTGCAGCCGTGTATTTTTGTTCGGCTTGCAAACTTACCATAGACACGTTCGTGGACCTGGCAGCGGTTTGGACGATTTGTTCGGCAAATGGTATTGTGCTCGATCGCGAGCAACTTCGCGCATTGGAGCGGTACGAACGTGAACTTCGGTATTGGAACGAGCGGATCAACCTCGTCTCGCGGAAGGACATCGAGCATCTCTGGGAACGGCATATCCTGCACTCGCTGGCACTCCTTGCAGCCGTGGAGCTACCACCGAAAGCCCGGTGTATGGACGTTGGCACCGGCGGGGGGCTGCCGGGCATCCCGCTCATCATCGCACGGCCGGATTTGCGGATGGTCTTTGTGGATTCGGTGCGGAAAAAACTCCGCACAACCGAGATGCTCGCGCAGCACACCGGGCACCGCTTCAGCCAAGCAATCTGCGCGCGTGTGGAGCAACTGGCTGACCAGAAGCCTTCGTTCCGCGGCGCATTCGATGTGATCTTGGCGCGTGCCGTCGCCGAAACGCGGACACTGCTCGAGTGGACGCGCCCACTCCTCGAGCCGAGTGGGATGCATCTTTTCTTCAAAGGCGGCGACCTATCCGATGAAATCGAGCAAGCCCAGCGCGCGTTCCCCGATGCTTCGATCGTGGAACGACCGCTCCGCTTGCGCGGCCTGCCATGGTTGGAAGAGCAACAAAAAAAGCTGCTCATCGTTACTTGGCGCAGCACGTCGAACAGCGAACATCTCCAGCACACAAGCCAATGCGCGTGCTCTCAGTAGCTGCAGTTGCTCTCCTTGCCGCAATCAGTGCTGCTGCGCAGGTCCCAGGCATTAGTCAGGACCAGCAGCCGTCGAGTAGCTTCCGCATCGGACGGCTCAAGTACAGTGGCGGCGGCGATTGGTACAACGACCCTTCAGCTGAGGTAAACCTGCTGCAGTACGTCCGCCAGAACACGAACATTCCCGTCGAGCCACGCTACGAATACGTGGACATCGCCAGCGACAACATTTTCCTCTACCCGATGCTCTTCCTAACTGGCCATGGGAACGTGAACTTTAGTCCATCTGAGGCCCGCCGATTACGAGCCTACTTGGAAAGTGGCGGGTTTCTCTACATTGATGACGACTATGGCCTCGACAGCGCAATCCGCCGCGAAATGAAAAAAGTCTTCCCCGACCAAGAGTTCATCGAGCTGCCGTTTTCCCATCCCATCTACCACTGCCACTTTCACTTCCCCTACGGTCCACCGAAAATCCATGAGCACGACGGCAAACCACCCCAAGGCTTTGGGCTCTTCATCGGCGACCGTCTCTGCGTGCTCTACACCTACGAATCGAATCCCAGCGATGGGTGGGTCGATCCCGACGTCCACCACGATCCTCCCGAAAAGCGTGAAGCTGCGCTCAAGTTCGGGACGAACATCGTCGTGTATGCTCTCGGCCAACGTAACGCACTACCATGATGCCAATGGACGCATATAGTCGCATCATCGCACGCCTTCGATCAGCGCGCCGGAAGGAAACGGTCGTGCTCGTCCTGGGGTCACTTGCTGCAGCTGTTGCTATTGGAGTGGGTCTGGGATTGCTTCTTTCGGCAATCGAGATGGTAGCCCACGGTGGAATTCCGTTCCGGACGGCGTTGGCGGTGCTCTGGATGGCAGGCGTTGGAGTTGCTGCTGTTGCCTTCCCGCTTCGGACGCTTTGGGAGCGAATGTTCTCTCCTCAGCGCCCCACGCTCGAGCAGATTGCGCTGCGCGTAGGAGCTGCCTATCCCGACATCCGCGACCGTTTGCTCAACGCACTCCAGCTTGTTGCCCCGGGAACTGCAGTTGCTGGTTCGGCTGAGCTTGCCCACGCAGCCTTTGCAGAGGTCGAGCGCGCCGTCGTCGGGCGGCGGTTCGATGTCATCATCGAGCGGCAGCGTCGCCGGTGGCTTATGCTGTGGCTTGCCGCAGCTGTGGTTGGGTCAGGAATTCTGCTCGGTATTGCGCCGCTGCGGGATGCTGCGTATCGCATTCTGCATTGGAACGAGCGCTTTCTTCCCCCGCCGCCGTTTTCGCTCCGAGTAGAACCAGCCGCAGCCGATGTTCTTCGCAATACATCCGTTCGTATCACGGTCCACGTTGCAGGCATCGAGCCTGCTGAGCCAAAACTCTTCGTGCGTCAGCAGCAGCAGGCGCAGCCGGATGTCTTCTCACCGCGCCGCGATAGTATCGGACGCTACGTACTGGAGCTCTCCACCCTCAAAAGTAGCATCGAGTTCTACGCTGCTGCTGCGTGGTACGACGAACTGGTTCGCTCCAACGTCGGCCGTATCACGGTGAGCGATTACCCGATGGTACGCTCGTTCCAGCTCCGTGTCGAACAGCCGCGCTATAGCGGACGCTCGCCGCTCGAGCTGGACGAAACAAATGCCGATATCGTTGCGCTGCGTGGTTCGCAAGCGTTCTTCCGCATCCTTGCCAACAAGACAATTGTGCGAGCTGCTGTTGTATTCGTTCCTGCAGGAGATTCTGCTGCCGTGCGGGACACACTTCGCATTCCGCTCAACGTAGATCAGGACCGCGCAAGCGGACGCATGCAGCTGGTGCGCAACGGCACCTGTTGGATCGAACTAGAGGATAGCAACGGAGGACGCACCCCTGATCCAGTGCGATACACTCTCCGTGTCGAACGCGACGCATCCCCGACTATTGCGCTCATTGAGCCGCGCGGAGATGCTACCGTTGGCCGCGATGCACTGCTGCCGATCAAAGTCGCGATCACCGATGATTACGGCTTTTAACGGCTCGTGCTGCGTTCGCGCTTGGTTCACTCTCGCTATGCAGAGCCAGAGCGCCAGTGGCGCGCAACGGAGATTCCACTCCCAACGCTTGCGAGCACTACGCTCGAAGTGCCGTACACGTGGAACCTCAATCTGCTGGGGATTTCCCCTGAGGATCGCTACGAGTTCTACGTCGAAGTGTTCGACAACGACGTCGTCTCCGGCCCGAAGAGTGCCCGCACGACGACGCTCCAGGTTCGCCTGCCATCGCTCGATGAGGTTTTCCGTCAGGCGCAGCAAGCGCAGCGTTCGACGCAGCGGGACTTGGAAGAAGTCAAACGGAAAGCAGAAGAGCTGGCTCGCTCGATGGAGGAGCTCCAGCGCGAGTTTCTCAAACAGCAACAGCCAAGCTGGCAGAACGAAAAATCCCTCGAGAACGCGCTCCGTCAGCAGGAGCAGCTCCAGCGGAAGCTCCAGCAAGCCCAACAGCAGCTCGAGGAGATGACCAGGCTGCTCAACGAGCACACAGCAATTTCTCCCGAAACGCTCCAGAAGTACCTTGAGCTGCAGAAACTGCTCCAGCAAATCAATTCGGAAGAACTCCGCCGCGCCATCGAACAGATGCAGCGAGCGCTCCAGCAACTATCGCCGCAGGATGTCGAGCGTGCGATGCGCAACTTTCGTTTCGACGAAGAGCAGTTCCGCAAGAATGTCGAGCGTGCAATCGAGCTACTCAAACGCATCCAAGCGCAGCAGAAGATGGACGAACTTCAGCGTCGCGCAGAGCAGCTCGAGCAGCAGCAGCGCCAGTTAGAAACGCAAGCGCAGAATTCCAACCCAGCAAACCAGGAGCAGCGGAAACAGCTCGCCGAGCAACAGCAGCGCTTGGCCGATGAACTTCGCCGCCTGCAGGAGGAATTCCGCTCCCTCGAAGAATTAGCGCGTCAGGCGCGGCTCGACCAGCGGCAGAACGTCCAAGAGCAACTTCGCCAGGCTGCCGAGCAGCTCCAGCAAGAGCTATCCGATCGCTCGATGGAGCAAAGCCAGCACGCACTTGAGCAAGGCGACTTCGACCGTGCGCGGCAAACGATGCAGCGCTCGGCGCAGCGCATGCAGCAGTTCGCCAACGCGATGAAGCGCGCACGGCAGGAAATGCGCAAAAACGAAATGCGCGAGCTGGCACGCCAGATGCAACAAGCCTTCCAGGACCTGGCTGATCTGTCCAAAGAGCAGGAGGAACTGGCAAAAGAAACGCAGCAGCTCGATCCCAATTCGGCGATGATGAACCGCGCCATGCAGCGGCAACAGCAGCTCCGCGAGCAGCTGATGAACCTGGCGCGGCGACTCGATGCGCTCTCGCAGCGGACAACTGCAATGCCGCCAGAGATGGCCCGCGAACTTGGGCAGGCTCTCCGACAGATGCAGGAAGCGCAGCGCACGCTTGAACAGCGCAATTCCTACGGTGCATGCCAAATGCAGCAATCGGCGATGGGTTCGATCAACCGCGCGATGAATCAGATGCAAGCACTGCTCGAGCAGATGAATGGCAACAACCCCGGCGAAGGCGAAGGACAAGGAGAGAGCCCCCAGATGCGCCCCGGAGGAATGCAGCCCGGCGCCGGATTCATGCAGCGCCTAATGGAAGCTGCCGGCATGCAGCAGCAAATCAACAACGCGATGGAGCAACTCGGCGCCCAGGGGCAGCTCTCCCAGGAACAACGGGAACAGCTTGGACGCATCGCAGCACAACAAGGACGCGTGATGAAGTCACTCGAAGAACTGCAACTCGAAGAAAAGCAGTCCGGTGCGCGAAAAGCACTCGGCGATCTCGACCGCATTCGGCAAGACATGAAGGAGGTCCTCGCCGATATGCAGAGCGGCAACATCACATCGGAAACTCGCCGCCGACTCGACAGAATTCTTTCGCGGTTGCTCGATGCAACCCGTTCGATGCACGAGCGCGATTACGAGAAAACTCGCCAGTCCCGGCCGGGGGAAGACGTCGTTCGCGAAAGCCCGTCAGAACTGCGGCTGAAAGCGCTCGAGCAGCTCCAACGCTACCGCGATATGCTCCGCAACACTCAGTTGGGGTACACCAAAGACTACGAGCAGCTGATCGAACGGTACCTGGAGCGTCTCCAGCGCATGCAGAACGGTCGCACCGTCGAGCAATAGGCTGCGTGCGGACGTTGCTGCTACTGCTTGTTCCTACAATCGCTATTGCCACTGAGGGAAGCATTGGCATCTGGGCCGGGAGCGCACCTGCGGCACCTCGACTGTTCAACGATGGACTCTGGCGCGGTGCAAGCGCAGCAGTTGAAGCAACGCTCAAGCTCCCGACGACCTCGGTCCTCTTCGAGGTCCCGCTCAGCATCACCCTTGGTGCCGAATACGTCCGTCCCACTGCAACATCAACTGAGTTGCTCGACGACTACCGCGGCTGGATTCTGCGAGGATCACTTGTGTGGTATGCCTCTGGTGGGACTGCACCATATCTGCGGCTCGGTGGCGGCGCCTCGTTCGGCGAGCGCTATGCGCGGACGGTCGAGTGGGATACGGCCTCACCGCTCCAATGGCAACGTCGCCCATCGTTCGCTGTTTTCTGGGGCATTGGTGTGCGGGGCATGGTTGCGCAGCACGTTGAATGGGCTGTCGAAGCTGAGTGCCTTGCAGGTGACCAAGTAGGGCTGCTCCTTCCGCTCCGTCTGGGGTTGTTCTATCGCTGGGGTGACAGGTGAAGCGACGTGTTCTCTCCGTCGTTGGAGCGCGACCGAATTTCATGAAGGTCGCTCCCATCGCGCGAGCGATGGAGCTTTATGCAGATCGCATTGAGCACGCGATCTGCCACACCGGCCAGCATTACGACTACGCAATGAGCCAAGCATTTTTCGAAGACCTCCAGCTGTGCGACCCTCAGTTTTACTTGGGCGTCGGCAGTGGCAGCCACGCTGAACAAACCGCCCGGATTATGCTTGCCTTCGAGCCGGTGTGCCTCCAGTGGCATCCTGATCTCGTGATCGTCGTCGGCGATGTCAACTCGACGATCGCATGTACACTCACCGCCGTCAAACTCGGCATTGAAACGGCTCACGTCGAAGCTGGTCTTCGCAGTTTCGATCGCACAATGCCGGAGGAAATCAACCGTATCGCAACCGATGCAATCTGCGATTGGCTCTTCTGCACTGAACAGAGTGGAGTGGATAATCTCCATCGCGAAGGTGCCCGCTCGGACCGCGTCTTCCTGGTCGGCAATACGATGATTGATTCGCTGCTTGCTGCCATGCCCGCCATCGAGCGCTGTCGGGTTGTCGAAGAGCTTGGCTTAGAGCCGAGACGGTATGCAGTGGTCACACTCCACCGTCCCAGCAACGTTGATGAGGCCGAGCAACTTGGAATGTTGCTGGAAGTGCTTGCCGAACTTTCCTCGACGATGCCAGTTGTATTTCCGATCCATCCGCGGACGCGGCAGAATATCCTTCGCTTTGGGCTTGAGCAGATTCTTCGCAGTGCACCACAGCTACGTCTTATCGAGCCAGAGCGGTACATCCGCTTCATTGCGCTTGTGCGCAGTGCAGCGTTCGTGCTGACCGATTCCGGTGGAATCCAAGAGGAAACAACTGTGCTCGGTGTGCCGTGTCTTACGCTCCGAACGACTACGGAGCGGCCGAGCACGATCGAATGTGGCACAAATCTGCTCGTGCCACCTGAGCGAGAGCGTATTCGATCGGCAATTGAGCAAGTTCTTGCTGCACCTCCAGCAAAGCATACCATACCTCCGCTCTGGGATGGTCATGCCGCTGAACGCATTGCAGGCATCATCGCCGAGCAAATCCTCCATGTGTAGCGGCTTCCGCTGAGTG
The DNA here is from genome assembly GCA_002898675.1 of bacterium HR20. GTDB lineage: Bacteria > Bacteroidota > Ignavibacteria > Kapaibacteriales > NICIL-2 > NICIL-2. The sequence goes on from BEHW01000009.1 coordinate 29,989, forward strand.
CTGCTGGATATTTTTGCGCGTTTCGTCCAACAACCAAGCAAGTGTATTGTGCGCAGTAGCCTTCTCGGCTTCCTCACCAGCGTTTTTGTGGCGAGTGTCTCGGCACAGGTTGCAGGATTCCCGACTACAGACCTCAGCCCACTGTCGCCGCAGCTTCAGCGCCAGCAGACCGAATCGCAACTCCGCGGTGAACAAACACCGAGTGACAACGTCGTACGAGCATCGCAGTACCACGTTGGGCCAGGGGACGTGCTTGTCATCCAGCGGCTCGACGCACTCGCGCAGGAAGACTACGCAACAGTTACACCTGAAAACTTGGTTCTTGTGCCGCGCATTGGGATGATCTCCGTTGCAGGGATGACGCTCGATGCAGTGCGCGATACGATCGCTCGGCTCTACCGGCAGCGTACGCCGAATATTCCAGTCTACATCGGGCTTCGGCGTTCACGATCGGTGTACGTGACGGTGCAGGGGAATGTGCTCTTTCCCGGAGTGTACACTGTGCCAGCTTCCATGCGCCTGATGACGCTGCTTCGGCTTGCGATGCAAGGCAACACGCCGCAGCAACGGACCGAGCCGGAACTGCAGCGTACGGTGCAACGGGCATTCGGTCAGATTGCCGATCTGACGCGGGATGAACAGCTCCTCTGGCGGGATTATGAGTTTCTGCCGCCAGCATCGCTCCGCTCAATTGTCGTGCGGCATAGCGATGGCAGCTCTGAAGTCGTTGATGGCGAACTGGCATTGTTGCAGCCGGACAGTTCGGCGAATCCCTACGTGCGGGAGGGTGATGTCGTCATCGTTCCCCGTGAGCAGGTGCTCGACCAACCGCGAATTACGATTCAAGGCGCAGTGGCGCGTCCACGGACGACAGCCTATCGCGCAGGTGATCGCCTTTCATTTTTGCTCAAGCTGGGTGTTGGGCTGCTTCCGGAGAGCGGGGCGATCTGGCTTGTACAGGGTGGCGAGCGAATCCCGGTCCGTGCTGATGCGCAGATGAACCTACTGTCGGAGGATAGGGAACTGCTGCCAGGGGCCGTGGTCCTTGTCGAACGTGTGCGACCGTCGGTCTCAAATACCGGAAGCGTTCGTATCATCGGAGAGGTGCAGCGCCCAGGTGCATATCCAATCGTGCAGTGGAAAACTCGCTTACGCGAAGTCATCGAAGAAGCAGGTGGCTTCACCGATCGTGCAGCTCTTGGGCTGGCGTACATACTCCGTCGGGACCAAGATGGTGGCAGTAAACTCGTCTCGCCAAACCCGTATGTGGAACGACTGCGCCGATTGCAGTACAGCAACCTCATCCCCGAAGACACACTCCGCTTTTTCATTGACGAGCTGGCCCTGCGTCCGCTTGTTGCGTGCGACTTTCGCGCCTGCTTTGAGCGTGGAAGCCAGGAGGATAACGTTGCCCTTGCCGATGGGGATGTCATTGTTGTGCCGCCCTCACCGCAGACAGTCTTCGTCTATGGTCAGGTGGCAAAGGCAGGATTTGTCGAATATGCCCCAGGGAAAGATGCCGAGTACTACATTGCGCGTGCAGGTGGGCGAACCGAGCTTGCCGATCGCGGCCGCGAGCGCATCATCAAGGGGCGCAACGGCCTTTGGGTACCGCTCGATGAAACAACCGTCGAGCCTGGTGACCGAATCTACGTTCCCCATCCACCCGACGAACCGCTTGGAACGAAGCTCCAGCGTTTGAGTGCGTACATTGGCATTGCAGGCGGGCTATCGGGATTGGTACTCTCGATACTGTCGCTCATCACCTTCTTGCGGACTCGTTGATGCCTACGCTGCAACGCATCGAACGCACTGAGCAGAGACCACTCCGCGCGCTGCGCCGGCGGCGGGGTGTACAGGCAATCATAGCGAACGCCGTGCTTTGGCAGTTGGCTGCCGATGTCGTTGCCATCGTCGTGACGATGGGGGTGTTCTACGTTCTCCGCTTGCGCGAGAGTAGCTTTCATCCAGCGGTGCGTTCGCCAGAGTTTTTCGCCAGCGTGCTCGTGGCAAGTGTTGTCTATTGGATCCTCGTGTTCTGGCTGGCAGGGCTCTACCGGAACTGGCTTGTCCGTTCCCCGTTCGAGGAAGCATACACGGTGCTCAAAGCAGTTGCAGTCGGCGTTGCAATCCCCGTGCTGGCAATACTGCTCGATAGCGGGTGGTTCAGCTACAAGTTGATTTTCTACGCGCTGCTGTTGGCTGTTGTCGTCATCGCATTGCGTTCGTGGGTGCGGCATGTGCAGTGGCGGCTGCGGTCACAGGGGATGATTGTTTTCCCGACGCTGATTGTCGGCGATCGTGAAGGAATTGCGAGCTTCCTTGCCCAGTATGACCGCACCTCCAGCTCTGGCTACGTGATCGTGGCAGCGCTTGTGTCCGATGGGGCAATAGCAGAACAAATTGCCAACGTTCCAATCGTCGGTGGGCGTTCGGATGCGGCGCGACTGTTTGCGGAAGGGCAGTTCGATGCGTGCATCTTCGCGTTCGCTTCTGCTGATGCAGACGCTGTGCTCGAGCTCATCACCGCTGCTTCTGAGCACGGGCTGCAAACGATGATCGTGCCAGATCTCTACCACGTCGTGATGGGGTCTGTGCGGACGCTTTCGCTCTACGGAGTGCCGCTCATCGAGATTTCGCCGCATTTACTCGCACCCTGGCAAGCGTTGGTCAAACGTGCAGTGGATATCGTCGTCAGCGCGACAGTGCTGGTCGTTGGGATGCCCGTGTGGCTCTTGATTGCGCTGGCGATCAAGCTCGATTCTCCGGGCCCGGTGCTCTTTACACAGTATCGCGTCGGGAAGGGCAACCGTCCCTTCAAACTCTACAAGTTTCGCTCGATGACACACGGACGCTGGGACGGCACATGGACGCAGCTCAACGACCCACGAGTGACGCGAGTGGGGTACTTTCTGCGGCGCACACACATTGACGAAATCCCGCAGCTGTGGAACGTGCTCCGTGGTGATATGAGCTTGGTCGGACCACGCCCGGAACAAGTGGTCCTTGTCGAGCAATTTGTTCGTGCTGTGCCGTATTACAACCGCCGGCACATTGTCCGGCCTGGCATCACGGGGTGGAACCAGGTTCGATGCGGTCGGCAGGAGTTGCCAGACATGATCCAAGAGATTCGCTCGCGGCTGCGGGACGATTTCTACTACATCGAGAACATGTCGCTGCGGCTGGATTTCGAGATCATTGTGCGGACAATCGGTGTGATGCTCCGCGGGCACGGGATTGCGTAGGAGCCGATGATG
>BEHW01000010.1 GCA_002898675.1 bacterium HR20
GCTCCGGCGTGTGCTGCCGAGCTTGGATGTTTTAGTCGTTGACGACCATTCGCCGGATGGGACCGCAGAGCTTGTCCGCTCGATGGCACGCGATGATGCGCACATTCACCTTTTGGAGCGCGAAGGGAAGCTGGGACCCGGAACTGCCTACTGCGCAGGATTTCGCTGGGCGCTCGAGCGCGGGTATCACATCATTTGCCAGATGGACGCCGACTTTTCGCATAACCCTGAGGATCTGCCTCGCTTGATTGCAGCGCTCGAGCATGCTGATGTGGCGATTGGCTCGCGGTACATCAGCGGGGTGAACGTCGTCAATTGGCCGATGCGGCGTCTGTTGCTCAGCTATGCAGCGAACGTCTATACGCGGATTGTGACGGGGATGCCGATTCGCGATGCAACCGGAGGCTTCAAGGCATTTCGAGCAGAACTGCTGCGCCGAATTGACTTGAGCGCAATTGCATCGAACGGCTACGCATTCCAGATCGAAATGAACTTCCGCGCCTGGAAGCTCGGCGCGCGGATCGAAGAGCTGAGCATCATCTTCATTGACCGCACCAATGGTGTCTCGAAAATGAGCCGCTCGATTATCTACGAGGCCGCATGGATCGTTTGGAAGCTGAAACTGCTCGCACTGCTGGGAAAGCTCTAAGCGATGGAGACTGTTGATGTCACGATTGTCATCGTCAGCTACAACGTGCGGCAGTACCTGCGGCAGTGCTTGGAATCCATCGAGCGATGTCGGCAGATGCATCGGTTGCAGGTGATCGTTGTGGACAATGCCTCGCAGGATGGCACTGCTTCGATGCTGGCGCCGCTGTTCCCTTGGGTGGAGTTTGTAGCGCTCGACGAAAACATTGGCTTTGGTCGTGCCAACAACATCGGGATCGAACGCGCACGTGGGCGCTACACGCTCATCCTGAACCCAGACACGATACTTTCGGAAGACACCATCGCCGCGATGATTGCCTACATGGACGAGCATCCGGAAGTCGGCATCTGCGGGTGCAAGGTACTCAATCCCGATGGGACGTTCCAAGCGCAGTGTCGGCGCGGCTTCCCGACGCCCTGGGTTGCGTTCACCAAGCTCTTCGGATTGCAGGCGCTCTTTCCGCGCTCGCGGTTTTTTGCGCAGTACAACCAATCCTTCCGCAGTCCGGACGAGACGTACTACGTGGATGCGGTCATCGGAGCGTTTATGTTCTGCCGAACCGAGCAGCTCCGCGCCATCAAGGGGTTCGATCCGGACTACTTCATGTACGGCGAGGATTTGGACCTGTGCTACCGTATGCTGAAGGCAGGCTACAGGACTGCATATGTGCCAACGACGACCATCATCCACTTCAAAGGCGAAAGCGCGCGCCGAAGCCGCATCAACGATGTGCGCGTTTTCTACGATGCGATGGTGCAGTTTACGCGCAAGCACTACGGTTCGAAACGCTGGCTCCTTCGGCTGTTGCAGCTTGGGATTCGTCTCCGCGAGATGGTTGCGCACGTAGCGCAGTATCGTCAAGGGGTGCTTTTGCTCGCCGCCGATGTGGCGATCGCCAATGCTATGCTTCTTCTGGCGACTGCAATTCGCTTCGGCTCGCCACTGGGATTTCCCGACTACGCCTATCCGACGGTGTTCATCGTGCTCAGTGCAGTTGTTGTCGCGAGCATGGTTGCTGTCGGTGAGTACTTCGAATACACCTACCGCGTCCGGAATGCTGTGATGGGGTACTTGGCGACGTTCTTTGTGCTTTCGTCGTTGACGTACTACTGGAAGGAGTACGCCTTCAGCCGTGGCATTGTACTCATGACCGTCGGGCTTTCGATGCTCGGGTCGAGTTTGCTGCGATTTGCCATGCGCTATCGCCAGCGCGGATATACAGCGCGGACGCAGCGACGAGCGCTTATCGTTGGGACAACGGCAGCGTCGGAGCGCGTTATCGAGGCGCTCATCGGGCAAGGCTCGCCAGTTGCAATCGCGGGAGTTGTCGCTGTCGAACCAACGGAAGCGGAGACCTTCGCAGGCTTTCCAATCGTTGGCTACTGGGATTACATCGAACGCACGATCGAAAGCACGCGTGCATCGGAAGTGGTGATTACCGATCGCACCATTCCTCGAAGCGAGGTTATCGCAACGCTCTCGCGGCTTGCGCCGCGGCGAGTTCGCTTTTTCTTTGCCTACGATGACGTCGAACTCCACGCGCAACGGATTTTGTCGGATGTATCAGCACGGCGATCGGAACTTCCGCCACTGTTGCGATTGCGGTATCGCCTGCTCAAGCGCGCTGCAGATCTGCTCATCGCAACCGGTGTGCTCGTGGTTGGATGGCTCGTGGTATTTTTGAGGCGCCAGCCGTTGCGTCCGTGGCTCGAGCGGTGGTGGAGTGTCCTCCGTGGAAAGCGGTCAGTCGTGGGGTTGCATCCGAGCGCGGCATCGCATTACGTTGGCATCCGGGATGGGCTGCTGAGTTTGCCAATGCTTGTGCCGCCGTCGGTACGGACAGAGGCGCTCATTGCCCGGCTCAACGAGTATTACGTCACCGAGTACACGCCAGCGCTCGACCTGGAGATCGTCATCCGAAGTTTGCAAAATCGAACGGTACGGCGATGAGTTACGTTCTTGAATTCGAAAAACCAATCCTCGAGCTTGAAAAAAAAGTTGCCGAGATGAAAGCGCTCGCGGGCACACTGGAGCTCGACGAGCAGATTGCCGACCTGGAACGTCGCATCGAGGAACTGCGTGCGGAGATCTACTCGAAACTCACCCGCTGGCAGCGCGTGCAGATTGCACGGCATCCGGAGCGACCGTACACGCTGGACTACTTGGCGCATTCGTTCGATGAGTTCATCGAGCTGCATGGGGATCGCTGTTTCCGCGATGATCCGGCAATTGTCGGGGGGCTTGCCCGCATTGGGGAGTTCACCGTTGTTGCCGTCGGTCACCAGAAAGGGCGAGACACAAAATCGAACCTTTACCGCAACTTTGGAATGCCCAATCCAGAAGGCTACCGCAAAGCTGCACGACTGTTCCGATTGGCGGAAAAATTCGGGCGCCCGGTCGTGACGTTCCTCGACACCCCTGGTGCGTTCCCAGGAATTGAAGCCGAAGAGCGCGGTCAAGCGGAAGCAATCGCGCGGAACCTGTTCATCATGGCGCAGCTCAAGGTCCCAATAGTCGTCGTTATCATCGGCGAGGGTGCTTCGGGTGGCGCGCTCGGCATTGGTGTTGGTGATCGAATTGTGATGCTCGAAAATGCATGGTACTCGGTCATTGCACCGGAGTCGTGCTCTTCGATTCTCTGGCGCAGTTGGGATTACAAAGAGCAAGCTGCCGAGGCGCTGCAACTGTGCGCAACCGATCTGGAGCGCCATGGAATCATTGATCGCGTCGTTCCCGAGCCGATCGGGGGAGCGCACCGCGATCCACAGACGATGTTTGCAACGATGCGCCGCATTCTGCTTGAAGAGCTCTCAGGGTTATCCTCGGTGCCGCCGGAGGAACTTGTCAAGCGGCGGCATGAAAAATTTGCACGAATGGGCGTTTGGGTCGAACTGGCCACTGAACAATAATTGCGTGCCGCAATCGTTGCTACGCCTGCATCAAGAACGAAGCGAGTACGTACTCGTAGCACTAAGAGAATTCACCACCGCAGCGCAAAACAGGGGAAAGCTCCGGCAGAGCAGATGCCCCATGGAACTTTCCCGTGTGGTGTTCGCCGATGATGTTTTTGTGCAAGATGTGAACCACTCTGCATTGGAGGAACGATGGAGAACTTGCAAGACTACAACGACGCGGACATGCCATCGAATGGGCACGAGGGGTCCGATGACCAGCCTGCCTACCGCCCACCGCGGCGCCGCATCCTGCGCTCTGTGTTGAGCGTTGATCCAAACCAGCCTCCTCAGCCGTCGGCTGATGACCAGCGCCGCTTTTTCCCACCGGAGCAGCCAGAACGCTGGAATCGTTCGCCATGGGACTACCGCCAACCACCGGCGAGTCAGTACGATCGAGGCTATGTGCCGGCACGCCGCCCGTACCGCGATCGGGGATTCCGTCGAGATCGAGCACCAGGATTCGATCGTCGCGGACATGGCCGCTTCCGCCGCCGCATACCGTACATTGAACCTGCCGATCGCAACCGTCTGACGCCACGACCGACGACGATCGTCCGTGCGCTGGTGCGGTTGCTCTACTGCTCGCGAAAACTTGCTAAACGCGCCATCAACGAGCACGTTGTCACCGTCAACGATCGCATCGTCCGCGAACCAATCTACACGGTCCGCTTGCTCTACGACACCGTACGCGTTGATGGGCTCTTGCTCCACCATACGCCGCACAACATTTACATCATCATCAACAAGCCCCGTCGGCATGCAGGCTGCCGAGAGCCGAACACGCGGCACGTTTTCAACTTCCTGATGAAAAAGCGCGACTGGTACATTCCCATCGGTCCACTCGGAAAAAGTGTCGGTGGATTGGTTGTCGTCACCAATGATGCCGAGCAACGTGTGCCAGGCAAAAGCCTGTTCGACCTGATGGAGAAAGAATACCACGTCAAAGTACACAAAGCGCCAGCCAAGCGTACTCTTGCGACGATCGCAGCCGAATTGGAAGCACTCGATCCAGCAAACGACGGTGTAGCACGTGTCGAGCTGCTCCGCAAGACAAAGCGGTATGCGTGGCTTTCGATCGTGGTGACTAAGGCCGGCGTGCACGACCTTTTCCGCATCCTCAAAGGTGCAGGACTCGAGGTGATTGCGATGGACCGCTATCGCATCGGGACGCTGACGCTCGATGGACTCAGCCCAGGCTCGTGGCGACGGCTAACGCAAGTGGAGCTGGCGAAAATTTTCCCTGCAGCAGTCCCACCATCGGTCATCGAACCGCTCGCCGAGCAAGAACCGTGGCGTGCGCTCTACAACCGCTGGTATCGCCCACTCCATGGGAAGCAGGAGTGAGTTGCTCGTTCAAGTTCATCTGGTACGTCCTGCGCAGGGAGGATGGCAACATTTAGTGTTGCGGCGTCGCCAGGATGACGCGGAGCTCCCCTCGCTCTGGCAAGTCGTTACTGGACGTCTCAAACCAGATGAGTCGCCATTTGAGGCTGCGCAGCGAGAGCTGGCAGAAGAGACCGGTTTGACCGCGATCGAATGGTGGTCCTTGCCGCTTTCGGCGTCGTTCTACGACATGCAGCGGGAATCACTAGTTTTCGTTGCAGCCTTTGGTGCGGTGGTTGCTCCCGGCGCCGAGCCGCAACTGAGTGAGCATTGCACGTACCGTTGGCTGCGGCCGACTGCAGCAGGAGCGATCGTCGCTGTACCAGCGCATCAGCAGGGAGTCGCAGCCTTTGACTACCTGCTCACCGAGCAGCATCGCATGCCACAACTTCGCCAGCTTTACTGTATCGTCGCTTAGCGCAAGAGTGCGTTGTATATTCGCAGCCCGCGTCCTTTTCGACTGCGGCGTAGTCGTTCACCATCGGTATTCGAAGAGCAATGAGCGAACACGAACTCCGTCCCGACACAGCAGCATCTGCTGAGACATCCGATTCAACTCCGTCAGAATTGCCCACGGCAACTGAGCACGCAGCACCGCAACCGATCGAGGAACAAGCGTCTGTTCCCGCTGCTACGCCGAGTCAGCAGCCGGCCCCAGAGGCCACAGTCGCTACACCTGATGCAGCTCACGTGGTCAGTGGCACGCCCGATCCCCAGCCAGTCAGCGCCGCTGGCTCAACAGGAGCAACTAGCCAGACAGCACCGTCGGTTGCCGAGCCACCACCAACAGCGCAAGTACCTTCAGCGCATCCATCGCACGCAGAGCCACAGCCATTTGAGAAAATCGAGCTTCCTCCAGCAGAGGAAAAGCCCGCGCCTGTGGTCGTGACCGATGAACTGCTGACTCGTCTGCAAGGCATCATGGAGCGTGGGGAGGTTATCACGGTCCACGTTGCCCAACGGATTCGCGGAGGCTTGCGTGTGCTCTACGACGGTATCAAGATGTTTTTGCCAGCGTCGCAGTTCTTCCTGAAAAAAACGCCATCGAATGAGGAACTCCAAGCTGCCGTTGGGAGCGATATTCCCGTGCAGATTGCCGACATCGTCAAAGACGAAGCAGGGCGCATCTCGTTCGTTGTTTCCCGGCGAAACCTGCTGCGGGAGGAGTTCTACCGTCGCATCAAGGTCGGCGATATCGTCGAAGGCGTCATCACCTCCATCCAGAGCTTCGGACTATTTGTTGACATCGGTGGCTTCGATGGGCTGGTGCACATCTCCCGTGTTTCGCACCGTCCGCCTGCAAATCTTGCAGACGCCTTCAAGGTGGGCGAGACTGTGCGTGCACAAATTGTCGAAATTGACCCTTCGCACGACAAGATCTCGCTGAGCATGAAAGCACTCGAGCCATCTCCATGGCAGACAGCACTCGAACGGTACCGCGTCGGCGAGCGATACAGCGGTGTGGTAACACGTCTTGCGCCGTTTGGGGCATTCGTTGAGCTCGAGCCGGGTGTTGAGGGGCTTATCCGCAATGGTGAGCTCTCGTGGACGCGGCGCGTTCGCCATCCCAGTGAAATTCTCCGCGAAGGAGAAAACGTTGAAGTTGTTGTGCTCGAGATCAAACCCGAACGCGGGCAGATTGATCTTTCGCTGCGTCGCACAACGGATAACCCATGGCCAGCGATCGCAGCAAAGTATCCTCGCGGGATGCACACAACGGGTGTTGTGCGGGAAGTCAGCGGACCCGGGGTACTGCTGACAATCGCTGGTGAGGTCGATGCCTTCATGCCGCGTTCGCAGATGCGTGCGGTGCTCAAGGGTAAACGGATCCCCTACAGCGTCGGCGACATTGTTGCTGTTACGGTCGTGGACGTTTCGGTCGAGACGGAGTCGTTCATCGTTGCTCCTCGCGTCGAGCCGGAAGAAGAGCTCTTTGGTCCGCCGCGTGAAGGTGCGCACCCATCCAAACAGGAACCAGCGCGCACTGGCAACCCACGGAAGATCACGCTTGGTGAGCTTCTGAGCGAGGAAGAGCGGCAGCGCCTCTACGGCGGCTCCGAATAGAAATCGAACACGGCGGGGTGCCACGGATGCCGAGCGCCTGGCAACTTCTCGGACTGGCGGTAGCAATCATGCTCCCCGTCGCTCGAGCACAGCAGGTACAACCCCCTCTGCGGCCCGAAGAGCGATCACCTGCTTCGGTCCTGCAGGAACGATCGCTCCCTGTCATCCAACCTGATAGTCTTCCTGGTGGCAAGCCTGCGGAATTCCTCCCAGAGCAGGATACGTTCTATCTCCGCGCTCTGCGTTTGCAGGTGTCTCCATCGGTGCGCTTGGCGCTTGATGTCGAGCGCATCATGAGCAACTTCGAAATTGTTCGCCGCAAACCCGAGCTGGAATCCCCCTGGCAAGCAGCGCTCCGCAACATGACGCTCTCAGCACGCATGCTCACCCCTGACCAGCGCGAAACGGTGCAACGGCAGCTTGCAATCGCCAGCGCCACAGCAATGCCAATAAGTCGCGGAGGGCAACTCGGCGCCGTCAGCATTCCGATGAGTGCAATTGGGTCGTTCCTCGGTATCAGCGAGGACGTCTCGCCGCGGATTTCCTATCGTGTCCGTGAGTCTGCGCGTGTTGTCGCAGTGGTCTATTCGACAACAGCGCTCATCGTCCGCCGCCTGCTCGACCAGGAGCAGCGTCCGGGCGTCTATGAACTCGAATGGGATGGACGCGATGATAGCGGCCGCCGGATGCCGGATGGTGACTACGTGCTCGAAGTTCGCATCGGCGATCGGGGAATCGAACGCAAGCGTGTGGTGTTATCGCAGCCGTAACCTCACGTGGCATCACACCAGGATGGCTGACCATGCGAATTCACGTTGTAGGAGCAACAGGCTTTCTCGGTCGCGCAGTCGTTGAGCACCTTGTGGGGCAAGGCGAGGATGTAGTGGCAATCGTTCGCGATCTCGGAAAAGCCGGGACACTGCTGGGAAGCACCGTTCGGCTTGTTGATTGGATCGTGCTCGATCGTGGCGTGCTCGAAGGGAGCGATGCAGTGATCAATTTCGCTGGGGCAAGTATTGCATCGGGGCGCTGGACGTCGCATCGGAAGCGGGAGCTTCGCTCCAGCCGCATTGAACCAACCCAGCGCATCGTCGAAGCAATTGCGCGATGCAACAAGCCGCCACGTGTGCTGCTCAACGCCTCAGCAGTTGGCTACTATGGGCATCGTGGTGATGAGATCCTCACGGAGCGCTCATCGAAAGGGGATGGGTTTTTGGCGGATCTCTGCGCTGAGTGGGAAGCAGCAGCATGTCAGGCAGAGCCTTACTGCCGGGTCGTTCGGATGCGGCTTGGGGTAGTGCTTGGGCAAGGAGGTGGCATGCTCGCCCAGCTGGCGCCGATCGTCTCACGGCTTGGCGCTGTGATTCCTGGAACAGGCAAGCAATGGCTTTCGTGGATTTCGCTGACAGACGTTTGCAGAGCAATTGGCTGGCTCATCGAGCAAGAGCGCGTCGGTGGCGCCGTCAATCTCGTTGCACCCGAGCCAGTGACAATGGAAACGTTCATGCAAGCGCTGGCGGAGTTCTACCACCGTCCGGTGTGGTTTCGTGTGCCGGAGGTAGTTCTTCGTCTTGCGCTTGGGCAAATGTCAACGACACTGACCGATAGTACACGGGCGATACCAGCGTGTTTGCAACAAGGAGGTTTCGATTTTCACCACGGGCGTATCTCAGAGTTTTTCGCTCACATCCGCACATCGAGCTGAATGTATGCTCGCCCCTCGTGTGTACCAGGAACTTCGGTCAGCCCGCTCCCGAGAGAGGCTACGTTCAGTCGCTCGGTTGCCCCATATCGTACCCAAAACGTGATGTGTTCTGTGGCGACACACCGCAGGTACACAAACCAGCGCGTTCCTCGGCCGTAGAGGGGAACGCTCACAAGCAAGCCAGGTGCTAACTGCTCGAACGTGTACACTGCTGAGTTGAACGAAGCAGTAGAGTACGCCGTCAGGCGACCGCCGATGCTGAGCTGCGCACTAAGCGGAATACTCAACTCTCCGAAGGCTGCAAGTCCATGCTCTGGAGTTGAAACAGTGCTCTCGGTCGGTATCTGCCAGACGCCTTCAATGCGGAAGCGTGCAGTCACGCCCGCATCGTCGCTGTGCTGCAGCTCGCATCGAAGAGTGCTGCGGAGGATTTCTTCGGCAACACTCCCTGCATCAGTTGAGCGATCTTCGGTGCGATGCTCTTGTCGCAAGCGAACCAAGAGAGACGCTCCTCTCCTAAGGCGCACACGGGTTTCGTTGAACACGTCCACACCACGCCGCAGCCGGGGTAGCGTGCCGATGGGTGCAGTGTGACGATAGACATCAGCATAGAAGAGATTCTCCAATCCTGTTGCCAAACGTGCGCGGACACCGAGATAGATGCCTGCCTCGTTGGTGGGCTGTGAGGATTCACCGAAGTTGTAGCCATACGGGGCGCGGAACATCGGAGCGTACCAACGTCCGCCGAGTGCGATAGTTGCTGGCGTGGTGCGAAACTCAAGACCTGCACGAGTGGCAACGTTGCCCGCATAGTCGCGAGCAAGCTCTGCTGTCCAGGTGGTATTGTCGGTGTTCTGGAGTGCGTAGGCAGATGCAAACAGTCCGCGCCGGGCGGGCATGGCGAGTGTGGAGCTGCTTGTCACCGGCATCGGGTAATCGAGCATCAATGCAGCAATCCCACAGACGAACTGGCTCGTTCGCAGTTCGAGAGCGCCGAGCGCTGCTCGTTCGGTGACGTTTCGGCGTCGCGCAATTTCTGTGCTGCTACGGTGGTAGCCATCGGTCGCCAGGGAGGTGATCACGCCTCCGACTGTATCGAGCGACGCGCTGCGCGGCAATGCAGAAAGCCCAGCACGAACCAAGATCGTGGTGCCATCGGCAACGGCGAGGGGGTATTCGACTGCAACCCCGCGAAAGAACCGATACTCCAACGCCGAGCGATACTGCTGGAAACCACGTCCGAATTCCGTGCATGGTGTTACGACGTCCGTTCCTTTTCGCGCTCCGAAGGGGCGCCAGAGAACAAGCCCCAGCCCCATCTCTGCGTAGTAGTCGCCGATGATGATGCCGATGTTATCCAGGCGCGTTGCAATCGAGGCGGAGAGAAAATCTGCAACGAGCGGTTCGCCGGCGTCTTTATTTGCCAGCGCTGCAACAGCAGTGTTGCCAGCCACCATGTGAGCGCGTGTGTAGAGCTCGTGCGGACTGCCGCGGAAACGCCCATCGGTGGCGGCACTGGGAGGAGTTGCCCAGAGCATAGCCCGCGACCGCACGCTCAGCGGTACCTTCGCACGAGAACTGCCCCCAAGTTTTGCGCACCGTCCCAGGACGTAGCGTTCCTCTTCGCTACAGCCGACAGCATCGCAGAGCGCAGCAATCGTTTGAGGTTTCTTCGTACGGAGTATTGAAACGATGCGGCGTGCAGTTGTGCGCGATAGAAGGGGCAGCTGCAGAATATCCTCCACACGTGCGGAGTCGAGAAGGAGCGGATTGTCGCTGTAAAATTCGATTCGATCGAGATCTGGCGTCGAGAGTGCGTCGCTGGTGATTTGTTCAAGCACGGCATCTTGTGCCCAGAGCATCGTGCTGGTGACAACGATCACGATTGGTCTTGGATTCACCATCGGTACGCAATCCCGACGGTTGGACTTGCCCCAAGTGCAAGGTGGTAATGCAGCGTTGCAAGAACGGCGAAGTGTTCGATTGCTGCCAGACGAACACTTGCTTCGAGGCTCTGCGGTACCGTCGCATAGGCCAGCCGAAGCGAGAGGAACTCTCCAGCATCCCAGCGCAGTGCTGTTGCCACACCACTTGCAGTTTGGAGTGGGAATACCAGGTCGAGATCGAAGAGTAGTCCCGATGCAATGGCTCTGCTCGCACCGATACGGAATTGCAAGACAGCACCTGATTGCGCCCCTGCACGGTGCGTTTGACCGATGTTGCTTCCAGCGACACCGATTGCCGTGAGACTATCGAGCAGGAAGACCATCTGTGCGTTGATGGTCAGAAGGTGTTCTGTGGCAAAGCCACGTGCCCGCGCCATCGTATATCCCAGCGCAAGACCAGCGGTGAGGTAATCGCTCGGCGCAATGCTTCCGAACGTCGTCAGTGCAACCTCGGTGTAACGATCCATTCCGAGGGAGCCTACTTCTGCTCCTGCAGACCACTGGGCAGCACGATATACTCCTTGCACGTGTGCTGTTTGGAGCTCTCGAATTCCCAAACGAGATGGGACAACCCATGCTGCAATGCTCCCTGGTGCACGCTCCATCTGAGCTGATGCAGGGACAATGCGATAGCCGATTGGGGTAACGTGCGTTCGCCCTGTCGCTGTGACAATTGTGGGTGGAAAACCGAGGACGGTTTGCCCCTGCGAGCTACTTGCCGAACTGAGCAAAATCCCAAGAGCAGCCGGCAAGAGTATTTTTGATGCGTGTTCCATGGCAACCACTACACCAACCGCTATGCCGAAAATACTGCTGTCTCTGGTGATACTTGTACTTGCTGGGCATGTTCTCCGCGCACAGGAATTCGAGCCACGGGTTGTTGTGGATGTCTCGATGCTTGCGCCGGAGCTCCGCCAGGACGTCTCGACGATGCAGAGCGACGTGCTGACGTACTTGCGGCAGCAGAGTTTTACCGGCAAGGAGTGGCAAGGACCAAAAATCCCCATCGAGCTGACGATCTACATCACAGGCGGCAATCTTGCGAATCGGCGATACACCGCACGTTTGCTGTACGCTTCGCGGATCAATCTCGACAGCGGACGGACGTCGCCAATCCTCAAAGTGCTCGATCAGCAGTGGACGTTCCCCTACACGCTCAACCAGCAGCTGACGTTCCAATCGCTGCGCTTCGATCCATTCTCGACGTTGATTGACTTCTATAACTTCATCGCGCTCGGACTCGATGCCGATTCGTACGAGTACCTGGGAGGAACGCAGTACTACCAGCGCGCGCAAGAACTCTGCCTCCTGGGTGCATCCAACAATGCGCCAGGCTACAGCCAGGTCGTTCAGGAGCCAGGAGAGCTGACGCGGATTTCGCTCGTGACCGAGCTTCTCAACCCACGATTTGAGCCCTTCCGAAAGCTCATCTTCGACTACCACTACGATGGCATCAATCGCTTTGCGTGGGCGCCCGATTCCGCCCGCAGTGCAATCGAAGCTGTGCTCGCCAAAATGCTTGCCTTCAAGCGCGAACTGACGCAATCGAGTTATCTCGTGCGTCTGTTCTTTGATGCGAAGATGAATGAGCTGTGCGAAGTCTTCGGCGGCACACGGAATAAGCGGGTACTCGAGATACTCCGCCAGCTTGATCCGAGCAATTCCTCTGTGTACGAAACAGCCATCGAGCAGTAGAGGCGCGTGTGAAGATTACCTTCTGGGGCGCTGCGCAGACTGTCACTGGCTCGATGCACTTGGTCGAGTGCAATGGCTACCGCATGCTGCTCGATTGCGGACTCTACCAAGGACGTCGTGCAGAAGCCTACCAGCGAAATAGCACCTTTCCCTTCAACCCGCGGACGATTGATGCGGTGCTCCTGTCGCACGCGCACATTGACCATTCGGGGAATCTTCCGAGCTTGGTCAAACAGGGATTCCGAGGGCTGATCTATGCGACTGCCGCAACGCGCGATCTCTGTGCGATCATGCTTGCCGATAGCGCGCATATCCAGGAAAGCGACGCTCGTTTCCTCCGCAAGCATGGGAAGGATGCTGCCGATCCACTCTACCAGCTCGAGGATGTCGCTCATACGATGGAACTATTCCACACGATTCCATATCGCCGGCGCTTTGTCGTCTTCCCAGGGATCGAAGCGGCATTCTACGACGCTGGCCATATCCTCGGCTCTGCGGCGATCGCACTCTGGCTCCAGGAAGGTGATCGCGAGCGTTGCATCCTTTTTACCGGCGACGCCGGACGCCCGGCGCCTGTCCTTCTCCGTCAGCCAGACCGGCTTCCAGAAGCAGATGTTATCATCAGCGAGTCCACGTACGGCGGGAAAACGCACGAGCCGCAAGAAACAACACTCCAGACGCTCCAACGCCTCATTGAACGCATCATCACCGAGCACGGCAAGCTCATCATTCCGGCGTTCAGCGTCGGTCGGACGCAGAATCTGGTGTACTACCTCAATATGCTCCACAACAGTGGTGTGCTTGCTGATGTGCCAATTGTTGTGGACTCGCCGCTTTCGTCGAGCGCAACGAATGTCTATCGCCTTCATCCAGAATGCTTCAATCCAGCAGTGCGTCAGGCGATGCTCACCGACCCTGATCCATTTGGGTTCGAGTCGCTGCGCTATACACGCAGTGCTGACGAATCGAAAGCACTCAACGGCAAGCGTCGGCCCATGGTGATCATCTCTGCATCGGGAATGTGTGAAAGTGGCAGAATATTGCACCACCTGCGCAATACGATCGAGGACCACACAACCACCGTATTGCTCCTGGGTTTTATGGCAGAGCACACGCTCGGCCGACGCTTAGCCGACGGCGCTGACCGCGTCCGGATCCTTGGCGAGGAATTCCGCGTGCGAGCGCGTATCGAACAGCTCCACTCGATGTCTGCCCATGCAGATCAAGAGGAGCTTGCAGCATACTTAGGTCAGCTCCACGGTCGTGCCGAGACGATCTTCCTTGTCCACGGTGAACCAGCCGCACAAACGCTGATGGCA
This sequence comes from bacterium HR20, assembly GCA_002898675.1. GTDB lineage: Bacteria > Bacteroidota > Ignavibacteria > Kapaibacteriales > NICIL-2 > NICIL-2. Next base: position 13,716 of record BEHW01000010.1, read on the forward strand.
GAGCGACTCCGGCAAGATGGCTGGCAGGATGTTCGCATTCCCACGCGTGGTGAGTCAGTCGAACTGTAGCCTCGGCTAACCGGATGCAAGAAGTTGCTGTTGGTGTGCTCACTGAAGCTCGGCGCGTCTTCATCGGGCAACGGCGTGCTACCGCGCGCTACGGCGGCATGTGGGAATTCCCCGGCGGAAAAATCGAGCGGGGGGAGTCGCCTGTTGGTGCGCTCAGCCGGGAGTTGCGTGAAGAGCTTGGCATCGAGATCGCAGAGCCACGTTACCTTGGGACAGTCGAACATCGCTACGATGATGGGGATACCTTCCGCGTCTGGTACTATCGGGTCGAACAGTGGCATGGGACGTTCAACATAGACCTCTGGGAACGCGTTGCGTGGGTGAGCATTGAGGAACTTCCGTCCTACGCACTGTTCGAAGCAAACCGTGCGATATTGCCTGCGCTTGCTGCATCCTTCGAAAGCGACGACGAGCGGTTCATGCGCATTGCGCTCGCCGAAGCCGAGCGTGCAGCCCGCAGCGGCGAAGTGCCGGTTGGATGCGTTATCACCCTCGGCGGGACCATCATTGCGCGTTCGCACAACCGCAGCGAGGAATTTCGCGCTGCAACAGCGCACGCCGAGCTGCTGGCAATTCGGCAAGCACTTGCGCACCGCCAATCTCGATGGCTCGATGGGGCGACGCTCTACGTGACGCTCGAGCCGTGTCCGATGTGCGCAGGAGCGATTGTCCTTGCTCGTATCGCGCGTGTGGTATTCGGCGCACATGATCCAAAGGCAGGAGCCTGCGAGACGCTCTACACACTTGCGAGTGATCCCCGGCTCAACCATCGCGCAGTGGTGCGTGGTGGCGTCCTGGCCGAGCAATCACAGGCGATCTTGAATGCATTTTTCCGTGATCACTGCCGCTGAGTGCTATGGAAACGCCCCCTCCTCTGGAAGCTGCACTCTACCTTGTGCCCACGCCGATCGGCAATCGCGAGGACATCACACTCCGTGCGCTCCGTGTGCTGGCAAGTGCCGACATTCTCGCTGCGGAGGATACCCGCACGCTGCGGAAGCTCCTGGCGATGTACAGCATCACACCTCGCCAGGTGGTTGCTTACCATGAACAGAACGAACGCGTGCAGAGCCAGCGACTTGCCGATGCAATCGAACAGGGGAAGTCCGTTGCACTCTGTAGCGAAGCAGGGATGCCGATCGTGAGCGATCCTGGATTTCGGCTCGTTCGCGAGGTCATCGAGCGGCAGCTTGCAGTAGTACCGCTCCCTGGCGCAAATGCAGCGCTCACTGCACTTGTTGCCAGCGGGCTGCCAGTCCATGCGTTCGCGTTCGTCGGTTTTCCTCCGCACCGCAAGGGACGCCGTGCATTTTTCGATTGGCTCGCCGCAAAGGAGGAAACTGTGATCCTCTACGAATCCCCACACCGCCTGGAGCGAACGATTGCAGACTTGCTGGCAGCGTGTGGTTCTGATCGTCCGTGTGTCCTCGCCCGTGAGCTGACGAAGATGTACGAGTCGTTTTATCGTGGGACACTTGGCTCGATTGCATCCGAGCTTGGCACGACGATCCCACTCCGCGGAGAGTTCGTGGTACTTTTGCATGGGCGACTTACCACTACGCACGGAGAATGTTCATCACGTTCGAAGGAATAGATGGCTCGGGCAAATCCACTCATGCTGGGCTGCTGGCAGAGTGGCTTCGCGCCAGAGGTCATCGCGTTCACCTGCTCCGCGAGCCAGGTGCGACGCCGCTTGCGGAAGCAATTCGGCAGATCCTCCTCGATGCAACGCTCCGCATTGACCCTGTCGCGGAGCTGATGCTCTTCTGCGCAGCACGGCGCCAGCTTGTCGAAGATGTGATCCGTCCGGCACTCGCTCAAGGGCAGGTGGTCATCAGCGATCGCTACGCAGATTCGACGGTTGCATATCAAGGCTACGGACGCGGGTTAGACCTGGAGATGGTCGAGCGCATCATCGGCTATGCAATTGGGTCGGTTGTACCGCATGTGACGTTCGTACTCGATGTGGACGTTGCCACTGCACTCCAGCGTCGGGGAGTGCGCCAATCGCGTACTACCGATCGGATGGAAGATGCACCGGAAGCGTTCTTCGAGCGGGTTCGCAGAGGGTATCTGGCTATTGCAGCCCGTGAGCCGGAGCGCGTTGTGGTGCTCGATGGCATGCAATCGGTGGAGATGATCCACTCGCGCGTTTGCGCTGTTGTCCTTGAGCGGCTCCGGCAGATTCACCGTGGAGCACTGACCTAATTTTGCGCTGCATCATTGACGTGTCGTGGCGATGAGTCTTCTCGATCAGCTTGTTGCGCGGTCCCTTCCACTGGTGCCCAAGCCTATCGTGCGCCGCGTTGCGGGGCGCTACATCGCGGGCACAACGCTCGACGATGCAATTACGTGCGCACGTCGGCTTGCAGAGCGCGGAGCGTATGCAACAATTGATGCACTCGGCGAATTCGTCCGCACACGCGAGCACGCCGATCGAGAGGCTGCACAAGCAATCGCGACACTCGATGCGATAGCCGATAGCCACCTTCCGGCGTACCTATCGCTCAAGCTGACCTCCATTGGGCTTTCGTTCGATCCGGTGCTTGCCGAAGAGAACCTGCAGCGCATCCTCGACCATGCACGGATGCGTGGACTCTTCGTTCGGCTCGATATGGAAAACTCGCCGTACACGACTGCAACGCTCGATCTCTACCGCCGCATGCGCGATGCCGGCTATGACAATCTCGGCGTTGTTATCCAGGCATATCTCTATCGCAGCGAGCAGGACATCCGCGAACTTGCGCCCTACAAGGCAGACATCCGACTCTGCAAGGGCATTTACAACGAAGATGCTTCGATTGCCATCAAAGACCGCGAGCAGATTCGAGCAAACTATCAGAAACTGCTTCGGCTGATTGTCGAGCTTGGGATGACTGTTCGGATTGCAACGCACGATGACGTCTTGATTGCCGATGCCGAGCAGCTGATCGCAGAACGCAAGCTCCAACGCGATCGCTACGAGTTCCAAATGCTGCTCGGTGTACGCGAGCGGAAGCGGGATGAACTCCTCGCGCGTGGCTATCCGGTGCGTATCTACATCCCGTACGGCGAGGACTGGTATGGCTACTCGCTGCGGCGCCTGCGTGAAAATCCGCAGGTTGCTGGGCATGTCTTCCGTGCACTCTTCAATAGGAACGGGGCACGCGTGCGATGAGCAAAACCGTTTTGGTTACCGGTGGAGCTGGTTTTATCGGGAGCAACCTGATTCGCTGGATTTTGTCCAATCGCGATTGGCGTGTGGTCAATCTCGATGCGCTCACGTATGCGGGCAATTTGGCGAATCTCCGCGATGTCGAGTCTGACCAGCGCTACAGGTTCGTTCACGGTCGGATCGAGGATGCAGCGCTCGTTCATGCGGTACTGGAGGAGCATCGCATCGAAGGAATCATTCACTGCGCGGCCGAAAGTCACGTGGATCGTTCCATCGCTGCTGCAGCGCCCTTCATCGAAACGAATGTGCGAGGGACACTCGTGCTGCTCGAAGCAGCACGCCAACATGGCATCGAGCGCTTCATCCACGTTTCGACTGATGAAGTCTATGGTACACTTGGCCCCGACGACCCACCTTTCACGGAAGAATCCCCGCTTGCGCCAAATTCGCCCTACGCAGCATCGAAAGCAGGTGCAGATTGTTTGGTTCGGGCGTTCGTTCATACCTACGGCCTGCCAGCGATTATTACGCGCTGCTCGAATAACTACGGTCCTTACCAGTTCCCCGAAAAGCTTATCCCGCTGGCCATTGCTAATGCGCTCGATGAGCAACCCATCCCCATCTATGGCGATGGTCGGCAAGTGCGGGATTGGATCTACGTCACCGATCACTGCCGAGGCTTGGTTGCTGCCTATGAGCATGGGCGTATCGGCCAGACGTACAACTTCGGTGGGCGGAGCGAGCGCCGCAACATTGACGTTGTTCGAGCAATTCTCCGGCTGCTCGGCAGACCGGACTCGCTCATCGAGTACGTCGCCGATCGCCCTGGACACGACCGCCGCTATGCGATCGATTGTAGCAAAGCGGAACGTGAGCTGGCGTGGCGTCCATGTGTGACGTTCGAGGATGGGTTGGCCGAGACGATTGCGTGGTACCAGAACAATCGTGCATGGGTAGATGCGGTTCGCTCTGGGGAGTACCGCCGCTATTACGAGCAGCAGTATGGCTCCAGGCATCGAACTGTAGCACGGTAACTCTTGTGCTGCTGCGCAACAGGTGGAACGTTTTTTCGAATCACTCTGCTCTAGTGGCGGCAGGATAAGCAAGGCTACTGCAAGCTAGTCACTGGCGGTTGCTCTCCGCGAAATTGGGTTGGAGTTGTCTACTTCCTCGAGCATCCTTGCAATGGCATCGGCACCGATTTTTCTTCTGACTGATTTCGGAGATCGGGACGCCTATGTCGGCGTCATGAAAGCGGTCATGCTCGGCATCGAGCCAATGCTTCGAGTTGTTGATCTCTGCCACAACATCGAGCCACAAAATGTAGTCTCCGCCTCGTACGTGCTCTTGACCGCGGTTCCATATCTACCTCGAGGCAGCGTTGTCGTTGCAGTCGTTGATCCTGGAGTGGGGACCAAGCGGCGAATCGTAGCGCTGGCGTTCGAGCAGTTCATCCTCCTTGCGCCGGATAATGGAATCGCGACACTTGTGCTGGACCGGTTTCGATGTGAGCGTGCGGTTGCTGTCGAGCACGGTCGTGTAGCCGTTCATCAGCCGAGTGCAACCTTCCACGGACGAGATGTTTTTGCGCCAGCAGCGGCATACCTTGCCAGTGGGCAACTGACACTCGAGCAGCTGGGGGAGACGATCGAAGTGACGAGCCTTGTTCAGTTAGCCTTAGAGCCGCGCTCGGATGGGCAGGTGCTGCACGCGAGCGTCCTCCACGTGGATCGGTTCGGAAATCTTGTTACGAACGTCGAAGCACCACGCTGGGGTATTGCGCCAGGAGGCAAGTGGTATTGCTGCATCGGCGACTGTGAACTTCCGATTCTCCGCACCTACGGCGAGCAAGAACCCGGGCAAGCGCTCGCCTACATCGGCAGTAGCGGCTTTATTGAAATTGCTGTGCGAAATGGCAGTGCAGCAGAGCAGTTTGGAAATGCACCTGCGATTATCCTGATTCGACAAGGAGACACCAGCACATCGCCTGAGACATCCTTAGCCTGAGGGGTTCGACTCGAATGCATCGAAGTAGTATAAAATCGGACAAGATTTGTCCGGTTTCGTAATTTGGACTTGGTCTAAATTGTGTCACCAAGTATTCTGCGCGCTATGGTTCGAGGTTGTGTTGTGTTTTGTGTGGGTTCGGTTGTGCTTCTGTTCGGTGCGGAAACGCCTGCGCGGCGACAGCATCTGCGTGTTGACACGATAGAAGTCGTCAAAGCACCAGTTATCGTTGAAGAGAGTGCGCTCCCTGTGCGACGAGTGCCACCGTCAGTTGAGGGGACACAGCTTTTTTCCAGCAAGAAGGCTGAGATTCTCCATCTGACGCCTGCCGATGCAAATCTTGCTACTAACAACACGCGCCAGACGTTCGGACGGATCGCAGGAGTGATGATCTGGGAAAATGACGGGACAGGAGTTCAGGCCGGCGTTGCTGTTCGTGGTTTGAGTCCGAATCGCTCGTGGGAGTTCAACACCCGGATGGATGGAGCTGATATTGCCGCAGACATCGCAGGCTATCCCGAAGCGTACTTTACGCCGGCATTTGAATCGCTCGAGCGGATCGAAATTATCCGGGGAGCAGCAGCGTTGCAATTTGGGCCGCAATTTGGTGGGTTGCTCAATTACGTCACAAAGACCGCGCCGCAGGATCGGGCGCTCGGGGGAGAATCCTCGCAGATAGGCGGACAGAACGGCTACTACTCGACCTATACTGCATTCGGTGGAACGCAAGGACGGTGGTCGTACTACGTGTTCGGCAACTATCGGCGCTCGGATGGCTGGCGTTTGCCGGTGCGGCTTGCTCCAGGGGAGCAGCGGGAAAGCGACCATTTCTGGCAGTACTCGGTTATGCCGAAGCTTGAATACCGTCCCTCAGACTGGACCCGAATCACCGCCGAAGTAACACTGATGCAGTATCGCATGCAACAGCCGGGCGGTCTCGACTCTGCGCAGTTTGCAGCCGATGGGCGCCAGGCGATGCGGTATCGGGACTGGTTCGGTGTACGGTGGATTGTGCCGATGCTGATGGTTGAGCATCGCTTCAGCGAGGGTGTTTACCTCAGCGGTCGGCTCTTTGGGGTGCTTGGCGAGCGCAATAGCATTGGACTGACTACGCCACCGAGTATTCCCGATAGTGGGAGTAATCCCCGCCGCGTCAATGCTGATGAATACCGGAACGGAGGGGTAGAACTTCGAGTGCGATCGGATGTGGCGATAGGTACTGCACTGCATCCACTCGTAGCAGGTCTGCGGCTCTATCGCGGGACAACGCTCCGCAGGCAAGGGCGCGGTCCCGATGGCGATGGATTTAGTACGACGTTCGTTGCACCGCTGACGCGCGACTTGGAATTTGTGTCGGAAAATGCTGCTGCCTTTGTCGAGTGGCAGTTGCGGCTTGCTGAGCGTCTGACGGTAACACCTGGAGTGCGAATCGAATGGCTGGGAATGAGTGGTCAGGGGACATTTGCTCGGGAGAAACCGGCATCGAACCCCGATGCATTCGACACTGCGGGCACGCCGTTCCGTTTTGAAAAACGAGCGCGCGAAGTGCTCCCGCTTGCTGGAATCGGTCTGCAATGGGCGATGAGCAATCAGCTGGAGCTCTACGCCAATGCCCATCAAAGTTGGAGGCCGGCGCAGTTCAGCGAACTCTTTCCGAGTGATCCCACCGTTGCAGTTGATCCATCGCTCCATTCGTCGCGCGGAGTTTCAACGGATGTAGGCGTGCGCGGTACGATTGCCAATGCACTGAGCATCGACGTTTCTGGATTTTACCTCTACTACGGCGATCGGATTGGGACAATTGCGCGTAGCGCACTCGGTGCAGATACGGTGTTGCTTACCAACAGCGCAAGTCAGCTCCGACGGAACGTTGGTGCCAGCGAACATCGCGGGGTTGAATTCTACGCTGAACTCTTTGCCGATCGGCTCGCGCGTCTGGGCGACCATGGCGCTTCGCTGTTCATTGCTGGCGCGTTCACCGATGCGCGATATACCAGTGGACCGGTTGCTGGAAAGCTGGTCGAGTATGCGCCCAAGTGGATTGTGCGGAGCGGACTGCGCTACCGATGGAAGGCACTCCTTGTGCTCTCCTTGCAAGGAAGCTCGGCTGGCGAATGCTATTCAGATGCAAGCAACACTCAAAGCACTGCAAGCGGCATCAACGGGATCATTCCGGCGTACACGGTCTGGGATATGAGCGCACAGGTACGCATTACCTGGTGGCTTGCTGCCGAGATCAACATCAACAACATTTTCGACCGACGGTACTTTACCCGTCGCGCAGGAGGCTATCCTGGGCCAGGCATTATTCCTGCCGATGGGCGTGTAGTGACTGGCGGTTTACGAGTGAATTTCTAACATCAACCAAGGTGCATTCAATGAGCAATTTTGTGGCAATCAACCGCATCTATTGCCGCGAGGATTACCGCGCACGGTTCGAGCAGCTCTTCGCGACGCGCGCACATGCGATTGACCGCATGCCGGGGTTTCTGGGAATGCAAGTGCTTCGACCGCAGCGGGACGGGGAGCCATACTTGGTGGTAAGCTTCTGGGAAAGCAAGGAAGCCTTCGAGGCCTGGACTGGCTCACCGGAATTTCTCGAAGGGCACCGGCGAGGATTCGAAGATGTGCGCCGCGCACGAGAGCAAGGCCAAGAGCCGCCGATGCGATCTGAATTCGTCACGTACGACGTTATTGCTCGGTAGCCCGTAGCTTGTCAGCCTCGGCGGCTGCATCAAGGAATCGCTTGCAGAGTGTGGCGAGTGTTTCCAGCTCCGATACAGTAAACGAGCGTCCCATCAGCTCAAGCGCACGCAGGAGAAAAGGGTCGAGTTGCTCAATGGCAGCGCGACCAGCAGGCGTGATCCGATGCAAGACCACACGCCGGTCATGCGTTGCGTGCTCACGTTCGACGTAGCCGGCAGCAACTAAGCCGTCAATTGCGCGTGTGACGTCCACGTGCTGCTCGATGAGCTGAGCAACGATTTGCGAACGCGATAGCCCCTCAGCGGGAGCTCTGCTCAAAATGCGGAGAATGTTGTACTGCGAGCCCGTGATTCCGAGCGAAGAGCAGGCGCTATCAACGATGTCGTCAATTGCACGCGCGGCACGGCGAACGCTCAAAATGGCTTCGAGTGTTGCTTTCTGCTTCGGAACAGGCATACCACCCAAAAAAGTGTAAAAACAAATGTTGGTATCGCTAATTTTGCGACGTGTTCATAACCTCTCGCTGTCGAGTATGCGACGTTGCATTGCGCTGGCGATGATGTTCGTGCTTTATCGAGCAGTGGCACTCGATGGTGGTGGCAAGCCCCTTCCATCGCAATGGCATGACCCACGCGAGCGACACCTTGCGAACATCATCCAGCTTACGTTCGGCGGTGAAAATGCCGAAGCGTACTTTTCTTTTGATGAGAAACACATCATCTACCAAGCACACGGAGACGAAGGGTGCGACCAAATTTACGTGATGAACATTGATGGTACCAATAAACGCTTGGTCAGCACGGGCAAGGGGCGGACGACGTGCTCCTACTTTCTGCCGAATGGTGAAATCCTCTACGCAAGTACGCACGAGCATTCCCCGGACTGCCCTCCTGTCCCCGATCGCTCGCGCGGCTACGTGTGGCCACTCTATCCACAGTACGAAATTTACCGCGCAAATGCCGATGGATCCAATCTTCGCTGCATCATTCGTAGCGATGGCTATGATGCAGAGGCTACGGTTTCGCCGAAGGGAGACAAAATCGTATTTACCTCTACCCGCGATGGGGACATTGAGCTCTACTCGTGCGATCTGGATGGCACGAACGTCCGCCGCCTGACGCATGCATTCGGCTATGACGGAGGAGCCTTCTACAGCTTCGATGGGACAAAGATTGTCTTCCGCGCTTCGCGACCGAAGGGGAAGGACTCCATTGAATACACCCAGCTGCTCCAGCAGCATTTGGTCCGTCCTCGCGCACTTGAAATCTACGTCATGGATGCCGATGGCTCGAACATCCGTCAGGTGACAAATAACGGTGCGGCAAACTTTGCACCTTTCTTTCATCCCGATGGAAAGCGGATCATCTTTGCTTCGAATATGGCTGATCCGCGCTCGCGAAATTTTGATCTCTACATCATCAACATTGACGGAACGGGACTGGAGCGCATCACCTACTACGAAGGCTTCGATGGCTTCCCCATGTTCTCCCGTGATGGGAAAAAGCTCATCTTCTGTTCTAATCGAAATGGATCCCGACCCGGCGAAACCAACATCTTCATCTGCGACTGGGTCGAGTGAGTATGTTTCACATCTTCAGGTCATTTCTCGATGAAACGGCTGTTCATCGTGCTCTCGTGCATTGCTGCATCCGCCATTGTCGGATGCAAGGAAAGCTCCTCGCCGACTCAACCTGCCGGAACTACACTGGAGGTTGTGGTCAAATCGAACCTCTCTCCCTCAGCACAGGATGGCTGGCTCTACTACTCCTTCGATAAGGATACGGCCATCAATCCCTCCTCACGGGATGGCGCAGATTGGGACGTCAAGTTCCGCTACGTCCCCTACGATACCTCGCAGGCTGGTATTGGGTACTTCATCGCGGTGTACACCCAGCTTGGGCCGATGTTCTTCAATTCAGGAACTGTCAATCCGAATGGCCAGACGCAAGCAGCACTGCTCAAAGTGCCGTTTGATTCACTTTACGATGCGACGCCATACCTGTCGAAACTCCGCAACGACGACACCAGCGCGAGCAATCGTATCGTTCCTGTGCTCAGCATGAGCGAGAGCAGCTACTTTGGCTACACCGGACCACCACGCCACGCTGTGACGATCAATCCGAACATGACGTTCCTGGTGCGTACAAAGAGTAACCGCTACGTCAAGTTCCAGCTTCTGAGCATTTACAAGGATGCACCGACGACACCGGACTATCGTTCCGTGACAAACTACTACACGATCCGGTACGTCAAAGGAGATGGAACGCGGCTGCGATAGCGCGTGTTATCTTTGCAGCAAGCAGTAGTCCCATTACGTACGGAGGTTGCGCGATGTACGGCAACTTGAGTATCACCGAGCCGGCCGGTGCCGATCGCTATGCAGAAGATCCCGAAAAGCTCGCTGAGTTTGAGGCAAAGATCGAGCGCGGCGAAAAGATCGAGCCAACCGACTGGATGCCGCGGGAATATCGGCGCCAGCTCCTGCGGATGATCGAGCAGCATGCGCACTCGGAGATCATCGGCGCATTGCCCGAAGGTACCTGGATTACGCGTGCACCGGGATTCAAGCGGAAAATGGCGCTGATGGCAAAGGTGCAAGACGAAATCGGCCACGGGCAGCTCCTCTACAGTGCTGCGGAGACGCTCGGAAAATCGCGCGAGCAAATGCTCACTGACCTCCTGACCGGTAAAGCGAAGTACTCGAACGTCTTCAACTATCCGGCGATGACGTGGGCTGATACCGCAGTCATTGCATGGCTTATTGATGCTGCCGCAATCATCAATCAAGTGACCAACGCGAAAGGCTCCTACGGACCGTATAGCCGCGCATTGGAGCGTATCTGCACGGAAGAGTCATTCCACCTCAAGTACGGCTACGATAACGTTGTCACGCTTGCAACAGGTACGAAAAAGCAAAAGGAAATGGTGCAAGAAGCGCTCAACCGTTGGTGGAAGCCGATTATGCATTTCTTCGGCCCGCCAGATACTGTCTCCCAGCATACGGCGGTGCTCATGCGGTGGAAAGTCAAGATTGCCTCCAACGATCAAATGCGGCAGCAATTCCTCGATAGTTACGTTCCCAAGATTTGGGAGCTGGGGCTGACCGTTCCAGACCCGAATCTGCGGAAGAACCCCGACACCGGTCAATGGGAGTACAGCGACCCCGATTGGGATGAGTTCTGGCGCGTCATCAACGGCAATGGCCCGTGCAACAAAGAGCGCCTTGCAGTGCGGCGCTGGGTCGAAGAAAGTGGTGCGTGGGTGCGACGCGCACTGATGAAGCCCGATGCGCAGTACGTCGCGCCACTCTGCTAAGTGTGGGTAGGAATCTCCGTGGTGCGCCGCTCAGGTGTGGGCGGCGCACGCTTTTTATCCTTCCGCTATCCAACGGAGAATCTGCCGGAAGGTTGGCCGCTGGCCATAGCGCAAGATTCCAATGCGGTAGATCCGGCCAGCAATCCACACCGCTCCAATAATCGAAGCCACCATCAACACGACCGAGAGCAGTACCTGCCACCACGGCACTTCCGTTGCAAATAGACGCATGAGCATCAGTACGGGGCTGAACATCGGAACGAGCGAAAGAATAGCAGCAACGGGCGCATCGGGAGTGCTCATCACCAACGGGATTACCAGCATCGGCAGCACGATGAAGATGCTCACCGGCGCTTGGAGAGTCTGAATGTCCTGCTCGGTATCGGCAGCAGCCGCGATACCGGCAAAGAGCGCAGAATAGAACACGTACCCACTCAGGAAGAAAAACACAAACGCTGCGATGTGCCCAAACGATAAACTCGGCACTTGGAGAAGGAGCACCGCGACGTCGTTCTCCTGCGCGCGGTAGTGCGCAAGTGCACCTGCCGGCGTTGGTGCTCCACTCAGTGACACGAGCGTGCTGCCCACGGCAATGCTGACCCCAACTCCCAACACAATCCAGAGAAGCATTTGGAACAGTCCAACTGCACCGACACCGAGAACTTTGCCAAGCATGATGTCGAATGGCCGCGCTGACGATGCCAAGATTTCAACGATGCGGTTGGTTTTCTCCTCAAGTACCGAGCGCATGACGATACCGCCGTAGATGAACAGCAGCATGTACACGATGATGCTCATCCCGTAGCCGACAATTGTCAGCAGCGCAGTTTGATCGCGTTCGGTGCGTTCCCGCGTGATCTTGATGCGTTCGATTTTCGTTTTTTGTTCGGCAAGGCGAAGCAGGGTAGTATCCGCTCCGCGAGCGAGCAGCCGCTGACGGCGGAAGACTTCGCGGACCGCATCGTTGACAGCTTCTTGCAGCCCAAGCCCACCACCGCCACGGGTGAAGAGCACGACACTGTCGCGCTCGAGTCCATCTGGAGGGATGAGCAAGTATCCCGTCAGCGAGTCGGCAAGAACCCGTGCGCGGAGCGTTGAAGTCGGCTCGGTGGCAACGAAAAACAGCGAGCTATCCTTTGCAAGAAGGATCGGAGCAAGACCGTGTGGGCTTTGGTCCACAACAGCGATTCGGTGTGTTCCTTGCGTTTGGGCAAGCTCTGAGACAAGGATGGGGAGTGTCAGAACAACAAGCAGCCCTACCGGGGCCAGCAGCGTGCTGATGATAAAACCTTTCGTTCGCACGCGGGAGAGAAATTCATGGCGTGCAATCAACCAACTGGTGTTCATGCGGCAACCTCTTCCGTTTCTGTACGGCGAACAGTTTCGATGAAAATTTCCCGGAGCGTCGGCTCGATGCACTCAGCACGTCGCACAGTTCCATGCGCGAGCGCACGCGCGATAATGCGCTGTGCTTGCTCGATACCACCACTGAGTTCGATCGAAAGACTCCCGTTGCGGCGTTCCGCGATGGAGATGCCATCGAACTCCTGCAAGAAGGTCTCATCGCCATCGAATGCAAGTTCAAGTCTGCGGATACCGTACCGTGCTTTGATCTGGCGGAGACTGCCTGATTCCACGATGCGTCCGCGATTGATGAGCACGATGTCATCGCAGAGTTGTTCGACCTGTTCCATCACGTGCGTCGAAAAAAGAATAGTCGTTCCCTTTGCACGGAGCTCAGCGATGACGTCGAGAAACACTTGGGCGTTGAGTGGATCAAGGCCGCTGAACGGCTCGTCGAGCACCAACAGGGGCGGATCGTGGAGCACAGAGACGATGAACTGAACTTTCTGACTCATGCCTTTGGAGAGTTCGCGGATCTTCTTCTTTTCCCAGCCGTGGGCGTCCATCCGCTGGAGCCACCAGAGTGCACGACGTGTTGCCTCGGTGCTTGAAAGACCCTTGAGCTGTCCGAAGTATCGGAGATTGTCCAGCACCGTAAGGTTTTTGTAGAGACCGCGTTCTTCGGGAACGTAGCCGATGCGGCGTTGGTGGTGTTGCGCAAGTGGCTCCCCGGCAAAGAAGATGGTCCCTTCGTCCGGAAGGAGGATGCGCGTAATCATGCGCAGCAGCGTTGTTTTGCCCGCACCGTTTGGGCCGAGCACTCCGAAGAGTCTTCCTTGCTCGACTGCAAAGCTGATGTCCCGATTGGCGTAGAACGCGCCATATCGTTTGGAGACTCGGTCCAACTCAATGAATGCCATAGTGCTGCTCGAAAAGTTCGTGCCGTGGCAAATTACGTAGCAGTTGTTACAAGGTTGCAACGATTTTTGTGCATGCAGTACGTTGAAAGGAATCCTCGCTGTATCGTCATCGGAGCCGGTGTTGCTGGCATTGCTGCAGCAGTGGAGGCAACACGACTGGGAATGAGTGTCGTGCTTGTCGAAGCTCATCGCTACGTGGGAGGTCGCGCGCGATCGTTTCGTGACGAGCTTACCGGCGATGAGCTTGATAACGGGCAGCATGTCGCGATGGGGTGCTATCAGAACCTACGCCATATCCTTCGTGAGCTTGGGACTGAGTCACTCCTTGCACCGAACGATCCAGTTCCTATTGCCTTTGCTTCGGTACGTGGAGAGCGGGATGTTTTCAATCCGTATCGTTGGAGAGGGCGGTTGGGAGTGGCGCATGGACTGTTTCATCTGCGGAGCTTTTCCTTGGCGGAGCGCTTGCAGCTACTCGTGGGGGGAATCTGTGCATCGCTCCGCTCTTGCGAGGGGTTGACAGCCGGTGATGTGCTCCAGGCATGTCGGCAGCCGGCGAACCTGATGGAGCGATTCTGGGAGCCGCTTGTGCTCGCAACGCTCAATGCACCGATCTCGGTCGCCGATGGGGCATTGCTCCGTGCGGTGCTTCGGCGCGCGATCTTCGGTGGTGGTGATAGTCACTACCTCCTTGTGCCGCGTGCGGGACTATCGAAGCTTTGGCAGCCCCTGGAGCGCTGGCTTAGCGAGCGTGGTGGAAGTATTCGCTTGGGAACACGTGCGGAGGAACTTGTCTGGCTTGACGACCGTGTCATCGGTGTAGCAACGAGCTCGGGCGAGGAAATTCGCGGTAGCGCCGTGATCGCTGCAGTGCCGCCGAAGGCATACGTGCGATTGTTGCCGCAGCGATACCGTTCGACAGTGGCGTTCCTTGCACAGCTGGAGACGATGCCGATTGTGTCGGTGTACTTGTGGTACGATCACACACTGGCACTTCCACCAGTCGTTGGGCTATGGGGAACGACCGCGCAATGGGTGTTCGATCGTGGAGCGTTTCTTGAGCGTAGCGATGACCAGCAGCGGCAGTATCCGGGACACGTTGAAGTGACCATCAGTGCAGCGCACGCACTTGCACAGCAACCTGCTGACGCGATTGTCGCGAAGGTGAGCCGCGAGCTAGCCACCGTATTCCCTCAGATGAAGAATGCCCGGCTTCTGCACTGGCGGGTGATCAAAGAGCGCTCGGCTACGCTGCTGCTTACACCGAAAACAAGCAGGTTACGTCTAAGCCCTACGAATGATATTGCAGGGCTCTACGTCGCTGGCGACTGGACGGCGACGCGGCTTCCCGCAACGCTGGAGAGCGCCGCAGCCAGTGGCATTGCGGCGGCTCGCGCAGCTGCGCAGATGGCGTAACATCATCTCCAGAAGATGCAATGGACCGACACCGTATGCTTGGCCTCGTGTGGTGGGTAGTGTTCTGCACCGCAGCGACACTCCTGGCGCAACCGCGGCAGTGGAACTGGGAAAAGCTCGTGCTCCCGCCGCCCTACGACCGTGGTTTTTACCTGGACGTCATGTTCTTGCCGTCGAATCCGCAGTATGGCTGGGCATGCGGGTTTGGCGGCTACGTTGTGCGAACAACCGATGGGGGAAATTCGTGGGAGGGGACGACCATTCCGAATGCCGATCAGCTTGAGTCCATCATCTTTGTCAACGAACGCGTTGGCTATTGCTCCGGGACGAACAATGGCAATCCGAACCTTGGTGGCATCTACAAGAGCACCGATGGTGGGCGCTCCTGGCGGGAGATCACACCAGTGATCACGCTCAATGGTGTCTTGCAGCGTGCGCCGCTGTGGGGATGCTACTTCCTCGATGAAAACGTTGGCATGGTTGTCGGGGGTGGGTGTGACGGCCTGCCGCAACTTTTTTTCCGCACAACCGATGGTGGGGCAAGTTGGTCGCTGTTCGTTGCATACGAGCCTGAAACGGGAATGTCCCATGTGCTCATGTATGATGCGGATGGTTTGTGCTATGCTTCCAGCAGTGGCAGGCTCTGGCGTTCCTTCGATGGAGGGCGCTCGTGGCAAATCTTCTCGGTGACGGGGCCTGCATTTTGGCAGGAAAACCTTGCCAATCGAGGCAACACGTTCCTTGTCGCTACAGCTGGCAATACGTGTACCGGTGGCACTGGCACCATCGGCGACATCCGTTGGTCGTACGATGGCGGCCAAACGTGGTCGCGCTACCTAACGGGAGCCTCGATGTTCGGTACGTTTTTGGTTGATCAGGACGCCGGATGGGCTGTCGGCTGGAATCGTGCGGTCTATCGGGTCGCGCGCGATCGTGCCACGGGACAGGTGAGCGTAACGCCTTATCGCTGCGGCCTGGAGCCAGGGAGCAACTTCGACGATGTGTGGTTTGTCAATGATACGCTCGGATACCTTGTCGGCGATGGGATTTACCGAACGACGATGCGCGATTTACTCGAACCAATCATCGTTTCGAACACGGGACAGTTTGTTGTGTGCGATAGCCAAGCTATTACACTCAGCGTCGTCAAAGGCGATCGCATTCGTCAGCCCTACACGGAATACCTCTGGTCCACAGGTGAGCGAACGCCAACAATCACGGTAACGCGGGGAGGGACATACTGGGTCGAGGTGCGCGATCCTGATGCCTGCTATGGGAAAGCACTCGCTGTGAACGTTACGGAGGCACCTTCACCGAAGGTGGATATCCGCATCCTTCCACCCGGGCGGATTTGCGAAGGTGATACCATCATCGTTGAAGCAGTGCTGGATTCCTCCGCTGTTGCGATTGCAGAGTACGAATGGATTGGCCGTACGGAACATTCGCCGCGGTTGGTTCTCATTGCGCAGCCTGGGAAGCTTACCTTCCAGCTTCGCGCGCGTGGAGTCAACGGATGTGAGAAGGTAGTTGGCCCTGTTGCTATCGAAGTGTTGCCGCGACCCAAACCAACAATTCAGCTCAGCAAACAACTGGCAGTCCGTGCCGATGGTGCGTATGTTCTCTGCCCTGGCGATCAGGTGGAGCTGCGCGCATCCGATGGCTTCGCTACCTACCAGTGGAACACGGGGGAAACAACGCAGAGCATCGTCGTTCACCAGGCAGGACGCTATTGGGTTACGGTGAACACTGGCGCCATCGCTGACGTGTGCAGTGGAACAAGCCAGCCTGTAGAGATTGCCCTGGGGGATACAGTCAAACCGCGCGTGCTCTCTGACCGTGGCATGCGATTCTGCGATGGGGACCGAATTGTGTTGCGCACCGATCGCTCGTACCAGCAATACCGCTGGTCCACTGGAGAGCAGTCGGCAACCATTGTCGTGACCGCAGCAGGCGAGTATTGGGTGGACGCAACCGATGAATTTGGCTGCTCAGGCAGGTCGGATACCGTACGCGTAGATGTTGATCCCAATCCCATCGAGATTGTCGGTACTGCTGGCAGTCTCTGGCAATTTGACACTACCGCAGCAACAGCTGTGCGATGCGATAGTCTTCGTGTGCGGAATATCTCGTCCCAGACGCTGGTGATCGGGAGCGCACGGCTGGAGCGTAACATCGAGTTTTCCATTCCGCTCGCACAGTTGCCGGTGGTGATCCCACCCGGTCAGGAACGGTGGCTTATTGCATGTTTTCAGCCATCGGCATTGGGAGAGCAACGCGATACGCTTCGGATAAGCGATGCTGCCGACTACTGTTGGCGCGCGCTTACCGTTGTCGGGATCTGTGCAGCCAACAGCTATACTGCCGCATCGAGCTGCAACGTTGGGGTACAAGCGCAAACGCAAACGTTCGATATCGCAGGTCTGTTGGTGGTCCCACCATATCCCAATCCCGCACAGGACGAAGTCCGAGCGCTTGTCCAAGCGCAGGATGCTACAGTTAGCCTACGAAGCGCGTTCGGCACAGAGTGTGTCCAATGCACTCGAGCAGAACATGGTACGCAATGGTGGGAGTACCGCTGTCCACTCGCACAGATGCCCAGCGGGGTGTATTTCCTCGAACTTGCTCTTGGGCAGCAGCGCTGGTATTATCCCATTGTTGTCGAACGGTGATTTGTATTTTGGCAGCCCTTGAATGAGATGACGAGCAGTCATACTGTATGTTCAACGTTTCCATGAGGTCGGTCATGCGACGTTTCGTCGTAGTTCTTCTCGCTCTTGGTGTGACAGGAGCGGTTGCGCAGCAGCGGGCGATCGAACGCGCTGCAATTGAAAATTCGCCGGTAGTGCCGGCACTGGAGCGCATTGCGCCATTCCAGAGCCAATTGGCATTCCCCTTGGCTGAACACAGAACTGATCCGACGCTTCAGGCAGTAACGTTTACACGCCTGTTCCGCTCGAACTTCACCAACATCACCTACTTTTTCCCCTCCAGCTCGCTGATCGTCTATGAGCCAGGTTCGAACGTGCTTGCCACAATCGAACATGTGCCGATGGACAACCGTGCGACAGGCGGCGATCTTGGCGCGCAGCTTTACTTCCGCTACTCCACAAATCGCGGCACCACTTGGACACGGCAGGTTATCGCCAACAACAGCTCGACCTTCTACGGTGTCCCGCAGCTTGCGCTGGCCAATCCTTCGAATGTAACTTCTGCGACCGATCTAAAGCTCTGCGTCACGGGCTACCAGTACCCGAAGGAGACAAACTATTACCGCCGTGGTACCGCAATCTTTGTGCGGACCGAAGGACAGATCTTCGAGTACAATGAACTCGGCCCAATCGAGAACAATCCGGATGGCTACTACTTCGGTAGCGCAAAGCTCGCGGGATTTACTGCTGGTGCGGATCGCTCAGGGTTTGCGTACTGCGGCATCCTGCAGCCACCAAACAACCAGACGCAATATGGGCAGTACGGTTCCCTTGTCATCAACGCACGGTTGGCAGGAACGGAGGATTTCATCAGTCTGATCCCGGATAGCTGGAGTGGTTCGGTCTTCCGTCCGGCACCAGCGACGACGAGCACGTACAACTCTCCAATGTACGTAGATGCCGATGCAAATGGGAACCTCTATGCCGTCATCAATGGAATCTTTGCTGATGCGCAGGACAGCCGCGTTGTTGCCGTTTCGAAGTCATCGGATATGGGGCAGACGTGGTCAACGTTCGAGCGTATGCCCGCGAGCGTTCTCCAAGCCTATGCGACCAATCGTGGAGCAGCCGCAGCAGTGCCATTCCGCGTGTATGACCAACACGATATGGTTGTCACTGGCGAAAATCGTTTTTCGTACATCCAGCGCATTGCACTCCTCGATGCGCAGCAGCAACTTGCGGGGGTTGACTTGGTCGAGACCGAGTACAATGCCGGAAACTGGACGATTCGTCTG
>BEHW01000011.1 GCA_002898675.1 bacterium HR20
TGAATGCTGAGCCTGGCTGGCGGCGGATCTCGGTGCAGTGGTTGAGCGAGTAACGGGAGCCCGCCCCACGCTCTGGTGCAAAGGGCGAGGAACCGACCATCGCCAATATGGCGCCAGTCTTTGGTTCGAGCACCACAAGCCCACACTGCACGGTGGTCACCGCACGCTTGACCGAATCCACAAAGTGTGGTGTACCAAGCAAGTGGCGGCGGATGCGTTCACGCGCTTGAGGAGACTCCGCGCTCAAATACTCCGGATGCGACTCAACTGCCCGCGCAAGAATCGCCTCGAGCAAATCTTTGTGCGCATTCCACGACCACATGCGATCAAAGTCGCGCTGAACCAACGCAAGCTGCTCGCGAACCGCTTCGTTGGCGTACTGCTGGATGCGCGCATCGAGCGTTGTTTCAATCGTCAAGCCATCGCGGTAGAGGTCGTAGCCGGCCAGGCTCGGATCGCGCGCAAGTTTTTTGCGGAGCATTTCGACAAAGTGTGGTGCAATGCCACCGCTGCGCATTCCTCCCTTGGAGGATTCCACCACTGTAATTGGCTGGCGGCTATATGCTATCCGCTGCGCTGGGGTGAGAAATCCGGCATCCTCCATCATCGCCAGGACGAGGTTTCGCCGTCGCAGCGCCCGCTCGTAGTTCGTCTGCGCATCGTAGCTGGCAGGTGCTTTCAACAACGCAACCAGGTACGCACATTCAGCGGGAGTCAGCTGGCTGGGATGTTTCCCGAAGTACTCCTGCGCTGCGATGTAGATGCCGTACGCACCACGACCGAAATTGACCGTATTCGCATAGAGTTCGAGAATTTCGTTTTTGGTGTACGTCTGCTCGATTTGAATTGCGGTCAGCGCTTCGCGGAGCTTCCGTGCAAGCGTTGGCTCGCGGTCGAAGTAGAGGTTCCGTGCCAACTGTTGCGTAATCGTGGATGCGCCCTCTTTCGCACGGAACGCCAGAAGATTTTTCACTCCGGCTTTGACGATCCGCCACAAGTGAATACCCCAGTGGTTGTAGAACTGGCGATCCTCGGTTGCGATGAGTGCCTGAAAAAATGCAGCGGGGATGCTATCGTAGGGCACGTACACCCGCCGTTTGACAAAGAAGCTCTCGATGCTCCTTCCATTGCGGTCGAGGATCCGTGTGGCATACTCTTGCGGCGGATTTTCCAACTGCTGCAGCGACGGAAGCGTCTCGATGATCGCGACGTCGAACCACACAGCTGCTGCTGCCACCACAAGAACTGCCACTGCAAGGATGTAGCCCGTGCGTGCCTTCATGCCCGCAACCAATCGAAGCTTACTGCATCACGCCAGACCGCAGCTGCAAAATAAATGCCCCTCCACCGCGAGGACACAGTAGAAGGGGCACAATCCAGCAAGAGCACGTCTGTCGGCTTAGCGTGCGTAGTATTCGACCACCAATGGTACTTCGCACACGACAGGGACTTCCTCCCGCGGGGGAAGGTACAGGTACTTGGCCGACAGATCCGCCTTCGAAACTTCCAGGTACGGCACTGGTTGTGCAGTACGAACAGCGTTCTGAAAGCATTCCAGCTTGCGGCTTTTCTCCCGAACCTGGATGACGTCGTTCGGCTTGACACGATAGGAGGGGATGTCTACCTTCTGTCCGTTGACTTCGATATGGCCATGGCGGACGTACTGGCGCGCAGCGTAGATCGAGGGTGCAAAGCCCGCACGATAGACGAGTGCGTCGAGCCGTGATTCGAGCAGTGCGACAAGATTATCGCCTGTATTACCGGCCATCCGCGACGCCTCGCGGTAGTAGTTCTGCATCTGTCGCTCGTGGACGTTGTACTGCAAGCGCAAGCGTTGCTTTTCCAGAAGCTGACGCCCGTAGTCGCTCAGCTTTGCCCGCCGTTTCACTGGGCCGTGCTGGCCTGGTGGATACGGCTTTCGGTCCATGTACTTGCGCGCTTTCGGGGTCATCGCAAAGCCGAGCTTGCGCGAAAGCTTGACTTTGGGGCCTGTGTAGTTCATACGTAGCTGAAGATTGTGAACACCGATGCTTTCGAAATCGTACACTGCAGCGTTCGGATAGCCGGCGCGTGCAGGGAAGATAATGACGACCAAGAGCTGCTTGGCACAAACGCGGCGGCAAAATTACGCCACGCTCAATGGCACGATGCGTTACTTGTTTCCTTCGGCACGTTTTTTCTGGTACTCGCGCACCATTTCTTCCTGCACTGCACGCGGCACCTGCGCGTACTTGAGAAACTCCATTGTGAATTCACCTTTGCCTTGGGTCACCGAACGAAGATCGGTCGAATAGCCGAACATCTCTTGGAGCGGCACTTCAGCAGTGATGACGACATACCCTGCTTCGCTTTCTGTGCCGATGATGACGCCACGGCGCTGGTTGATCTGTCCAATGACGACGCCTTGAAACTCCTCCGGTGCGGAGACTTCGAGCTTCATAATCGGCTCGAGCACAACGGGGTTGGCGCGCATGTAGCATTCGCGGATCGCTGCTTTTGCCGCGGTCTTGAATGCCATTTCCGACGAATCCACAGGGTGTGTCGAACCGTCGTTGAGCACGACACGCACTCGCTGCACCGGCTGGCCGATGAGCAATCCTTCTTTGAGCTGCTCCTGGAAGCCTTCGTCGCAGGCAGGGATAAACTCCCGCGCGATGACGCCGCCGACGATCGCATCAACGAATTCGTAGTTGTTCGGGTTCTCAGGCTCGAGAGGTTCGATGTATCCCGCAACACGGGCAAATTGCCCAGCACCGCCGGTTTGCTTTTTGTGCGTGTAGTTGAACTCTGCCCGCTTGGTGATCGTTTCGCGGAAGGCAACTTTGGGACGTCCGACAATGACTTCGCAGTTGTATTCGCGCTTGATACGCTCGATGTAGATTTCCAAGTGCAGCTCGCCCATACCGCGGATGATCGTTTCCCCCGTTTCTTCATCGCGGTACACGCGGAACGTTGGGTCTTCTTTTGTGAACCGATTGAGCGCTTTCGAAAAGTTTGCCAAGCTCGTTTTGTCTTTGGGGGCAACTGCCAGCTCAATGACTGGCTCAGGGACGTACATTGAGGTCATCGTGTAGTTGACACTGCCGTCGGTGAAGGTATCGCCAGTTGAGCACTCTACTCCGAACATTGCGACGATATCGCCCGCGACCGCTTCTTCGATGTCGTGCATTTCGCTGGCGTGCATCCGCACCAATCGAGGCACCTTCACTTTTTTGCCAGTGGCATTATTGACGATGACATCACCCTTGCGAACACGCCCTTGGTAGAGCCGCATGTACGTGAGTTGTCCGTAGCGGCCGTCCTCGAGCTTGAATGCCAGTGCGACCAGTGGCCGCTCCGGATCTGGAACAAGCGGGACCCGTTCTTCATCCCGATCGCGGTCGAGCGCGTAGTTTTCAACTTCGAACGGATTGGGCAAGAACATGCACACGCCGTCGAGCAACGGCTGGACGCCTTTGTTCTGCTTGGCAGTGCCCACGAAGACTGGTGTGACTTTTAGTGCGATCGTTGCCTTCCGAATTGCTGCGATAAGTTCCTCGGTGGAGATTTCCTCCTCCATCAGGTACTTTTCTGCAATTGTGTCGTCGTAATCAGCAGCTTTTTCGATCAGCTTCGTTCGGTACTCACGGGCCAAATCGAGCATGTGCGCGGGGATTTCCTCTTCGCGGACGAACTCGCCATTGTCGCCATCGAAGTAGAGCGCCTTCATGTGGAGCAAATCCACGACACCCTCGAATTGATCCTCGTGCCCAATGGGGATGTTGATCATCACTGGATCGTGGTGGAGCTTTTCGCGCAACTGCTGCACGACGCGAAATGCATTGGCACCAGCGCGGTCGAGTTTGTTGATGAACGCAATACGCGGAACGTTGTAGCGCCGCATCTGGCGGTCCACGGTGATCGATTGGCTTTGCACACCAGCGACACCGCAGAGCACAAGGATCGCACCGTCGAGCACACGGAGTGCGCGCTCGACCTCCACGGTGAAATCCACGTGCCCCGGCGTGTCAATCAAGTTGATGTGGTATCCTTTCCACTGGCAGTACGTCGCTGCCGATTGGATAGTGATGCCTTTTTCGCGTTCTAGATCCATCGAGTCCATCGTCGGTCCTGCTCCGTCTTTGGAGCGCACCTCGATGATGCGATGGATCCGCCCCGTGTAGTAGAGGATCCGCTCGCTGAGCGTTGTTTTGCCGGAGTCAATGTGTGCAGAAATGCCAATGTTCCGTAGTTTGGCAATGTCAATGCCGACGGTCGGCTCTGCTACTGCTGTCATCGTTGCCATTGCACGTGTTACGATGTTCTCTGTTTGTCAAGATTGCAAAAATACGGTCTGGGATTGCGAAACGATTACGCACTGTATGCCGACCCCGCAGCATCGAGAATGGTTCACCATGGAGCACATGCGATGATTATCACCGCACCGATCCGGAGCGAAGGGGCCGGCGCCCAGGTACGGCGGCCGTTTCCATCGCCAGAGCTCCGGTGGCCGGCGACCGATCCATTCTTGCTCTTCGACGAATTTTTCGTTGCTATGCACGCTGGATTCCCCGATCATCCCCACCGCGGTTTTGAAATCATCACGTACATCCTCGACGGCGGTTTCGAGCATCGCGATTCGCTTGGCAACGACGTCCACGCACTCGCAGGGCATGCGATGCACTTTGTCACTGGCAGTGGCGTGATCCATTCGGAAATGCCGATTGGATCGGCGCATGGAATTCAGCTCTGGATCAACCTTCCGCGTGCACTCAAGAGCGTCGCTCCATCGCTGGAACTAGTCACCCCCCAGCAAATACCCGTGCTCACCTTCGATGGCGGTACGGCGTGCCGTCTTGCTTCACCGTCCGGACCGATCGTTCTGAAAGCCGGCGTCATCTACGACGATGTTCGCTTCGAACGCAAAGGAACGTGGAGCGTCAATCTCCCCGATGATTGGGTTGGGATTGCATACGTCCTGGAGGGAACGCTGGAAATCAACGGTGCTTCCGCCGAAGCTGGCCAACTTGCACTGATCGAGCACGGCCAGATGGAGCTTGCCGCTTCAGCGCAGGCGCGGGCGATTGTGCTCCAGGGGAAACGTCAGCACGAGAGCGTGCGCTTCGTCGGTCCATTTGTTGATTAGGTGGCACCCACCGATGCTCCTCGAGACGAACGCGATCACCATCGAAACGGACACCCTCTGCTTCGAGCAGCTCGCGCATGAGCGTTGGTGTTGCAAAATGCATCCGCCCAGTGAGCTCGCCATTACGATTGACGACTCGATGTGCTGGAATATCCGAACGCCCAGCGACAGCATTGAGCGCCCATCCGACCACGTACGCTGCTGACCGCGAGCCAAGCGCTGCGGCAATGTCGCCGTAGGTCGTCACTCGACCCGGTGGAATTTGACGGACCAACTCCCAGACCTTCTCGTAAAAGTCGCCTTCCATCGTTGATCTCCGTTCTCGCAGAGTGGTAGCAGCTTACCGCAGCGCCAGCGTCATCTTGATGATGTCCTGTGGGATGTCAAGATGGTTCGAGTGGCTATCGTCTGCGGCAACGTCGAGTGGTAAGGGATCCTGATAGTGGCCAGTATAGAACGCGGTGTAGAAGCCGCTGTCTTTCCCTGCAAGCGCATCGGTGACCATCCGGTAGCCCAGCCAACTAGCGTGGAGGATGTCGGATACTGCCGCTTGCCCGCCCCGTTGGAAATAGCCCATATCCACGGTGCGTATCTCCCGCTTGATGTTGCGCCGGCGGAAAATCTCCTCCAGAATCTGGCGGATTTCCTCAAGCGACTTATCATACCCTTCGGCAACGACGATGCGGGTGTCGCGGTCTCGCTCTTCGATCATCGTTGCGAGTTTCTCGTAGTTGACGTTCTCGCGGGGACGGATGATGTACTCAGCTCCCGTTGCAATACCAGCGTAGAATGCCAGATACGCAGAATCCCGCCCCATCGAGCCGATGAGGTACACCCGGCGGTGCGAGCTTGCAGTGTTGCGAATCCATTCGAGCATCTCCAGGCTTCGGTCGAGCGCGCTATAGAACCCAATCGAGGTGCCGTAGTTATTGGCAACATCGTTGTCAATCGAACCAGGACACGCAAGAATGCGCGTGCGCAGTCCTTCTGCTTTGATGATGCGATCGAGCGTTGCGCATGCTTTCAAACTCCCGTTGCCGCCGCAGACGAAAAGGTAGTCGAAGTAGTTCTCATCGAGATTGCGGGCAACTTGGCGTTGCAAGGCAGCATCGTTTGCCAACTCTGGCACACGAACAGTCCCCAAGATTGTACCGCCCTGGAAGGCTATCCCTGCAACGTCCAACTTGCCAAGACGACGGTACTCGTTGGCGATGAGCCCTTTCCACCCATCAATGACGCCCCACACCGATGTATCCGGACGGAGATTGAGTGCGCAGCGGACCACACTCCGGATAAACGCATTCATCCCAGAGCTATCACCTCCGCCGGTAAGGATCGCGAACTTCACCCTCCCACCCAGCAGATGTAAATCCTCGTCAACCACCGCACCGCAAATGCACCAGCACCAGCTGAGGTCATCAGGCGTTAGCGTACGATCTGAAGCGGAAAACTGCTTGCCCGATCGCCACTGCGCAGTATCACCCGATACGCGCCGCTGGGCAGCTCTGCAACCGAGACTGCCGCTTCATCCGATGGTAGCACAAGCGAACGGACGCATCTCCCCAGCGCATCGACGATCTCGACACGCGATCCAACAGTGCCACGAATACGAATGTGATCGCTGGCAGGATTCGGTACTACGCTCTCTGCAATGACGGGCTGGTCAACGCTCGCTTGGGTGGTCGCCTCGAACGTAACATCGAACGTAACGTAATCGCTCAAATCTGCGATGTTGTAGATGACCACGCCGATGGTGCTCGTGCCAAGATAGCCTTGCGGATCGAACTGGAGTTTGAAGGTGTGGTCGGCCTGACCAGGTTGGAGTGTCACTTGCCCTTGCTCATCAGATTCAAGCACAAAGGAAGGATAGCATGCCATCCCGCTGCAGAAGTTTACACGGTGATGCATTTCCTTCCGCGACGTATCAATGCGGACTCCGAAGCGCACAGGACTGGCGGACACATTCTCGACGCTGATGTATGCATCGAGCGAGGCATCCGGCAAGACGCGATAGGAAAGCTTCTGCCCCTCAACCAACCGGAGCGACGGATTCTGTGTCTGTGGATACGACCAACGCTTCGCGCAGGCGCAGCATCCTTTCTTGACGCGTATGGTTGGCAACGAGCGTTGCACATTCGCACCTGTTTGTGCACTGGCACTAAGAGCTCCCACAAGTACAGCAGCAAGCACAAGGAGACGATAGCGAGGTTTCATAACTTTGCCTCCAAATGTTGGACCGAACAAAATTACAACGCATGATTGGAAAAACAATACAATTAGCCCGCATCGTTGGGACCGTGCTCATCATTGTTGCCACCGTCTGGGGGCAAGACACCGCTTCCTCGGCTCAACTACCACTGGTAACTCTCAAAAAACTCGACGGTACTCCTATTACAACCCGTGAACTTGTCGGCACAGAGAGCGGCCCGATCGTGCTCGATTTCTGGGCGACGTGGTGTAAGCCGTGCATTCAGGAGCTGAGCGCACTTGCGGACGTCTATCCAGAGTGGAAAAAGCTCACTGGGGTACGCATCATCGCCATTTCGATTGACGATGCACGCAACAGCAAAAAAGTTGCTCCCTTCGTTCGCGGCCGAGGCTGGGACTTCGAAGTGTACTTGGACGAAAACGCTGATTTGAAGCGAGCGCTCAACATCAACGAGATCCCTCATACGTTCGTGGTCAATCGCCATGGGCAGATCGTCTATCAGCACAAGTCCTATGCCCCTGGTGATGAAGAGCTCCTCTGGGATGCGATCAAAAAGGCAGCCGAATGAACCGCACGATGCGCTACACGTGGCTTGCCTGGTTTAGTGTCGGTTTGCTCTTGCTATTCTCCGAACATGCACTCAGCCAGTTACCAGCAGGATGGCGTGCCGACTTGCAGGTAGATGCGCAGTCTTACACGCCTGACTCTGCCATCAACGCACCAGCAGTCCGCGAAAAAGTTTTAGCGCAAGGTTTTTTCAACTTACTCTATTCGAGCGAACGCTTGCGGTTGGGGCTACGCTACGAGGCGTACTTCAATCCACTGCTCGGCATTGATCCGCGCTATGAGGGCAACGGCATTCCGTACCGCTTTGTGCAGTACCTCGGCGATCGTTTCGATGTCACCGTCGGCAATTCTTATGAGCAGTTCGGCAGTGGGATGATTCTGCGCACCTACGAGGAACGCTCGCTCGGCTTCGATAACTCCTTAGACGGTGTCCGGCTCAAGGTACGCCCTCTCGACGGGGTGCAACTCACTGCGCTCTTCGGCAAGCAGCGCGCGTTCTTTGGTCTGGGACCTGGTATCATCCGTGCTGCCGATCTGAGCGTTGAGCTGCATCAGCTCCGCTGGGATGAGCAACCGATCCTCGATCTGCCGTTCGCACTCGAGCTCGGCGCAAGCGTGGTCAGCAAATACCAGCCCGCCGCTGATCCTCTCCTCCGGTTGCCAGAAAACGTGTTTGCCTACGCAACGCGCCTCTCGCTGACAACCGAACGGTGGAATCTCTATGCTGAGTGGGCTTACAAGATCAATGATCCGCAACAAACCAACAACAACAGTTTCAACCCCGGCGACGGACTCTACATTTCCACCTCCTACAGCGAGGAAGGATTCGGGTTGCTACTTGCTGCCAAACGGATTGACAACATGGATTTCCGATCCGATCGAGGCGCAATCGGGAATGTACTCACCATCAACTTTCTCCCGCCCCTGACGAAGGTGCACACCTACCGCCTCTTTACGCTCTATCCGTATGCAACGCAGCCGTATGGCGAGTTCGGCGTGCAAGGAGAGATGACCTTCTCCCTTGCGCGTGGCTCCCTGCTCGGTGGCCGATACGGTACGACTGTGACGATCAACTACGCACGCATCCACAGCATAGACTCCACCAAGCTCGACGCGTTCACCTACCGCTCAACGTGGAAACCAGGCAAGGTGCTATTCTACCAAGACTTCAACGTCGAAATTCAGCGTACATGGTCGCGACAGTTCAAGACAACGTTCACCGTCGTAGCACTCGCCTACAACAAGGACGTCATCGAGGTCAAAACTGGATATGGGACGATCTACCCATTGGCATTCGTCCTTGAGTCGCAGTACAAACTCAGCGCACACAGCGCAATCCGCACAGAGCTTTCCCACATGAGCGTCCGCGGTGATATGGGGAATTGGGCGTTCGCGCTGCTGGAGTACACACCGATCAGCAACGTGTATCTGACAGTCTTCGACGAGTGGAACTACGGCAACCCAGAACCGGAGAAACGATACCACTACCCTTCCATTACGCTTACCTACGTTACGGGTGGAACACGTCTCGCCTTCGGGTACGCCAAACAACGTGCGGGGATCCTCTGCGTTGGCGGAGTCTGTCGGCTCGTGCCTGCATCGAACGGCTTTTCGCTTAATCTCTCGAGCACGCTCTAAGGCAGAAGGCAGTCCACATTGCGGGAGTACCATCACCGCATGCACTAAATCTTCGGTCGTCCTGCTTGGCTTTATGCACCATCCGTGGGGATCGGTGGCAAGTCTGTCGGGTCACGGACATTGCCTCCGTGGAAAATCGCGAGTGTTGCCGTATATTTCCGTGGGTATTTTAGCAACTACTAAAACGCTAAACAATTTCTGCCATGCGAAAAGTCTACGTCGAAGGCCGGCTCTGTATCGGCCCCACCTTCTCGAAAGCCGAGTTTGCGCTCATCAAACGCAATCTGGCCGCACAAAAGGGACTGGCAACCCTGGCCGATCTGCTCAATGTGGCGGGCAATATCCAGCGTCTGAAAATCATTTACCTCCTCCACGCCCACAAGGAAATGTGTGTGTGCGACCTGGCCGAAGTGCTCGAGCTGAGCGACTCCGCCGTCTCGCAGCACCTGCGCAAGCTCAAGGACAAGAACATCGTCAGGGCGCGACGCGAAGGACAAACCATCTACTATTCGCTTGTCCCTACCATCTTCACCAAGAATCTCGAGGATATGTTCGCGCTCGATGAAACGAAAGTGCCTCACTCTTTCATGCACACGGAGATTGGATGATGGACACTAAAAAACTATCGTCCCTCGGGGCAGTGATGACAGCAATTCTTGCCTCGCTCTGCTGCATCGGACCCGTGGCTGTGGCGCTCATCGGCATCGGCAGTATCGGTGCCTTTGCGGCGTTCGAAGCGTACCGCCCCTATCTCATCGGTGTGACGGGGCTGTTGCTCGGACTGGCCTTCTATCTCGCCTACCGCAAGCGTGAGGTCATGTGCGAAGACGGCTCGTGCAAAATCGAGAGTGCAAGCAAATGGAACAAGCTGACGGTGTGGCTTGCGGCAGCGCTCGCTGCCCTTGCCATCGCGTTCCCGTCGTTCGACTTCACCAACGCCAACGCTGCCCATGTGATGCTGAATCAGCAGCGCGCGCAAAATTCCACGGTCGTCGCCGTGCTCGAGATCGAAGGGATGGATTGCAAGGGATGTGCGAAAGGTCTGGAAGCGACGCTGAGCCGCGCGGCGGGTGTGAAGAATGCGGCGGTGGAGTTCGAGAAGAGCCGGGCTATTGTGGAGTACGATTCGACGAAGACATCTGTCGAGCGTTTAGTTGCAGTGGTGGACGAGACGGGATTCAAAGCGAAGCTGAGCGAGAACCTCAAGTAACCAACCCAGGAGAAGCTGTGAAAGAATACCCCCTCATCATCATCGGCGGCGGCGCAGCGGCGTTTGCTGCCGCCACAAAAGCAAACGACCTGCGCCAGAAGGCGCTCATCGTCAACAGCGGACTCCCCATCGGCGGCACGTGCGTCAATGTCGGATGCGTGCCGAGCAAGCATCTGCTGGAAGTCGGCGCGCGCTATTACTACGGCCAACGTCCGGGCTTTCCGGCGATTCGCGCGAGCGGTCAGTTTCAGTTCGACTTTCCCGCTGCCATCGCGCACAAGAACGTAGTTGTCGAAAGCCTTCGCCGGAGCAACTATCTGGACGTCGTCGGTAATTTCAAGACCGTGGAGTTCCGGAGCGGCGCAGCGCGTTTCGTGTCCGATCATGAAATCGAAATTGACGGCGAGCGCCTGCGCGGCGAACGGTTCATCATCGCCACCGGCTCGAAAGCGAAGATTCTTCCCATCCCCGGCATCGAGTCGGTCAAGTATCTCACCAACATCGAAGCGCTGGACTTAGACTACCTTCCATCATCCATGATCGTCGTCGGTGGCGGCCCGCTCGGACTCGAGTTCGCGCAGATGTACGCGCACTTCGGCACGAAGGTTACCGTGCTCGAAAAGATGAAGCGCATCCTGCCGCTGGAAGAGCCGGAAGTCTCCGCCGAAATGCAGCGCATCCTGGAAGAAGAAGGTTTGGTGATCCACACCGGCGTGGACATTCAGAGTGTACGGGAAGAGTCGGGAAAGAAAATTGTCGTGGCGAAGATCAAGAATGAAGAGCGCCAGTTTGCTGCGGAGGAACTTCTGCTTGCCACCGGTATCGAGCCGAAGACGAAGTCGCTGGGATTGGAACAGGCCGGCGTTGCAACGGATCCGCGCGGCTTCATCCTTGCCGATAACGAACTGCGCACGACGCAACCGCACATCTGGGCGGCGGGCGATTGCGTGGGCAAGATGGCGCTCGAAACCGTTGCGGCGAAAGAAGGCGCCGTTGCTGCCGAGAATGCGCTGACCGGCGCACACCTGTCGCTCAACTACGACGAAATCCCGCACGCCGTCTTCACGACGCCGCAGGTAGCGAGCGTGGGACTGACCGAACGTGAGCTGATGCGCCGCCTGAATGTGTGCGCCTGTCGCACCGTGCCGCTCTCGATGGTGCCGAAAGCGAAAGCCGTGGGCGAGACGCGCGGGCTGGTAAAACTCGTCATTGATCCTCGCGCGAGCGTCGTCGTCGGCTGCCACATTGTTGCGCCGGTTGCCGCCGAGATGATTCACGAAGCGGTGCTTGCCATCCGCTGCAAGCTGAC
The DNA here is from genome assembly GCA_002898675.1 of bacterium HR20. Taxonomy (GTDB): domain Bacteria; phylum Bacteroidota; class Ignavibacteria; order Kapaibacteriales; family NICIL-2; genus NICIL-2. The sequence continues at coordinate 12,059 of BEHW01000011.1, forward strand.
AGTGGACGATCTCATCAACACGGTGCACACGTTCCCGACCTTCAGCGAAGGCATCAAACTGGCGGCACAAGCCTTCACACGCGACATCAGCATGATGACGTGCTGTATTGGATGAAACACCCTTCCCTAATGCAAGCATGCGATCAGAGCGAACGCACATGGCATCCATTTGGAAGGGGGACCTGTTGCTCCGGCGGAACTACAGGTACTTTTGCAGCGTTGACAGCTTGCACTGCGTTTAGAGCTTAGAAGGATGCGAGCACCTACAACGCTTCTTTTGCTTGTGGCGATTTCTGTGGCCTCCGCCGACGATGCACGCGCAATCGTTGAGCATCTCCGCGCGAAAGCACAGCGGATTCAATCGCTTCGTGCTGATGTTGCCATTGACGTTGCGATTCCATCGTTCAAGGTCCCCCGTGCTCGTGGCGTGCTTACGATTGTGCCGCCCGACTCCATCAGCTTTCGCTCCGAGCAACTAACGTTCGTTCCCAAAGCCGGGTGGCAACTCAATCCGTTTGTGCTGTTGCAACGGTACCAATTCCTCGCCTTTGCTGAGACGCCACTCAAGCCAGGAGATCGCTTCGCTGTGCTGCGGCTGTTCCCGACGCCAGACACTGGAGAGCTGCTCGCAGCAAAAATCACTGTTGACCTTCGCGATACCACGATCACTGCTGCGCAGATTACCCAGCGGAGCGGAGGTGTCGTTGCTCTCGAACTGCACTATGGCGAGCAGCGCAGCTTCCTCTTGCCAGACCGCATCACCATGCACGTGACGATGATGCCGATCGCAATCCCCAAAGCCTTGACAGGAGACCTTGCTCAGCAAACTCCGAACAAGCAACCATCACCTGAGCCAATCAGCGGCACTATCACGATCGAGTTCCTCCGCTACACGCACATCGAGCGCCGTAATTTTCGACAGTGACAAGTCGTGCACTCCCGGCGCACATGGTTACAGTCTCGGTCGAGGAGTTCCTCAGCGAAAGTCAGCAGAGCAACACTCTTTCCATCTTCGATGTCCGAAGTCCCGCAGAGTACGCGCGTGGCACGATCCCTGGAGCAGCGTCCCTCCCACTTTTTGACGACGCCGAACGGGAGCTTGTCGGCATCACCTACCACACCGAAGGACGTACTGCTGCAATCAAACGAGGGCTTGAACTTGTCGGCCCCAAGTTGCGCTGGATGGTCGAACAGGTCGAAACGCGGCTGCTCCCAGGACAAGTTGTAGGACTCTACTGCTGGCGTGGCGGCATGCGTTCGGCAGCAGTGGCGTGGCTGCTTGAGTTTTACGGGTTCCAGGTCGTGCTGTTGCGCGGCGGCTACAAAGCATTTCGCCGTTTCGCTCTCGCACAATTCGAAGCACGGCGGACACTCTACCTGCTGAGCGGCTATACGGGAGCAGGCAAAACCGCTGTGCTTTCGCTGCTTGCAGCACGCGGTGAAGCAACGGTTGACTTGGAAGCACTTGCCTGCCACCGTGGCTCTGCCTTCGGTGCGCTCGGATTGCCTCCACAGCCAACCCAACAGAACTTCGAGAATGCGCTCGCAGTAGCACTCTGGAAAAATCGCGCAGCCGAGCGCATCTGGATCGAAGATGAATCGCGACGGATCGGTACGCTCACAATTCCTGACGGTCTCTGGCAACAAATGCTCTCTGCTCCAATCATAGCGCTCGATGTTCCGCTCGATCGGCGCATCGAACACTTGGTGCAGGAATACGGAAGCTTTCCACCGTGCGAGCTTGCCCAGTGCTTGGAAGCGATTCGCCAGCGACTGGGCGCAGAGCGCTACGCGCGCGCATGTGCTGCACTCAAGGAAGGCGATCTGCCAAGCGTTGCACAGATTGCGCTCGAACACTACGATAAAGCCTACCGACACAGTCTCCGCAAACGTGCCGACCGCGTCCGCTGGGTAGAAGCCCAATCGCCGGAAGATGCTGCCTCCAAGCTTTGCATACTCAACGCGCAGCTGGACAGATCGCACAATCCCGTTAGCCTCGTATGAGCACAGGCGCTGCTTCCACACTGGTTGTAGATCTCGATGGCACCTTGCTCCGTACCGATGTGCTCTGGGAAGCAATCTCAGAATTGGCGCGACGAAAGCCGTGGCTGTTACTCCTCGTGCCATTTGTGGCACTCGGCGGTCGTCCTCGTTTGAAGCGTTGGCTTGCCAGGCAGGTGCAACTCGATTGGAACGCGCTCCCACTCAATGACGAAGTTCTCGCATTTATCCGCGCTGCAAAGGCGCAAGGTCGAACCGTTATCCTCGCAACTGCTGCGGTTCAGCCGTGGGCAACTGCGATTGCCGAGCGTGTAGGGTGCTTCGATAGCGTAATCGGCACACGCCAAACCAACCTCAGTGGCAGCGCCAAGCTCGAACACTTGCGGCGCTATCTCGATGGCGCGCCATTTGACTACATCGGCGATCGCGGCGTAGATATTCCGCTCTGGCGCGCTGCTGAGCGTGCGTACATCGTCGGTGATGCATCGCGGTATGAACGCAGCCTTGGAAAATCTTTTGCAGGCAGCTTCGCCCGTCCCATTGCGCGTTTCCGCGATTGGCGTAGTTTTTTACGGCTCCACCACTGGAGCAAAAATCTCTTGGTGCTGGTTCCGATCGCTCTTGCGCATCGCCTCAGCGATGGGAGTGCGCTGCTCCATGCAGTACTAGCAGCAATCCTGCTGAGCATCGTGGCATCGGCGCTCTACATCTTCAACGATGTGGTTGACTTGCCCAGCGATCGCATCCATCCTCGCAAACGCCAGCGTCCGCTTGCACGCGGAGCTATCTCGCTCCAATCGGCTTGGATCGCACTGACGCTCAGCCTTGCGGTGGGGATGATCGCTGCTATCACGCTGCTGCCCCTGGAAGCATTTGCTCTGCTTGCGCTGTATGGCGTTGGCTCTGCGGCATATTCGCTCCTGCTCAAGCGGATTGCGTTAGTGGACGTCCTCGTGCTGGCTGGACTCTACGTGCTACGCCTCGCAATTGGTGGCGCTGCCACGCACACTGAACTTTCTCCCTGGCTGCTCGGCTTTGCGCTCCTTTTTTTCACCAGTCTCGCACTGCTCAAGCGGCATACTGAAGTGATACACCTGCGAGCAAACAATGCATCCATCGAGCAGCAGCGACCCTACACCGAGCGCGACGAACCGTTTCTCCTGGCCATGGGGATCGGAACAGCGATGGCCGCAGTCGTGATTTTGATCCTCTACCTGGCAAGTGATCGCGTGCGAACGCTCTACACCCATCCGGACGCCCTCTGGCTCATCTTGCCGCTCATGCTGTGGTGGCTGATGCGAATGTGGCGCTCGTCGGTCCGAGGGGAACTCGAAGGCGATCCGCTGAGCGCCGCACTTGGTGACCCATGGAGTCTGGCCGTCGGCGCAACCATCGCAGCCATCGTCTTGATCGTAGCCCGATGAATCGCGTGGCTCTCAGCAGTTGGACAGGACTGCCGCACACGCGCATCTACCCAGCGCTGGAGGTTGAGCTGGACGCCGAGAATCCCTTCGCGCAAACTGAGGCAACGCTCCTTGCTCGCGGCAGTGGCCGAAGTTACGGCGATGTCTGCTTGCCCAGCGACACTGCGGTTCTCACCTCAAGACTTCGGCGAATCCATTCGTTCGACACCGAGCATGGTATCATCACAGCGGAAGCAGGTATCTCGTTGGCTGCGCTACTTCGCATCACCATTCCGCGTGGATGGACGCTTCCGGTGCTCCCTGGCACTGGTGCTGTAACAGTCGGCGGTGCAATTGCAAACGACATTCACGGCAAAAGTCATCACTGGGCAGGAACGTTCGGTCGGTGGGTACGGCAGATAGAGCTTCTTCGCTCCGACGGACGCATCCGCTGCTCGCCGTGCGACAATGCTGAGCTGCTTGCGGCAACGATCGGGGGGGCTTGGGCTAACGGGCATCATCACCTGGGCTGAGCTGCAGCTTATTCCTTGCAGTTCAGCATGGATGGAAACTCGCGCCACGCGCTTTGCGACGCTCGAGGAGTTCTACGATCACACACGCACCCTCGAAGCCACCGCTGAGTACGTTGTGGCGTGGTGCGACCTCTCGCGCCCAGGACGCATCAGCGGGATCCTCTCTGCTGCCAGCTTCTGCAACGATGGCCAGTGCTCAGTGCCTCCTACAGCAAATGAGCGACGATTCCCTCCGCTGCCAGTTTCTGTCTTTTCCCGGCCAACAGTTCGCATCGCCAACATGCTCTACCGCTGGCTATCGAGTCGAGGTCCATCCCGCGAGCATTACACAACGGTGTTCTTCCCACTCGATCGTCTGCCGTGGAATCGTCTGTTCGGTCCGCGTGGCTTTTACCAGCTGCAGGCGGTCCTCCCCAAGGAACGTGCCCGCGAAGGAGTCACCGCGATCTGCGAGCGTCTCTGGCATGCAAAGCTTCCAGTGCCGCTCTGCGTTCTCAAACAATTTTCGCCAATCGAATCGCCGGGGCTACTCTCGTTCCCGATGGCAGGAACGAGCATTGCCCTCGATGTACCGAATACCAACGGTGCACGGGATACGTTGAGAGCCATCATTGCAGACGTCGTCGCCGCTGGTGGCCGAATCTATCCAGCAAAAGATGTGCTGATGACCCCCGCAGAGTTCCAACGCATGTATCCGCAGTGGGAAGTGCTCGAACGCTGGCGAGATCGGCGATGCTGCTCGCAATTTTGGGAGCGTGTCACGTGCGGGATACAGTAATGACCCCTTCTTCGATCCTCATCGTCGGTGCGACCTCTGCAATCGCAGAGCAGACAGCGCTCGCCCTTGTCGGAAGATGCAAGCAATTCGTCCTTGCAGCACGCAACCAAGAACGGCTCAGCGCAGTTGCCACGCTCCTTGGCGTACGTGGCGCTACGGTCCACACGCTCGCGTATGATGCTGAACACATGCAGGAGGTGGACTTACTCGCCCAAGCACGCCAGGTGCTCGGTGGTGAACTGCCCGATGCCGTCCTGATTGCACACGCAGTGCTTCCTCGGCATGAGGAAGTTGTCCATGACCCGATCCTGGCGCACAGAGTGCTCGAAATCAACACGGTCTCGGTGCTGACGCTCTGCACGGCGGTGTGCAGGCACTTTGAGGAACGCGGCCGTGGCACCCTTGCGGTCATTAGCTCGGTCGCCGCTGATCGCGGGCGCGTCAACAACTTTCTCTACGCCGCATCAAAAGCAGCACTCGATGTGTACCTCGATGGCGTGCGATTGCGGTGGAAGCTGCGTTCATCGCACTTGCGAGTGCTGACAATCAAACCTGGATACGTCCGCACACCGATGACAGCACATGTGGAACGAATGCTCTTCCCTGCCACACCAGAGCGAGTCGGAGCAGCAATTGCACGGCTCATCGCTGGTCATCGCGATGGCAGACGCTACATCCCTTGGTGGTGGCGGCCAATCATGGCCATCGCCCGCTTGCTCCCCGATCGCGCGATGCTCTACGTCAAGCATTAGTGGAGGACAACAAACCACTTTGTCAAATTCCCCCTAGTTCCGTATTTTCGCGCCGCAATTGTTTGCACTCAATGTTCAAACGCGCGCAATGACCTCCATGCTGCGACGACGATCACTCCGACGACGACCCTGCCAGCAGTGGCACGGGACGGCGGCGGTGTTGTCGCAAGCGCTGGAGAGAAAAACTTATCACTGGTAGCGCGCGCATAAGCACCCAAACGTAGAACTGCCGCTTCCTCCGTGCCACGAGGAAGCGGCGTTTGTTTTACAACCAGCAGTTCGGACACCGATGGAAACAGCAAGTGCAGAACCTGCAATCGGAGCTGATGCAATCGTCGTCACCGTTGCATCGAGCGAGCACGAATGCTACGCTGAAACCATTTCGCGCCTGATCGAGGAATCTGCCCTCCAGCGCGGCACAGGCATTGCGCGCCGCCCGCCCGAATACATCCGCCAGAAAATGCGCGAGGGGAAAGCAATCATCGCGCTCGATCGAAGTGGCGATGGTAACAACCCAGCATTCGTGGGGTTTTGCTACATCGAGACGTGGGAGCACGGGCGCTACGTTGCCAACTCTGGGTTGATCGTTGCGCCGAACTACCGCCGGCACGGTGTAGCACGACGCATCAAGTACGCTGCGTTTGAACTGTCCCGGCGCTTGTACCCCGAAGCAAAAATCTTCAGCATCACCACCAGCGCCGCCGTCCTCAAGCTCAACAGCGAGTTGGGCTTTCGTCCTGTCCACTTTAGCGAGTTGACCAGCGACGAAGAATTCTGGCGCGGCTGTGCCTCCTGCCGCAATTACGACATTCTGCAGCGGACCGGACGCACCATGTGCCTGTGCACAGGGCTGCTCTACGATCCCGCCGAGCATATCGAACATGCACTTCCGATCGTTCCACCGACCGATGACCAACGATGAGCGACGTCGTTCTCGCATTCAGTGGCGGTCTCGATACGTCGTACTGCCTGCTCTACCTGCGCGCCGAGTGCGGCATGCGGGTTCACACCGTCACAGTTGATACCGGAGGATTCACACCAGAAGAAAAAACTGCCATCGAGCGCCGCGCACACGAGCTTGGGGCAGCATCTCACACGACGCTCGATGGCACCACGCCACTCTACGAACACTGCCTGCGATACCTGGTGTTCGGCAACGTACTTCGGTACGGCACATACCCACTTTCGGTCAGCGCCGAACGCGCCATTCAGGCGCGGCTGATTGCCCAGCATGCACGCCAGCTCGGCGCCCGAGCGCTCGCACATGGAAGTACCGGCGCGGGCAACGACCAAATTCGCTTCGATGCTGCCTGGAACATTCTCGCGCCAGAACTCGAGATACTGACACCAATCCGCGATGGCAACGTCACTCGCGAACAAGCACTCGCCTACTTGCATGCCCATGGCGTTGCATTGGAACACGAGCGCCCGCCGTACTCGATCAACCGTGGCATCTGGGGAACGACCGTCGGCGGCCGCCAGACGCTTACGTCCCACGAACCGCTCCCAGACGATGCGTTCCCCACGCCGATCACTGCACACGGTACAACACGGCTCACTCTCCACTTCATCCGCGGCGAGCTTGTCGGCTTCGATGGGACACTCTACGACCATCCATTCCACGCTATCGCTGCACTCGAAGAAACTGCAGCGCCCTGGGGTGTCGGCCGTGGCATCCATGTCGGCGATACCATCGTCGGTACAAAAGGTCGCGTGGGATTCCAAGCAGCAGCAGCGCATCTGACCATCGCGGCACATCACGCACTCGAAAAGCACACGCTCACCAAATGGCAACTGCTCCTGAAAGAGCATCTGGCGCTCTGGTACGGACAGTTGCTCCACGAGGGAATGTTCGAAGAACCAGCACTCCGTGCGGTCGAAGCATTCTTCGAGCGAACCCAGCGAACGGTCACCGGCGACGTAATCGTCCAGCTTTCCCCGAAGCGTTTCGAGATCGAGGGCGTCATTTCACCTCACGACCTGATGCACGCGCGCTTTGGTCGCTACGGGGAACAAGCGACCGATTGGAGCGCTGCTGACGTCCGCGGCTTTGCTCGCATCGCAGCCGAGCAGCTCCGCATCTTCCACACCATCAACGGAGAGACGGTATGACGCGCGTGGGCATTATCGGCGCCAGCGGCTATGCCGGGACAGAACTCGTCCGCGTGCTTGCGTTCCATCCACACGTCGAGATTGCGTACCTGGTGAGCCAAACACACGCGGGGAAACCGATGAGCGCTCTTGCGCCAGACCTCGACGGAATTGTGGATACCCCACTCCAGGCTCAGCCCACCGATGATGCAGATGTCGTATTCCTTGCTGTTCCGCATGGCGCTGCACGTGCATTTCTGGCAGAACATCCCCAGCTGGCCCGTAGCATCATCGTGGACTTAAGCAGCGACCATCGCTCGGATGCAGCATTCGTCTATGGCTTACCCGAACTCAACCGCGAGCGCATTCGTGCAGCTCGTCGCATTGCCAATCCTGGGTGCTTTGCAACTGCGCTTTCGCTATCGCTTCTGCCGTTGCAGCACAGCGGAATCACGCTGCCGATCTACGCCAGCGGCATCACTGGCTCGACGGGTGCAGGCGCGCAGTTGAGTCCGACGGTGCACTTTTCCTGGCGCTTTGCGAATGTCGAACCGTACAGCATCTTGAGCCATCGGCATGCCGAGGAAGTCCGCACCGCACTCGGCCTGGAGCCGCCGCTGCACTTTGTTCCGCAGCGTGGTCCCTTCACACGCGGGATCGTCACGACAACCTTTGTCCCTACCGCATTGCCGGAGGAGAGGCTCGCCCAACTCTACCGCGAGTATTTCGCTGCTCATCCTCTCGTCCGATACGCAAGCGATCCGCCGGACCTCAAGCGTGTTGTCGGAACAGCGCGCGCGGTTGTCCACTGCGCCGTTCGCCAGCAAACTGCGGTGATCATCTGTGCACTCGATAACATGCTCAAAGGCGCAGCAGCGCAGGCTGTGCAAAACATGAACCTGGCCCTCGGGCTGGACGAAACAGCAGGGCTTCCTCTTCGGAGTATCGGTTGGTAACGATAGAACAGCAGACGATGCAACACTTCACAAAACTCGCTGATGTACCAAACCTCGGCACGCTCATCGAACGCGCAATCGAGTGTAAACGCTCGCCTCATGCCTGGCCATCGCTTGGGCGCGGGCGTACGCTTGGGATGGTGTTTTTCAATCCAAGCCTCCGAACACGCGTGAGCACGCACCGCGCAGCGACGCTCTTGGGCATGGATGTCATCAGCATGACCGTCGGCGACGAAACCTGGCAACTCGAAACGCGCGACGGTGTGGTGATGGATGGCCCAGCCGCCGAACATATCCGTGAAGCTGCAGCAGTCCTCGGTCGGTACGTGGATGTGTTGGGAGTCCGCTCGTTCGCTCAGCTCCGCGATCGCCAGGAAGATTACGCCGAAACGATTCTCGAACGCTTCCGTGCCTGCGCGGGCGTTCCAATCGTGAGTCTCGAATCTGCAACGCGGCATCCACTCCAATCGCTGGCAGATGTTCTGACGATCGAACAGTTCAAGCGTCGCAGCCGACCTCGCGTTGTGCTCACGTGGGCACCGCATCCCAAAGCCTTGCCGCAGGCCGTCCCCAATTCGTTTGCGGAGTGGGCACGCGCGATGGACTACGAGCTGGTCATTGCACATCCTCCTGGATACGAACTCGATCCACAATTCACCGAGGGTGCAACGATCTCCTATGACCAAGACGAAGCGCTCGACGGCGCCGAGTTCGTCTATGCAAAAAACTGGTCGAGCTACCGTGACTACGGAAAAATTTTGTCGCAGGATCGGTCTTGGCAAATCACACCGGAGAAGATGGCGCGCACCAGCGATGGCTACTTCCTCCACTGCCTTCCGATTCGGCGGAACATGATCGCAAGCGATGCAGTGCTCGATTCGCCGCGTTCGCTCGTCATCGAGCAAGCAGCCAACCGCATCCCCGCAGCGCAAGCAGTCCTCCGAACGATTCTGGAGACGCGATGACGACGCTGCACATCCTCAAGCTCGGCGGCGAACTCCTTGGCGGTGACAGCAGCAACCTTGCTCCCCTTGCCTGCCAACTGGCGCAGATGCCACAGCCACTCCTCATCGTCCACGGCGGCGGAAAACAAACGACTGCACTTGCCGAGCGACTCGGAATCGAAGCTCATTTTCACAACGGCCGCCGCATCACCGATGCCGCCATGCTCGATGTGCTGGTGATGACGACCGCCGGCCTGCTCAACAAGCGCTTGGTTGCAGCACTCTTGGCTCAACGGGTGCGCGCTGTTGGAATCGCTGCATGCGATGGCAACATCATCTGCGCCACCAAGCGGCAGGGAACGATTGACTTCGGCTACGTCGGCGATCCAATCCGCGCAGAGATCGCTCCGCTCATTGCGTTGCTCGAGGCTGGATTTGTCCCCGTCATCGCACCGATCACTCACGATGGACGCGGCCAGCTCCTCAACACCAACGCCGACACGGTCGCAGCGAGCCTGGCGGCGCAGTTTGCCGCTGCTCGATGGTTGGATGTGCGACTTTGGTTTTGCACTCCGAGCGGCGGCGTTCGCGATGCGGACGGAGCAATCATCCCCGCACTCGACCGCCAGCAGCTCGCACAGCTGGTTGATCGCGGTGTCGTCCGCGATGGGATGCTCCCGAAGCTCGACGCCGCTTTTGCTGCAGCAGACTGTGGCACTGCCGAGGTTGCAATCATCGCAACCGAGCATTTACCGCATGCGCGCGGTACCCGAATCCTTCCCGTGCGGAGATCTGCGCAATGAACGATGCCGTCCAACTGCTCGCGCAGCTCATCGCGACCTTCTCGCCGAGCCGAGAGGAAAGCCACGCCGCTGCGATCATCGAGCGTTTTCTTGCCGAGCGCAACATCCCTTGGCAGCGGAGCGGCAATAACGTCTGGGCATGCTCGGCATCGTTTGACCAGTCGAAGCCGACGATCCTGCTCAACTCGCACCTCGATACCGTCCGCCCTGTCGCAGGTTGGACGCGCAATCCGCTCTCTCCAACCATCGAGGGTGGCAGACTCTACGGCCTAGGCAGCAACGACGCTGGCGCGAGTCTGGTTGCGCTCGCAGTGGTGTTTGCAAAGCTGTGGGCACAGCCACTGCCCTACAACCTGGTCTTTGCTGCAACTGCCGAAGAGGAAATCAGCGGAACAGGTGGAATCAGCTCGATTCTCGAACAGCTTCCGCGCCTGGATGCAGCGATCGTCGGCGAGCCAACCTCGCTTCGGATGGCAATTGCAGAGCGCGGCTTGATGGTCCTTCGCTGCGTCGCCGAAGGCGTCGCTGGCCACGCTGCACACGGTACGGGCGTCAATGCCATTGACATTGCACTCGACGACATTGCCTGGCTCCACGCCCAGCCGTTCGAACGCACAAGCGATCTGCTCGGTCGCGTTCGCGCAACGGTCACGATGATCTCGGCAGGCTCGCAGCACAACGTCATCCCGGATCGGTGCTCGTTCACCGTTGATCTGCGCACCACCGATGCCTACACACACGAGGAGTTGCTCGGGATGCTCGAAGCAAACCTACGCTCACGCATCGAGCAGGTATCGCTGCGTTTGCGTCCGTCGCGTCTGCCTACTGGGCATGCATTCCTCCGTGTTGCTGAGCATCTGGGTATTCCGTGCTATGCCTCGCCGACGCTCTCGGATCAGGCGCTGCTGCCAGTGCCGAGCATCAAGATGGGTCCGGGTGAATCGCAGCGTTCGCACACCGCCGATGAGTACATCGAACTCGCCGAGCTTGCCGATGGCATTGCCCGCTATCGCGCCTTTCTTGCAACGCTCGCAGAATACCTCTCGAACCATTCACTCCTGGAGGAATGATGAAGCTCTGGCAAAAGAGTACCACGCAACTGGACGCCGCGGTCGAACAATTCACGATCGGCCGTGATCGGGAGCTCGATCTCCACTTGGCTCGGTACGACGTTGTCGCATCAATCGCGCACGCACAAATGCTCGGCAAAACGGGCATCATTTCAGCTGATGAATCCACAACGCTCATCGAGGCACTCGAGGAAATCGCACAAGAGATCGAATACGGCACCTTTCGCATCGAGGATGGCGTCGAGGACATCCACTCGCAACTGGAGCTTCTGCTCGTGCGACGGCTCGGCCCGATCGGGGAAAAAATCCACACCGCACGTTCGCGCAACGACCAAGTGCTCACCGCGATAGCGCTCTACGCGCGCGATCGCCTAGAGCGAACAGCAGCGAGTATCCAAACGCTCGTGGGCACTATGCTTGCATGGGCAGCGCGCCATCGCGAAATCCTCATGCCAGGCCTGACACACATGCAAGCAGCAATGCCGACGACGTTCGCGCTCTGGATGAGCTCGTTTGCGGAATCACTCTTGGACGACGAAGCATTTGCCAAAGCTGCGGGCGAGATTGCAGCGAAAAATCCGCTCGGCACCGCCGCTGGCTATGGGAGCAGTTTCCCGATCGATCGCCGCATGACGACTGCGCTGCTCGGCTTTCGCTCGATGGTTGCCAGCCCGGCAGCAGCGCAACTTCTCCGCGGGAAAATCGAGCGTGCTTGTGCAACGGCACTGGCAGCGTATTCGGCTACGCTCGGACGTTTCGCAATGGACGTGGTGCTGTTCCTTTCGCCGGGCTATCAATTTCTCCGGCTACCGTCTGCACTAACGACAGGATCGAGCATCATGCCGCACAAACAAAATCCGGACGTCTTCGAACTGCTCCGTGCGCGGTTCAATCGTGTGCAGGCAGTTCCGACCACTATCGGCATGGTGACAATCAATCTGCCCTCGGGCTACCATCGGGACTATCAGGTGCTCAAGGAACTGCTGCTTCCGGCGTGGGATGAGTTCGATGAATGCGTCGCTGTCCTTACTCATGTGTTGCCTCACCTGGAACCCACCGAGGGGATAGTCGAGCGAGCAGAGTATCGGGGAATCTGGAGCGTCGAGCGCGTCCACGAACGGATGCGATCCCATGGAGAAACCTTCCGCGCGGCATACCGCGCAGTCGCAGAATCTGCCGAGAACATCCCGGCACCCCAGCAGTGCCCGGCATATCTGCGGAAGATGGAGCAGGAAGCACTCGAGGCGCTCGGCACGGCTCTTGAGCACGCGCGGACTGAGCGTGCAGAGTCGGTGTAGCGGTTGGTCGTTGTGCTCAATGCGTCATTTGCTCGAGGCACTTGTTCGTCCTATAGCGCAGTGGGAACTTGTGGATGCATGCAATGGCACTATCCGAGCGAATCACAATTTTCGGACGCGATATCATTGACCGTGCTGCGATCGAGCAGCTCGAGCGCTGCGTCGGCGAGGACGACATTGGCGTCCTCAATGCCGACGCACATCACGGGTACCGCCATCCGATTGGCGGAGCAGTCGCCTACCGCGATAAAATTTCGCTCTCCGGTGTTGGGTTCGACATCGCCTGTGGCAACAAGGCAGTACGCACCAATATTCGCGCCGCCGATGTGGACATTGCCCGCGTGATGGACGAGATCGTCCGTCGCATCTCGTTTGGTGTTGGGCGCAAAAGCAAAGAGCCGGTTGATCACCCAGTGCTCGAGCGCATCGCCCACGCTGAGTTCAAGCCCCAGCGGAAGCTCTACACCTTAGCTGCAGAACAGCTCGGCACCGTCGGTGGTGGCAACCACTACGTGGACCTTTACCGCGACGACGACGGCTGGCTCTGGGTGGCGGTGCATTTCGGCTCGCGCGGTTTCGGGCATCGCACGACGATGGGCTTTATTGCGCTCTCGCAGGGGCGATCGTTCGACGACCACGTCCCGGAAGGCTCGATGGATGCACCGCCGATCTTTTTCGATGCTCGCTCTGAACTCGGACAGGACTACCTTGCTGCAATCGAGCTTGCCGGCGAGTACGCTTACGCTGGGCGCGATATTGTCGTGGAGAAGGTGCTCGAGATCCTCGGCGCGCGTGCGACGTACACGGTGCACAATCACCACAACTTTCTCTGGCGCGAGGAGCACTTCGGGCAGCAGTGGTGGGTAGTGCGGAAAGGCTGCACACCGGCTTTTCCCGGACAAGCGTCATTCATCGGTTCGACGATGGGAGATATCGCGGTCATCGTCGAGGGCATTGACAGCGAGCTGGCACGCCGCGCACTCTATACGACTGTGCACGGGGCAGGACGCACGATGAGTCGAACACAAGCAGCGGGAAAACGTCGTTGGCGTCGCGGTCGGTGGGTGCAGGTATCGCCGGGGTTGGTCAACTTCGAGCAGGTCAAAGCGCAGCTTCGGTCGCGTGGCATCGAGCTTCGCGGTGGCGGTGCCGACGAAGCGCCCCAGTGCTATAAACCGCTCCGTGAGGTGCTTGCTCGCCACGAAGGAACGATCCGTATTCTCTGGACACTCTACCCCCTGGGCGTCGCAATGGCCGGGGAGCAAGACTTCGATCCCTACAAGGATTAGCCCACGGGGATCGCCGCTTCCTCTGCAATGCGGAGGCAATAGTCGCGGTATGAGCACTTCGGCAACTGCTGGATATGCCGGAGCAATTGCTCACGAGTGATAAAACCTTCGTAGAGTGCGATTTCCTCCAAGCACGCAATCTTCAAGCCTTGGCGTTTCTCGATGGCGTGGATAAACTGGCTTGCTTCGAGCAACGCTTCGGGTGTCCCGGTATCGAGCCACGCAACGCCACGCCCGATCAACTCTGCCCGCAGGCGTCCGCGCTCCAAGTAGAGCCGCTGCAAATCGGTAATCTCCAGTTCACCCCGCGGGCTCGGGCGGAGCATTCCCGCAAGCTCGACAACATCCGGCGTGAACACATACAGCCCAGGAATCGCATAGGAGGAGCGCGGCTGGCGAGGTTTTTCTTCGATGCTCAGCACTCGCCCATCGGGAGCGAACTCGACGACGCCGTACCGCTCGGGATCCTGGACGCGATAGGCGAAAATCGTTGCGCCGTCGTTTGTCGCAAGGGCGTGGCGGAGGAAATCGAGCTTGCCGTAGAAGAGGTTATCTCCCAAAATCAAGCACACTTGCTCGCTCCCGATAAAGTCCGCACCGATGGTGAATGCTTCGGCGATCCCGCGTGGCTGCGGCTGGACAGCGTAGCGGAGGTCAATACCCCACTGGCCGCCATCGCCCAGGAGGCGTTCGAGCGCTGGTGTATCGTGCGGCGTCGAAATGATGAGGATCTGGCGAATTCCAGCCAGCATGAGTGTCGCCAGCGGATAGTAAATCATCGGCTTGTCATAGACCGGCTGCAACTGCTTACTCTGGACAGCGGTCATGGGGTAGAGCCGCGTGCCACTGCCGCCAGCAAGCACGATTCCTTTGGTCATTGCTCCTGTGGAGATGGTGAAGATGATCCGCCCCAGCGTTGGTCGTTCTGGAGCTGCTTGAGGTATGCAAAGTCGTGGGCGAAGTCAACGACGTTTCGGAGCGCACCCGTGGTCAGCTCCATGTACACTGCTTGAAATCGCTCCAGGAGCGGTTCCTCGTCGGTTGCGTCGAGCGCAGTCGCAATGCCAAGCCGGAACTCGTTGACTTGCACGGTGAACTCATCCTCGAGTTGGCGATAGCCTTCGTCGCCACGCCGCATGCGACGGAGTGCGCGGTACACCCGCCAGAGCGCAGCGCCACTGGTGATGATCCGCTGTGCCAGCGCAGCGTCTGCTTGGAGTGCGCACAGCTCAAGCACTATTGCGAGATCGTCCGGCTTGCGGAGATTGTTGCCACTGTACTCTTGCAGGTACGCAACCACTGCCAATGTGTCGTCGGAAATCTCCATCGTTACGAGCGGAAGAAAAAGTACACTGCCGCAAGGAGCAAAAGAAATCCAACCGCATGGTTCCATGCCAGATGCTGGCTTTTGAAGACCGCGACAGCAATGATCGTGAACACCACAAGGTTGATCGCCTCCTGGATGATCTTGAGCTGGAAAAGAGTAAATGGCCCGCCCGTGCCGACGAAACCAATGCGATTGGCTGGAATCATGAACAGGTATTCAAACAGCGCCAGCAACCAACTTGTGACGATGATGCCCGCCAGTCCAAATCGCTCGATGCCAAGCTGTCCACTATAGCGGAGGTGTCCATACCATGCGAACGTCATGAACGTATTCGAAAGCACCAAAAGGAGTATCGCTGCCAGTCCACGCGTGAACATTACCGGTTGCAATGAATAGTGCTGCGGCAAAAATATCGTTTGCGTGTCCGCGCAACGACGTGGTTCCTCCGTTGCTCGAACTGCTGCGCTTTGCGGGTTGCCTGTTATTTTCGCGCTCCACATTGTCCCATTGGGCACCGGCAATGGAATCACGGTACAAGACGTACATCTACGTCGAGCAGCTTGGCAACTACATCGGCAAGGAAGTTACGCTCCGAGGCTGGGTGTACGACCGCACCGAAAAGGGTAAGCTCCAATTCATCAAGCTTCGCGACGGAACGGGGATCGTGCAGTGCGTCCTCTTCAAGCCGAACGTCGCTGAGGAAGTTTTCGAGCGTGCAAAAACGCTCGTCCAAGAGGCATCGTTCGGCATCCGCGGTACTGTCCGCGAGGATGCGCGCGCCCCCGGCGGCGTCGAGGTAGATATTGCGGACGTGTGGATCTACCACATCCCACCGGAGCAATACCCCATCACGCCGAAAGAGCATGGCATCGAGTTCTTGATGGAGCACCGGCACCTGTGGCTCCGATCGCAACGGCAGTGGGCGATTCTGCGAGTCCGCGCAGCAGTGGTACGGGCCATCCGCGAATTTTTCGATGCACACGGCTTTGTGCTCGCCGATTCCCCCATCCTGACACCGAACGCCTGCGAAGGCACCAGTACGCTCTTCGAAACCGAGTACTTCGACCTTGGGAAGGCGTACCTGTCGCAATCGGGCCAGCTCTACGCCGAAGCCAGTGCCATGGCGCTCGGACGTGTCTATACGTTCGGCCCGACGTTCCGCGCCGAGCGCTCGAAGACACGCCGCCACTTGACCGAGTTCTGGATGGTCGAACCGGAGATGGCGTTCTTCGATCTGGACGATACGATGGATCTGGCTGAGGACCTTGTCGAACACATTGTGCAGACCGTGCTCCGGCGGTGTCAGCGGGAACTTGCAGTCTTAGGGCGCGACACGAGCAAACTCGAGAAGGTGCGCCGCCCGTTCTACCGGCTCAGCTACACCGAAGCGGTCGAGTACTTGCAGAAACGCGGTGTCAAACTCATCAAGAAAAATCCCGACGGGAGCGAGTCGCAGTACGATTTCCCGTGGGGCGAAGACTTCGGCGCACCGCAGGAAGAAGCGATCATGGAGCAGTTCGATAAGCCCTGCATCATTCATCGCTATCCAGCCGAAGTCAAAGCGTTCTACATGAAGCGGGATCCCAGCGATCCGCGGGTGGTCTTAGCAATGGACATGCTCGCGCCGGAAGGAGGCGGCGAAATCATCGGCGGTTCCCAGCGCGAGGACGACTACGACCGGCTGCTCGAACGCATTCGCGCAGAGCATCTCCCGCTTGAAGCATTCCAATGGTATCTCGATCTGCGCAAGTACGGCAGCGTACCCCATAGTGGCTTTGGGCTGGGACTCGAACGCACCGTCAAATGGATCACCGGCGCTGAGCACATCCGCGAGGTGATCCCCTTCCCGCGGATGATTTACCGAATCGTACCATAAAAAAACCGGGCGCTCTCGCCAGAGAGCGCCCGTGTTGTCCCGGAGTCCCCGGTGCCGCCTCGCAGGTTACGAGATCGGCACTTCGGTCACCTTCGCTTGTGCTGGTTGTTGCTTCGGCAGCACAAGGTGAAGGACGCCGTTTTCGTACCGAGCGCTGATCCCATCGCGCTTGACGTTCTCCGGCAGCGTGAACGACCGCGTGAACATCCCATAGCGGCGTTCGATTCGGTAGAAGTTCTTGTCTTCGGTCTTTTCTTCATGCTTTTTCTCGCCGCTGATGGTCAGCACCCCGTCATCGCTGATGTTGACCTTGATTTGCTCTTTCGGGATGCCCGGAAGCTCGGCGGAGATGTAGAAGTTCTCCTTGTCTTCCGAAATGTCCACGCGCGGGACCAGCGTCACGCTGCTATCGCCATTGGACGCCAAGCTGCGATCGAGCTCGCTCATCCATTCGTTCATCCGGCGTACCAGGCTGTCGAAGCCTTCGAAGGGATTGAACTTGACCAGTGTCATTGCAACCTCCTGTAAATTGGTGAAACATACATCGAACGATTCGCTCTCTGAGCAAAGGAAAACTGTGCCAAGCCAGCATTGATGCCGTTTCCAGGACGAAGATGCAGATTGCTGTGCCATCGCCTGGCAGAGAAGATGCATACTGTGTCAGCCGAACATCTGCAGTACTTTTGCATCGCAGCACTGTTTTTCCCATACGCCGCATGCGTCCAACCCGAATCGAGATTTCCCGACGCGCACTCGAGCAAAACATCGCCTACTTCCGCAGCATTGCACCAGGCAAGGAGATCATCGCGGTCGTCAAAGCCAATGCCTACGGGCATGGAATGGAGTTGGTAGCTACTGCGATCGAGCCATTGGTAGATGCCTTCGGTGTTGCATTTGCTGAAGAGGGCGCTGCACTCCGCAGTATCGGAATCACAAAGCCGATCATCGTCTTGATGACACCGACAATTGGCGACGCCGAGGAAATCGTCGAGCATGACCTGGACGCCGTGGCATGCTCGCTCGACGTAGTACAACGGCTCAACACCGTCGCCCAGCGCTTTGGGCGTCGCGTGCGGTGCCACCTCTACGTGGATACCGGCATGCATCGCGATGGCATCGCTCCGGAGGAAGTCCCCGCGTTCGTCGAAGCCTGCGCACAACTTGAGCAAATCGAGCTGGTTGGACTCTGCACGCACTTTGCCCGCAGCGACGAACGCGATTGCCAGATGACCACTCGCCAGAACCAACGTTTTGCCGTGGTACTCGATCAACTCTTGCAGAACGGTTACCGCTTCCGCTGGATCCACGCAGCCAACACTGGCGCAGCGCTCCAGCATCCGGGAACGCATTACTCTGCGCTGCGAATCGGCATTGGGCTCTACGGCATCGCACCAGGCCAGACGAGTGCTCCCCCGCTGCGACCCGCACTACGACTCGTTACGAATGTGACCGCGCTCCGTTCGGTCCGCGCTGGTGAAACCGTCAGCTACGGCACTCATTACGTTGCTCAGCGAGATACAACGGTCGCTACAATCCCTATCGGCTATGGCGATGGATTTGTGCGCATGCTCACCGGAATCGCAGAATGTCTCATCGGTGGAAAGCGCTACCCGATCGTGGGTGCAATCTGCATGGACGAGTGTATGGTGGATGTCGGCAGCGACCCCATTGCGCTTGGCGACGAAGTCGTCCTCATCGGTCAGCAGGGGAACCAGTGCATCACCGCTCGTGAAATTGCCGATCGCTTAGGAACAATCCCCTACGAGGTTACCACACTGCTTGGTAATCGCCTCGAACGGATTCTCGTACCTTGACCTGCACCCTCCCAAAACCGATCTTACAGTGCCGCACGTATGTTTGCGTTGAACACTTTCTATGTTCCACATTTTCTCGGAGGAAGCAATGCGCCACCCAATGCTTGCAGCGCTGAGTGTTCTCGGCGCGCTGATGTTGAGCAGCTGCAACAGCAGCACCACTCCCTCGTCTGGGCCAACGGTGGAGGTCTATTCCGACATGAACGCTTCGATGCTTCGGCAGACCACTGAAGCAAGGAAAGGCTCAGCAGTAGAAGGTATCACCGTCGTGGACTCGATCAAGATTGACCGGGTACGCATCCTTGTCCGCCGTCTTAAGCTCCACGGCACCGACGACGACACCGCCGGCAAGGACATCAAGACAGAGCCGTTCATCCTCACGTTCACTGCCCAGCAACAGTTGATGACAACGGCAACGATCCCCAACGGCACCTATCGTTGGATGAAGCTCGAATTCCACCGCCTTTCGAACGATGAAGCCGATCGCTACTACACGAACCCAGCGTTTGCCGACTTCATTCCACCGGAGCGCTATAGCGTCATCATCGAAGGCAAAGTCTGGACGCGCGGGAATGCAATGCCAGATACCTTCACCTATCGCAGCACCGTTACCGCCAATGTCGCCCTCAAGTTCGATCCTCCGGTCGAGGTAACATCAGCGAGCATTCTCCGGCTGCTCATGCGCTTCGACCCCGCAGCAGTGTTCGTAGCAAATGGTAACATCCTGTTGCACCCGCTTGACCCAGACAGCCGGAGCATTATCGAGGCGAACATCAAAGCAAGCCTCAAAGCGCTCAAGCGGTAATCGCACGCAGCATACCACCCAACGAAACTGCACGGGCGCAGGCTGAACAATCAGCCTGCGCTTTTTTCGTGCTGAATGTACTTTCCAACTACGTTTACCGCGGAAGAGCTGGCTTGTTTGCCTCCTTCCGTTTACGCCGTTGCTCGTTGTAGTCCACAGAGGGTCGGAATCGGAACGTCGAATCAATGATGCCACGCGCAAGGAGTGTATCGCGTGCAACGATGTAGCGGCGTTTGTTGGGTAGCCCGCGGCGCAGCTTTTCCGGAATCTGTGAAATCGGGATCCACGGTTCCTCGACCGCCAGTGGATCGAGCGGGAGATTGGTGATCACCGGACGGTTCGATGTCAAATCGAGCCACGGTCCGTAGCGCGGACGGCGGTAGTCGAACATGTCGAGAATGATCACCGGCGTTCCGAGCCGGTAGTACTGCCCGATCGAATCGCGCAAGTTCCCCGGTTTCACCCAGCGGTAGAGCCAGGCAGCGTCGTCCTCGAACTG
>BEHW01000012.1 GCA_002898675.1 bacterium HR20
GCGCGGAGTTGATTCTGCATTTCTCTGGCAAGCGTTTCACCATGCTGCGACAGCGTTTCTTCCGCCGATGCTGCGGATCAATGTGACGGGCTTTCTGCGCAAAGTGGACTACTCGCACAATTGGAGTGATGCTTCGATTCGCGCCTGCCGAGCGTTCCTTGATTCGAATCGCGCACTCTTCGATCGTGTTGCGAGTGACTATGGCGTGCCAGCAGAGATCATCACCGCGGTTCTGTGGGTGGAAACAAAGTTCGGGAGGGTGACAGGGACAAACCATGTCTGGAGCGTCTATGCAACGCTTGCAACTGCCGATCAACCGGAGAACATTCGAGCAAATCAAGCAGCGTACCGCGATACAATTGCCGATCCGGCGCGACTGGCCGAGCTTGATTCACTGGTTGAAGTGCGCTCGAAGCGTAAAGCAGCCTGGGCACTCGGTGAGTTGGAAGCACTCTGGCAGATGTCGCGGGATTCTGCGCTTGATGTCCTTGCTCTCCGCGGCTCGTGGGCAGGTGCATTCGGTTTGCCGCAGTTTATTCCATCGAGTTACCTCCGATGGGCACGTGATGGCGATGGCGATGGGCGAGTGGACTTGTTCAACCTTGCTGATGCAGTTGCCAGCGTTGCAAACTACCTGCGTTCGAACGGGTGGTCGAGCGAGCGCCGTGCGCAAGAAGCAGCGCTCTTCCACTACAACAACAGCCGCGATTACGTCGAGTGCATCTTTCGTGTCGCTGAGCTTCTCGTCGCGCGGTAGTGCAACCGATGGCATAGCTGTGCGTATCATCGCATGCTTGCGGCAGTACTGTTCACTTTCGATCGCTTGGTTATGAAGCAGACCTTGTCCGCATTTGTGATAGCCCTGGTAGTGTGCGGCACATGCCTTGCCAGCGATTCAAGCCAGGTGCAGAAGATTATCACCGCCTATCACCATGCGCTCGGCGATGTATCGAAGTTGCGGAACCTTCGCTCGTGGAGTGTGGAGGGGAAGCTCGTCAGTTCCGATGGGAGCTGGAAGCGTACGTATCGGGCGTGGTTCGAAGGAAATAAAGCGCGCTGGGAGTTGGTGCTTCAGCCAGGAATTGTTGCCACGACCTGGTCCGATGGCACGCGTGGCTGGACGATCCAGCCGTGGACACAGTCGCTGGTCCCACAACCGCTCGATGCACCGCAGCTGCGTCAGGTGAGCTGGTTTGCGCAGCTTTGGCACAATGATTTGATCGCACCGTCGCCGCGCACTCGCCTGGAGTACCTTGGCACTGAGGAACTCGATGGCTCCGATTGTTTCAAGCTCCGTGCCTATCGAGACGATGGCTCTGTTGCAACGTACTACACGGATCCCGACAGCGGATTGCTCGTCAAAGTGGAAATCGAATCAGAGCTTGCAGGGAACCGAGTTCGCTGGGAAGCAACACTGGGCAACTACGCATCTGTTGACGGCGTGATGATGCCGATGGAGCTTGCAACGTCGAGTGGAATGATTCTCGTCGAGCGGTACCGACTGGATATTCCCCTCGATCAAACGCTGTTTGCCCCACCACAGGAGAGTGCGCGATGATGCAGAGACTCGTTTGGTTGGTTTTTCTTGTCTTCGTGGTAGCAGTGCTTGCTGTCGCTGCACAGCAAGCAATATCGCCTGCGGTTCTTGGTGGGCTCTCGGCGCGCGCGCTCGGTCCTGCGACGTGCTCGGGACGTGTAACCGCAATCGAAGCGACGTACGTGCCGATTGACTCTGCGCATCCGAACGATCGGCGGCTTGTCATTTACGTTGGATCAGCTGCCGGAGGCGTCTTCAAATCCCGTGATGGCGGACTGACCTTCGAGCCAATCTTCGATAAGCAAGACTACCTTTCGATTGGTGCAATGGCGCTTGATCCGCGCCATCAAGACTCGGTCCTCTGGGTAGGGACAGGGGAATCGAACGTGCGAAACAGCGTTTCGATTGGTGGCGGGCTCTACCGCACAACCGATGGCGGCAAGACGTGGAAGAAGATGGGACTCGATAGTGTCGAGCGCATTGCCAAGATTGCGCTCAATCCGCGCAATCCAGATACACTCTTCGTCGCTGGGCTTGGTGCGCTGTGGAGCGATTCGCCCCATCGTGGGCTTTACCGTTCCACAGACGGCGGCCGCACGTTCGAGCGCGTCCTCTACGTGGATGAGAAAACCGGCTGCGCAGACGTTGCCGTTGATCCTGCCGATCCGCGAGTTGTCTATTGCACGATGTGGCAGTTTCGGCGGAAGGCATGGAGCTTTTCCTCTGGTGGTCCAGGCAGTGGACTCTACAAATCCACCGACGGTGGAACGACCTGGCAGCGCCTGACCAATGATCTGCCAACTGGCGAACTTGGACGCATCGTCCTGGCGATTGCACCTTCGAATCCTGCGATTGTCTATGCGATGGTCGAAGCGCGGCAGAGCGCACTTTATCGCTCAACCGATCGCGGACAAACCTGGGAGAGACGCTCCGCAGCGGTGAACGTTACGGCGCGCCCGTTCTACTTTGCTGCGATGGCCGTGGACCCCTACGATCCAGATCGCCTCTATCGGCTGACGTTTCAATTGGCCATTAGCGAAGATGGTGGCAAGACGTTCAACGCGTTTTCGTACGGCGGTGCACTTCATCCCGACCACCATGCGTTTTGGATTGATCCAACCAACCCGCAGCATCTCTTGATCGGCACCGATGGAGGGGTCTATGAAAGCTTCGACCGAGGACGTTCCTGGCGCATGTTCCGTTCACTCCCACTGGCGCAGTTCTACCGCATCAGCTACGACTTCGATGACCCATACAACATCATGGGTGGGCTCCAGGACAATGGTTCGTGGATGGTACCCCACCGCGTCCGAGGGGGAGCAATCGGCAATTGCGACTGGCAATCAACCGGCTGGGGGGATGGCTTTGCTGTCGTTCGCGATCGAGTACGTCCGGAGTTCATTTACTTCGAATCGCAAGGTGGCGATGCGGTTCGCCGCAATCTCCGCACAAACGAGACACGCTCGATCCAGCCTCGTGCGGAGCTTGGCATGCCAAAACTCCGCTTCAATTGGAATACGCCGATTGTGCTCAGCAGTGCAAACCCGCGGTACCTGTACATCGGAGCGCAGTACCTCTACCGCTCAACTGATCACGGCGCGACCTGGCAGCGCCTATCGCCAGATTTGACGACGAACGATTCCACCAAATACGACCCGCAGGAAAGCGGCGGTGTAACGCGCGATAACACGAGCGCAGAAAATCACTGTACGATCTACACGATTGCCGATTCTCCACTCGATGAGCGCCTCATATGGGTCGGGACCGATGATGGCAATCTCCAGCGAACAACCGACGGCGGCAAAACCTGGACGAACTGCGTGCAGTGGCTGCCACGTTCGCTACCGCGTGGTACGTGGGTGAGCTGTGTCGAGCCGAGCAGGCACGACCGCCAGACATGCTTTGTGACGTTCGATAACCACACCCGTGGCGACATGACGCCGTATGTCTATCGCACAACGGATTTGGGTAAGACGTGGACGCGATTGCGGACCGATAGTGTGCGTGGTTTTGCGCACGTTATTCGCCAAGACTTGGTCAATCCGAATCTGCTCTTCCTTGGCACCGAACTGGGGTTGTATGTTTCTCTCGATGGAGGCAATACGTTTGCGCGCTACAAAGGCATACCTGCAACGCCCGTCCGAGACATTCAAATTCACCCGCGAGAGCACGACCTCATCGTTGCAACGCACGGGCGTGGCGTCTATGTGATTGATGACATCACACCGCTCCGCGCGATGCGTCCGGAGCTTCTCGATAGCCCGTTGGTCATGCTCCCGACCCGGCCGACCGTCCAGCGGTTCGAGAGCGGCTTTCAGGAATTCAGTGGCTCTGATGAATTTATCGCACCCTCGCCGAGCGATGATGCGCAAATTGCGTACTACCTTCGTGGGCGGCACCTCATCGGTCCCATGCGAGTTGAGATCCTTGATTCCAGTGGAGCGGTGATCGCAACACTACCGCCCGGAAAGCGCAAAGGCATCAACCGGCTTGGGTGGGGCATGCGGATGAATCCACCGCGAGTGGCGCGGTCGCCGAATCCTGGAGGCGGGGCATTCGGGCCGACGGTACTGCCAGGTGTTTACACAGTGCGCGTGGTTGAGGGCGATCGCGTTGCAACCGGCCGTCTGGTGATTCTCCACGATACGAGTGCCGGACTCAGCCTGGCCGAGCGGAGAGCCAATTTCAGCGCCCTCATGCGGCTCTATCGCGGGATCGAGGAGTTGGCGTTCGTTGTCGAGAAAATCCTTGTGCTCCGCGATACACTCTTGGTGCGTGCCCGTGGCGTCGGCGACTCTGCACTTGCGCAGAGGATGATGAAGCTTGCCGGCACACTCGATTCGGCATACTACACGCTCGTAGCGCGGCAGGCATCGCTCTTTGCTGACACCGAGCCACAGCTTCGGGAAAAACTCGCCGACCTCTACAGTGCGATCGCATCCTATCCTGGCTCTCCGACCGATGAGCAGGAGCGGCTCATTGGCCAATACCTTGCGCAGATCGAGCGTGCGGGCCGATGGGTTGAGTCTGTTGCCGGTTCGACCCTTGCGGATCTCAACCGACAGCTTGCCCGCTACGGCCAGCAACCGATTGCACTGCTGACGAAAGAGGAGTTTCTCCAGCAATCGGCGTACTAGAACGGAGGCTGCGGTATTTTTGCATCGCTGCTTGTTGGCAGCACGCGATGCAATCTCATCCTGATGCGTTCGATGAATTCACACCCGGAGACGACGGGTATCGAGCTGGAAACCGAGATCCCTGGTTCAGAATCGCTGGCACTGGAGCTGGGGCTGACCGCCGAAGAGTATGCCCGAATCCTTGAACTGCTCGGTCGAGTGCCGACGTACACCGAGCTGGGGATGTTCAGCGTCATGTGGAGCGAGCATTGCTCGTACAAGAACTCTTTGCTGCTTTTGAAGACACTTCCGCGAAGCGGCGGACGGTTGCTCGTCGAGGCTGGCAAAGAAAACGCTGGGCTTGTTGATCTCGGGGAAGGCTGGGCGGTCGCGTTCAAGATTGAATCGCATAATCACCCATCGGCTGTTGAGCCGTACCAGGGTGCAGCAACAGGCGTGGGAGGAATTCTTCGGGATATTTTCACAATGGGTGCCCGGCCGATTGCAGCGCTCAATTCACTCCGCTTTGGCGATCCGAGCGACCGACGCACACGCTATTTGGTCAACGGTGTCGTCCGGGGGATCGGCGATTACGGCAATTCCTTCGGTGTGCCGACTGTCGGCGGAGAGGTGTACTTCGATGCGTGTTACAGCGACAATCCGCTCGTCAACGCGATGGCAGTGGGAATTGTTCGAGCCGATCGCGTGGTGTCAGCGACAGCGGTCGGTGTGGGGAACCCGGTGATGCTCATGGGATCGAGCACCGGGCGCGATGGCATCCACGGTGCGTCGCTTCTTGCCTCACGCCAGTTCGATGCGTCGAGTGCCGATATGCGTCCGACGGTGCAGGTGGGCGATCCGTTCGCCGAAAAGCTCCTGCTCGAAGCAGCACTCGAACTGATTGAATCGGGCTGCGTGGTAGGGATGCAGGACATGGGGGCGGCAGGCATCACCTGTTCGACAAGCGAAATGAGCGCAAAAGGTGGTGTGGGGATGGACATTGACCTCGATCGGGTTCCTCTGCGCGAAGAGGATATGAGCGCCTATGAAATTTTGCTCAGCGAGTCGCAGGAGCGTATGCTCGTTGTCATCGAGCGTGGGAAAGAGCAGCTGGCCGAGCGCATCTGCCGGAAGTGGGACGTCCCGATTGCGCAGATTGGTGTCGTTACCGGAGACGGTATGCTGCGTTTCTGGCGCCACGGTCAATGTGTGGCGTGCGTGCCCGCTGATGCCCTCGTCGTCGGTGGTGGAGCACCCGTCTATGAGCGCCAGTGGAAGGAGGCAACATACCTTGCCTATACGCGCCAGTTCGACCAAGCAGCGTTCGAACAGCAGTACGCAGGACGGGCTGCAACAACACTCCTGCTGGAGCTTTTAGCTCGGCCGACGATTGCCAGTAAGCGCTGGATCTACGAGCAGTATGACCGGCACGTCGGCACGAACACCATCGAGCGTTCGTGCGACGCTGCAATCGTTCGGCTCAAAGAAGTGCCTGGGAAAGCGCTTGCACTCTCGACCGATTGCAATAGCCGCTACGTCTATCTCGATCCCTACATCGGTGCGATGATTGCCGTAGCGGAAGCAGCACGGAACTGCGTGTGCGCTGGTGCTCAGCCTGTAGCAATCACCAACTGCCTCAACTTCGGGGATCCGTACAATCCCGAAGTGTACTGGCAGTTTCGTCAGGCAGTGCTCGGCATGGGGCAGATGTGCCGTCTCCTCGATACACCGGTGACGGGCGGGAACGTCAGTTTCTACAACCAATCGCAGCACAACGCAATCTACCCGACACCGACGATCGGGATGCTCGGTATCGTTGAGTCGCTCGAGCATATTACCCCTTCAGGATTCGAGCGCAGCGGAGATGTTGTTTATCTGATCGGCTGGCACAGCGATCGTCTCGATGGAAGCGAGCTGGTTGTCATGCTTGCAGGAGAGCCACTCGGCACTGCGCCACCGTTTGATGCTGAGCACGAGGTGCAATTGCAGCGTGTTCTTCTGCAGGCAATTCGCAAGCGGCTGGTTCGCTCTGCGCACGATACTGCCGAAGGTGGCATTGCAGTCGCACTTGCGGAGGCAGCAATTGTCGGCGGGGTTGGCGCAACGATCGAGCTGCCATTTCCGGCTACGCTCGGGCATCTTTTCGGCGAAGCGCAGTCGCGGGTTATCGTGACTGTTGCACCGGACGATGCCGAGCAGTTCGAGCGTGAGATGGCAAGCGCCGGCGTGCCATGGCATCGGCTGGGTATGACCGGTGGTAATAGGCTTGCCATCGAACACGTAGCGCATTGGAGCCTTGGCGAACTCCGCATGGCGTGGGAAACTGCGCTGCCGAGACTTTTCGATACTGCCAGTGCTGTTCCTCACTAACGCAGACGCTCTGAGCATGCGCGCTGATGACGTTCGATCTTCCTTCCTCGAGTTCTTTGCTGCACGCGGCCATCGAGTTGTGCCGAGCAGTCCGGTGATTCCGCATGGCGATCCGACGCTGCTGTTTACCAATGCCGGGATGAACCAGTTCAAAGATGTTTTCCTCGGCACTGGAACGCGTGACTACACCCGTGCGGTCAACTCGCAGAAGTGTATCCGCGTCAGCGGGAAACACAACGACCTCGAAGAAGTCGGCTACGATACGTACCACCACACCTTCTTCGAGATGCTGGGCAATTGGTCGTTCGGAGACTACTACAAAGCAGAAGCCATTGCCTGGGCGTGGGAATTACTCACAAGCGTCTGGCAGTTGCCGCCGGAGCGACTCTTTGCAACGGTCCATCATACCGACGATGAGTCGTTCGAGCTTTGGCGTCGTCATCTACCGGACGATCGCATCCTCCGTTTCGGAGATAAAGACAACTTCTGGGAAATGGGAGAGACGGGTCCATGCGGGCCATGCACAGAAATCCACTACGACCGTACGCCCGATTGCAGCGGACGCGCGCTGGTCAATGCAGGAACGCAGCAGGTCATTGAGATTTGGAACAATGTTTTCATCCAATACAACCGCACTGCGGATGGCTCGCTCCAGGAGTTGCCGCGCAAGCACGTAGACACTGGCATGGGGCTGGAACGCATCACCGCAGTTCTTCAAGGGAAGCAGTCCAATTACGATACCGACCTATTCACCCCGCTCATTGCACGGTTAGAAGAACTTTCGGGAAAACACTACGAGCAGGACCTCCAGTCGCCAATCGGAGTAGCAATGCGGGTGATGGCTGACCATGTCCGCGCACTTTCCTTTGCGATTGCTGATGGTGCCTTACCAGGCAACGAGGGGCGTGGGTATGTCCTGCGTCGGATTCTCCGACGCGCAGTTCGCTACGGGCGCAACCTTGGGTTCGAGCAGCCTACGCTCTACTGCTTGGTGGAGGTGCTGGCAGAGATTATGGGCAGTGCGTTCCCTGAGGTGCGCGAGCATCGCCCGACGATCGAACGCGTCATCCGTGCAGAAGAGGAGATGTTCCTTGCCACCCTCGATCGAGGATTAGAGCGCTTTGCGACGATCGCTGCACGGGCGAAAGCGCGCGGTGAACGTGTCATCAGCGGTGAGGATGCGTTCCTGCTCTATGATTCCTTCGGTTTTCCGCTCGACTTGACGGAATTGATGGCGCGCGAGGAAGGACTCGCTGTTGATCACGCTGGTTTCGAGCGACTCATGGCAGAGCAACGCGAGCGGTCGCGCCAAGCGCAGAAGCGCTACCATGCAGAAGTCGTCGTGCCATCGCTCGAGGCAGAAAGTGAGTTCGTTGGCTACGATACGCTCGAGTGCGAAAGTCGCATCGTTGCAGTGGAGGGTAACGCAGTCGTGCTCGCTGCGACGCCATTCTACGTTGAATCTGGCGGTCAGGTCAGCGATACCGGCACGATCGAGGTCGAGGGCGAAACCTTCGTCGTTAGTGACGTGCAACGCGTTGGGAATGCAATTGTGCATGTCTGCGACCGGCCCGTACCGCCATCTCTGCAGGGGAGGACAGCACGTGCATGTGTGGATGTCGAGCGCCGTTGGAGTATCCAGCGCAACCATACGGCAACGCACTTAGTCCACGAAGCGCTGCGTCGTGTCTTGGGCGATCACGTCAAACAGAGTGGGTCACTGGTTGCTCCGGATCGTTTGCGGTTCGACTTTTCCCATTTTGGGAAAGTCACCCCAGACCAGATGCGGCAGATCGAGCAGATTGTCAACGAGAAAATCCTCGAGCGAGTACCCGTCGAAACGCGGATTCTCCCAATTGAGCAAGCACGGCAGATCCCGGGTGTGAAGATGTTCTTCGGCGACAAGTACGGGGACATCGTCCGGGTGGTTGTCGCCGACGAGAAGTTTTCTGTTGAGTTCTGCGGTGGCACGCACGTGCGGAATACGAGCGAGATCGGTCTCTTTGCGCTGATTGATGAAACCGCCATCGCTGCAGGGGTGCGCCGCATCGAGGCAGTGACCGGTTGGGGGCTTGCAGGGTACATCGAGCGCCTGCGCGGAGCTTACCAAGAGAAAGCAACAGAGCACGCAGAGCTTGTCGAACGTGTCCACAGCCTCGAGCGCCAGCTCGATAAGCTTCGATTCGAACAATTAGTTGCAGAGCTTCTGCCACAGCTTTTGAGCTCTGCGCAGATAGTTGGCAGTGTGCAAGTTGTGACCGGGACTGTTCCAGTCGAGTCAGCTGAGCACCTGCGACTGGTTGCTGAGGCACTGCGGCAGCGACTGGCGCACGGTGGCATTGGATTGCTTGCGGCTCAGCTCGATGGGAAGCTTCAGCTTGTCTGCGCAGTGACCGATGATTTAGCACCGCGCTACCATGCAGGCAAGCTTGTAAGCACTGTTGCAGCTCGTCTTGGCGGCAAAGGTGGCGGCCGCCCGACGCTCGCAACTGCTGGTGCGCGGGATATTGAACAGCTCGATGCTGTGCTGAGCGAGTTTCCGCACCTCGTCGAACAATGGATTCCACAAGACTAACCGGACAGTGAGACCATGCCCTACGAAGCAGTTGGTACGCTCTACAAAGTCTTCCCTGAGCAACAGATAACCGAGCGCTTTCGCAAACGCGAGTTCATCTTGAGCGTCCAGGACGGGATGTACGTCCAGCTGGTCAAATTCACGCTCAAGCAAGATCGCTGCAACCTCATCGAAGGCTACAAGCCTGGCGCGGAGCTGAAGGTGACATTTTCGATTTCCGGACGTGAAGTCCAAGGAAAGGATGGCGAACCGCTCTACTTTACCAGCCTCGATGCATGGAAGATCGAGCCGCTCAAGGACGCACCGATGGGGCAAGACCTTTCGAGCCCCTTTGACACTAGCGACGATGTCCCATTTTAAGTTGCTCCGCAATGCGTACGCTTGTCATTGGCTCTGGTGGGAGAGAACACGCGATCGTTCGTGCTCTTGTGATGTCGGATTCACGCCCCGAAGTATGGGCGTTTCCAGGTAATCCCGGCATGTTCGAGTACGCGCAGAAGGCACCGCTGAGCGATTCCCTCGATGGGAGTGCAGTTGCAGACTTTTGCCATGAATACAGCATTGACCTCGTTGTGATCGGCCCCGAAGCACCGCTTGCTGCAGGAATTGCCGACGTGCTTCGGCTCAAGGAAATTCCCGTCTTCGGTCCTTCCCAAGCTGCTGCACGGCTGGAATCATCGAAGTGGTACGCCAAACGTTTCATGCAGCGCTACGGTATCCCGACGGCGCAGTGGGCAAGCTTCAGTGCAGACGACGCCGACCAAGCGCGGGAGTATATCGAGCAGCATCCACTGCCGATTGTCCTCAAAGTAGATGGATTGGCAGCAGGGAAAGGTGTCGTCGTTGCAACAAGTCATCAGGAAGCGCTCGGTGCGCTCGAGCGGATGTTCGGCGGAGCATACGGCCAGGCAGGCAACCGCGTTGTGATCGAAGAATTCCTCCAGGGCGAAGAAGCGTCGGTCTTTGCAATTTGCGATGGCAACGACTACGTGCTCCTTGCACCAGCGCAAGATCACAAGCGTCTCTACGACGGCGATCGCGGTCCGAACACCGGCGGTATGGGAGCGTACGCGCCAGCGCCACTTCTGCGTCCGGAACTACTCCGGACAATTGAGGAGCGTATTGTTGTGCCGACGCTGCAAGGGATGATCTCCGAGAATGCACCGTTCGTCGGGTGCCTCTACGTAGGCTTGATGATTGCCGATGGGAAACCATATGTGGTCGAGTACAACGTTCGCTTCGGCGATCCGGAGACGCAATCGGTGCTGGAGGTTTTCCGCGGTGACTTCGCACGGCTACTCTACAGCGTAGCCCGCGGACGGCTGGAACGCAATGCTATCCAGACCGTTGCAGAAGGGTATAGCTGCACAGTTGTCCTTGCCAGCAAGGGATACCCTGGCGCGATCGAGACAGGCTTTCCGATCACAGGGATTGAACAGGCGCAGCAATACGCACGTATCTACCATGCCGGCACCGCGCTCGATGAGCACGGCAGACTCATCACCGCTGGCGGCCGGGTGCTGAATGTAACTTCTCATGCTGCGACACTCGCTGCGGCCATCGAACAGTGCTACCGCGCAGTTGCAGCGATTCGGTTCGAAGGGATGTACTACCGCAGCGATATTGGTGCACGTGCACTGCGGCGATTGCAGTTGCTGGAGGACGGCCCGTGAAAGTGCTCGTTACCGGTGGTGCCGGATTCATTGGCTCGCACGTTGCGGAAGCCTACTGCGCGCGTGGACACGAGGTCGTTGTGCTCGATTCCTTCGTGACAGGACGGCGTGAAAACGTTCCCCGCGGCATTCGCGTGGTGGAAATGGATATTCGCTCTCCTAGTGTGAGGGAGTTCCTGGCTTCGGAACGTTTCGATGCAATCAACCATCACGCTGCGCTCATCAATGTTCCAGACTCGTTTCGCCGGCCAGTCGAGTATGCCGATGTCAACGTGGTTGGAACGGTCAACCTTCTGCAAGCTGCGGTCGAAAGTCACGTGCGGACGTTCATCTTTATCTCCACGTGCGCAGTGTATGCCGAAAGCAGGCACTTACCGTACGAAGAAACCCATCCAGTTGGGCCGGGCGATCCATACGGCACCTCTAAGCTTGCTGCGGAATTGTATGTCCAGATGTATGCCAAACAGTACTCCTCGTTGCGGAGCGTCATTCTGCGGTATGGAAACGTCTATGGACCGCGCCAGCAAGTCTATGGCGAAGGCAACTTGATTGCTGTCTGCATCGAGCGGTTGAACCAAGGGCAGCAGCCGGTGATTTTCGGCGATGGCATGCATACGCGCGATTACGTCTATGTCGGCGACGTTGCCGAGCTCAACTGCCGTGTACTCGAGCAGCCAATCAGTGGTGTATTCAACGTTGGGACAGGGCAGCAGCGGAGTGTCCTCGATGTCTACGCAACAGTTGCACGCACACTTGATGCTCCCTATGCGCCGGTCTTTGGTCCACCGCGACGTGAGCCGGCGCACGTGGCGCTTTCATCACAACGTCTCCAGCAAGCGACGGGCTGGATGCCGAAGACAACGTTCGATGATGGCATCCAGCGTACGGTAGCATGGTACCGCACACAACTGCAGAAATGGGATGCGACACCTGCCGAACATTCTCTCGATCCTGCGACTGGCGCTGACGATTCCGCTCGTGTTGGCAATCGCCCACGATGAGCGTGCAGTCGCACTTGCGATTGGCATTGCAGCATTAGCCAGCGATGCGCTCGATGGCATGATCGCCCGCCGGTATAGCGTCGAATCGGAGCTTGGCCGTTTGCTCGATCCGCTGGCCGACAAGGTGCTGGCAGCGTCAGTGGCGCTGGCGTTGCTTGTGCGGCAGATGATTCCGTTGTGGTACGTTGCAGCAGTCATCGGACGGGATCTGCTCATCGTTGCTGGCGGTTTTGTGCTCCGGCGGCGAATCGGTGTCATTGCGCCATCACTGCCGATCGGGAAAGCGGCAGCAACCAGTATCGGTGTCGTGTTGCTCGCGGCGATCGCTGGTGTGTCAGGTGCTGTGCTCGCTGGACTTGCATTGGCAAGTAGTGTCCTGCTGCTATGGTCGCTCGTTGTGTATGCCGCACGTCTTCGACGTGCTCTTCGTCCTTGAACGCATCAGGTTGAATCACCGAGACTGAAAATCGCGCCGATGGGATTCTTCGATAGCCTCAAAGCAAAAGTTCAAGCTGTAGCGCAGAAAGTAGGTGATACGCTCTCGTTCGATCGCCTCAAAGAAGGACTTGCCAAAACGCGGTCGGCAGTCTTTGGGCGGCTGGCTTCGCTCGTCCGGGGGCGCACGCTCGATGATGCGCTCCTTGCCGAGCTGGAGGAGGTGTTACTCCTTGCTGATGTCGGTGTGCGAACAACTGAGCGCATTCTGGATGGCCTGCGCCAACGCTGGCGCCGAAGCAATACTGATGACCCCGATGCAGTGCTCGATGCAATCAAAGCAGAAATCGCCGAGCGACTGCTCGCTGTCGGTGAACGTTCACCGCAGAAGGAAGAGCTTCCCAAGCCGTATGTCGTGATGATTGTCGGCGTCAATGGTGTAGGGAAAACAACGACCGTCGGCAAGCTTGCCTATAACTTCCAGCGCGAAGGCAAGCGTGTCATCATCGGAGCAGCGGATACATTTCGAGCCGCAGCTAACGAGCAATTGGCAACGTGGGCAGCGCGTGCGGGTGTCGAAATTGTGCAGCAGCAACGCGGCGCTGATCCGGCAGCTGTCGCCTACGATACGCTCAATGCAGCGATTGCGCGCGGAATGGATGTCTGCTTGATTGATACTGCAGGTCGGCTCCATACCAAAGGCGGTCTGATGCAGGAGCTGGAGAAGATCTCGCGCGTCCTCAAAAAACTTGTTCCAGATGCTCCCCACGACGTCTGGCTCGTCCTCGATGCAACCACGGGGCAGAACGCCATCGTGCAAGCACGGGAGTTCGCCAAAGTTGCTCCGCTATCGGGACTGATCGTCACCAAGCTCGATGGAACTGCCAAAGGTGGTGTAGTGCTCGCTATTGCAGACGAATTCCAGCTCCCAGTCCGCTACATCGGCGTGGGCGAGCGCATTGACGATTTGCAGCCATTCGACGCGATCGCATTCGTCGAGGCTCTCTTTGCCGAGCAGCCATCGGTACCACAATCTGTCGAGTAAGACCGGTGCGCTGGTGGGGAGTAGGCAGAGGATACTTTCGAAATGTTGTCGCGATTGTGCTTTTTGTGGTGCTGGCTGGAACATTCGTTGCGTTGTTGTGGCTTCGTGACGCACTCCGGCCGCTGATGATTGCCTCCGAGAAGCGGCGTGTTCCGCTTCAAGAGCGAGTGTTCCGTCACAGCGAGATCAACCCAACGCACCCTACGCTTGGCGATGTGGTGGTGTTTGCCGCAATCTGCGATAGCTGTCTGGATGTTCTACGTGCCGAGCCTGCCCAGCGCGATACGACGTGTGAGCGTGCGGAGCTGCTGCGTCGTCGCGTCGAGCGACGTCTTGCAGCGGAACTCAACCGCTACGGCTGGAGTGCCGAGCGCTTTTTGTTCTATCGCGATATTGTGCTTGCGACCTATCGCGACAGTATCCCGTCACCTCATTCCTGGATCGGGCGATGCTTGCATCCACACGCTGTGCGCAGGAGCAACGCTGTGCTCGATAGTGCTCTCTCCCAGGCAGCCCGGCCACTTCTGCGCGGGCGGATCTGGTGGCTCCAGCTTGGCTTTGCCCAGCCACAGCCACCGAGGAGCGATACTGCCCTCCCCATGGAAGGAGGCTGAGGATGTGCCTCCTTGCTTTGCTCATCCTTGCGTCCGCTGGCGCGATTGCAGCTCCGATGGTATCGGATTCAAGCGCCGCTGATTCATTGGTGCAACCGCTTCCATTCCATGGCGCGGTCTCGGCACTTGGGAGGCTCGATGTCTATCGGACGTTCACCCGCGATGCAATCGCTGGGCTTCCCTATCGAACGCTCGAGGATGTGCTCGATTGGCGGACCGCTTCGTACACGCTCTCGACAGGTGCGATCGGCGATTGGAATGTGCCGCTCCTTTTCGGTGAACGCCCGCGTGACCATGCTGTGCGTGCCGATGGTATGCCGATGACGGGTGCTGTGGTGGGCATCGTTCCTCCAGCGATGATGAGCCCAGAGTTTTTGGAGCACGTCGATCTCCTGGTCGGCAGCGATGCAGCGATTCTCGCTGGCGCGAGCTCTGGAACTGCGTACTGGTTCCAACAGCCATGGTACAATACGCGCACTCCCTACACGCGCGTCTGGTACTGCCAGTCGGCCTACGATTTCCTGGCCACTGATGGTGTGCTGTCGCAGAACGTTGCGCGCAACGTCAATGCAACGCTCGGTTTCCGACGGATGGTCACGCCAGGTCGCTATCCCAACCAATGGCTCGATATCTGGAACACCCGTGCACTACTGCGCTGGAACGTTTCGCCGGTGCTCAATCTCTCGCTCGTCCATCGCTTCGCTAATTGGGGGCTTGGCGCTAACGGCGGGGTTGATCCGACCATCAGCGATGACCCAACAAACGAGCGAACCGCACAAGTGTTCTATTCCAAGCTCGATGAGCGACTCTTCCGCCACGACGTTGAACTATTGGCAACATATCAGCTCTCGCCCCACCGTGTAGCAAGTGCCGGTATAGCACTTCAACTTGAGCAGTGGAATCTCTACCGCACGCCAGCGCTTGCGATCGGGGCGGATTCCTCGACGCACGTTCTGTGGCGCAACGACGCAGTCAATGCATTTGTGCGCTGGGAAGAACAACTCGATTCGCAGCTCGTTGCGATCGCGGGTGTCGAAGCAAGCGGAATTGCAGCAGAAAGCTCCGATTACAGCACTGCGCCGACAGCAAGAGATCGCTTCCAGGGTGCAGGCTTTGGGTACCTTCGTTGGGATGCATCGCCTGTTGTCATCCGGGGTGGAGTGCGATTGCTGCTTGCGCGCGGCGCGCTCTTGCCGATTGCTGGCGCAGCGGTGCGCTTTGGAGATAGCGCCTTTGCACTGACGTTCGATGGTAGCAGGACAGTTCGCGTCCCTTCTCTTGTGGAGGGGTTGTTGCCACCGGAGCGTGCATGGTTGCTGATGGTGCGGTTGGAGACTGCGTTCGATTCAGCTGTTCGTGTTGCAGTAACAGGATACTGGCGCCGGTACGACAATCCTATCGTCGCCGAGCCGATTGTGCGAGGAGATACCATCATCGCAACATCTGGTGCAGTGGCTTCACCGATGCACCGGAGCGGTCTGACGGTAGAGACGCTCTGGAGGATTGGCCGCCTGCAGCTTCGCCCGCAGCTTGTGTTCTCGTTCACCGGAGCACGTGAGCTTCCGTTCCTCTACGCAACACTTTCGCTCGGCTACGAGCATCGCATCGGACGCAACCGTATCGGTGGGGAGCTGTTCCTCAGAGCCAGAACACAAGTCTTCGCTGATCGGTTCATTCCGCAATCGTGGAGTTACCTGCCGACGGAGATCCCGCTGCCGGCTGCGGCCGATGGCGGGACGGTGATGCTCTGGGCACAGCTCGGGAACGCTACCGTAAAGCTCGCGATGGGGAATGTGCTCTCGGCATACTATGCAACGCTCTCAACTTTCCCGCAATTTGACCGACATATAACGCTGAGCGTCGGCTGGTCGTTCTTCGACTGACCAATGGATGGGCTGACGGCGCTCCCTGCAGCAATCGAAGCTGTAGCGACGAACCAACGGATGGGGTTTCAACGGGATCACGTCTGCGAATGGATGCGCTCCTCGATGTCGAACGTTCTGCAACCTACGCACCGATGGAGCAACAGTTCTCCGCCCATGCTGAGCAAACTCGCGCACTCGAAATGTGCAACCAAGCCTATCGCCTTCATCGCGATGGGCGTATTGCAGAAGCAATCGAGCTCTACCGCGAGAGTATTACGCTGCACCCGACGCCAGAAGCGCATACGTTCTTGGGATGGGCGTATTCTTCGCTGGGACGCTATCGAGCGGCGATCGCGGAGTGCCTTCGCGCAATCAAACTCGATCCGCACTACGGCAACCCCTACAACGATATCGGTGTGTACTTGATGGAGCTCCGTCGCTTCGACGTTGCGGAATACTGGTTCCACCGGGCACTTGCGGCCCCACGCTATGCAACGCCACACTATGCGCACTACAATCTCGGCCGCCTCTATGAGCGACAGGGAGACTGGATTGGGGCAATTGGCGAATACTACGCAGCGCTGATGATGGAGCCAAGCTATCATCCCGCAGCACTGGCTCTGCTCAACCTCCAAGCAAAGCTCAATTGATTTTGGCGTGTGCGACACTTTGAACAGCACGCAGACCCTAAACGTAGATCGGGTGGAACGAACGTAGCCGCCCCAATGGTGGAATGTGCGGCTTCCAGTTTGCTATGTGGACTATAGGGAGAGACTCACGTCCAACGTGGCGATGGTCAACACGAACCATCGCAAGTGCACACGCAAGTGCAAGCGAGAACACGGCACGCCGGACTGGATTAGTCCAGCGACGCAAGAAGCTCACGTACCAGCGCTGTCGCGGAGACATTCTCGGCCTCTGCTTGGAAGTTGAGCACGATGCGGTGTCGCAACACGGAGGGAGCAACAGCTTCGACGTCCGCGATCTCTGGGGTGAAGCGTCCGTCGAGCGCAGCGCGCGTTTTTGCACCCAAGATCAGGTACTGCGAAGCACGCGGACCGGCGCCATAGCTCACGTAGCGACGGACGATGTCGAAGCGTGTCGTCTGCGGTCGGGTCGCTTGTGCAAGACGAACGGCATAGGCAACGACGTTTTCTGCAACTGGGACACGCCGCACGAAACTCTGGTAGCGGATAATGTCCTCTGCGCTGAGGACTTTCTCGACGCTCGGCATGCGGTCGAGTGTCGTTGCTTGGACG
The DNA here is from genome assembly GCA_002898675.1 of bacterium HR20. Lineage (GTDB taxonomy): Bacteria > Bacteroidota > Ignavibacteria > Kapaibacteriales > NICIL-2 > NICIL-2. The sequence continues at coordinate 17,491 of BEHW01000012.1, forward strand.
ATCTGCACCTCTTCCTCGAAGGATGGGTAGTCCAACTCGAGCATGAACATGAACCGATCGAGCTGCGCCTCCGGGAGCGGGTACGTTCCTTCTTGTTCAATTGGATTTTGGGTTGCCAAGACAAAGAATGGCTCGTCGAGCGGATACGTAGTGCCAGCGGCTGTGACGCGATGCTCTTGCATTGCCTCGAGCAGTGCTGCCTGAGTCTTCGGCGGAGTACGGTTGATTTCGTCGGCAAGGACGATGTTTGCAAAAATCGGCCCGCGCACAAAGCGGAACTGCTTTTCGCCAGTCGAGACGTTTTCTTCGATGACCTCGGTGCCGGTGATGTCGCTTGGCATCAAGTCGGGTGTGAACTGGATGCGGGAGAATGCGAGAGTGAGCGTATCGGCAATTGTTCGTACAATGAGCGTTTTGGCAAGCCCCGGAACACCAACTAGCAGACAGTGCCCGCGTGCGAAGAGTGCAATCAGCACCTGCTCGATGATTCGCTCCTGACCAATGATCACCTTTGCAATCTCACGTCGAACACGTTCGATTGCCGTTCGAAGTTCGGTGAGCTGTTCGATGTCTGAGGCCATAGGTGCAATCGCGCGTGGTAGGGTGGAACAACGGGTGCGTTGACACAATGGCTGGCAAATTATTGTTGCTCCTCTTCGAGCACAATGTGGTGCGGTGAGCCGTAGGGCGCCAGTGCACGAGCGATGACGTCAAGCTCCCCGACGGCAGCAGTGAGCATCCGCGAGGGATCGAAGACGCGCTGTTGAACAGGGAGAATGCTTGCTGGATCGAGCCGGTCAATTTCCGCAAGCAGTTGGGTGTAGTAGTCCGGCGGCAAATCGTTGATCGCAAGATCGAGCGCAATCGCAGCGGTGCCCTCGGGTGTTTCGATGCTGCGCCAAAAGTTGTTGTAGAGGGATTGCCGCGCTTGGTGAAGCTCGTCTTCGCGCAGTGGTTCTTGGACGAGGCGGTCCCATTCGGCATAGAGCAGCGAGAGCATCCGCGGAAGATTTTCGGGCGTCGTGCTTGTGCTGACGATGAATGTGCCGTGGTCTTTCCCTGCTGTCACACCGCCGTATGCACCGTAGGTCAGACCTTCTTGTTCGCGGACGAGCATGTTGATGCGTGAGCGGAAATGTCCAGCAAATGCGGTTGCAATGAGGATTGTAGCTGCGTAGTCATCACTGGTGAGCGAAGGCGCAGGATGCCCAAGCCGAAGTTCGACCTGATCAGTCATCACACCCTGCCCGATGCCGATGGCCGCAGGTGGACTTGGCGGAGGTGAGATCGTTGCATCTCCACTGCCACCGATTGCGACAAAGGATTGCTCCAGGGCAGCTGTGCCGCGGACTGGATCAAGTGCACCGGTTGCCAGGATGCGCCAGGGCTGACCTTCCACGAGGGCTTGGTACCACTGGCGCACGTCTTCGACAGTGATTTGAGCAACGCTCGACGGCCAGCCATAGAGCGATGCACTATACGAATGTCCCGGAAAACGGAGCTTCTGAAAAATTCTCCGCACGCGGTAGGCAGAGTCTGCAAGTCGGATTGGGAAAGAGGCCAGATGCTGCTGCTTGGCTTTTTCAAATTCGGCAGGATCGAATCGAGGCTCACTGAGCGATTCAGCAAGCAGTGCGATCAGCTCATCGGCCGTCTCGGGTAGTCCGGTGATCTCCGCGCCAATACTCCGATGGGTTGAGCCAGCCTGGAAGCTCGCTCCGAGTACGTCCACGCGCGTTGCGAACTGGCGTTCGCTGCGGTGGCGCGTCCCGCGCGAAAGCATGGTTGCAGTAAGGTGTGCCAGCCCTGCGATCGGTACAGCCGCTGGATCAATGAGTGCGTAAGCGCCGATGGAAATCGTTGTCGCTTGCTGCATCGGTAGCACGAAGATGCGGCTGCCGCGCGCGGTGACGCGCTGGATCGGTTCGGGAAAGCGGAAGGAAAGGATCTCTCGTTGTGGTGATCGTGCCATCGTTCGTCGGTAGCGTGCGTGCATGCTGACAGTGCACAAAGATAGTATCGCGCGCAAAGGGCAGTATTTTCGATGCTCGCACATCACTTTCCAGAACATCTCCATGCGTGCACTTGAAGGAACAATCACACTCATAACCGGTGCGTCGAGTGGCATTGGGGCGGCATGCGCCGAAGTATTCGCAGAAGCAGGGTCCAATGTCATCCTAATGGCACGGCGGAAGGAACGCATCGAAGAGCTTGCCGGCGCTCTTGCAGAGAGCCATGGTGTCGAGACGTATGCTCTGGTGTGCGATGTTCGCGATCGGGGTGCAGTCGAGCGTGCATTGCGCCAGCTACCGCAGAGCTGGCAAGCAGTGGACGTGCTCATCAACAACGCTGGCCTGGCACGCGGACTTGCCCCGATCCACGAAGGTGCATTCGACGATTGGGATGAGATGATCCAAACTAACCTGGTCGGGCTGCTGAACGTAACGCGCGTTGTCCTTCCGGGAATGGTTGCGCGAAAGCGTGGAATGGTCATCAACATCGGCTCGATCGCGGGGCGGCAGGTCTATCCCAACGGCAATGTGTACTGCGCCACCAAGCACGCTGTACGCGCACTGAGCGAGGCGATGCAGCTGGACTTGGTCGGTTCCGGAGTGCGAGTGACAAATCTCGAGCCTGGGATGGTCGAGACGGAGTTCTCCCTTGTACGGTTTCGTGGAAATACCGAGCGGGCGACGTCCGTCTATGCGGGCATGACGCCGCTTCGGGCACGGGATGTTGCGGAAGTCGCGCTCTTCTGCGCGACACGTCCGCCGCATGTGAGCATTCACGACGTCCTGGTTATGCCAAGCGATCAAGCAAGTACAACCGTGGTCTATCGGCGAACGTAGATGGGAATCTTTCGGCGAATCGCACAAATCCTCCAAGCCGAGCTTGCCTTTCGCAGCCAGGGGCGGGCATCCGGCAGCTTCGAACGCTCCGAAGATGAGGAGCTGCGCACCATCATCGAGGAGCTTCGGTCCGAACCTCGGCGCGCAGCGCGGCAGACGCCCCCGCCACGCACAACAGGTCCAGTCGAATGGGCATATCAGACTCTGGGTGTAGCGCCAACAGCGTCGAATGAGCAAATCAAAGCTGCCTACCGTCGTGCGATCGCACAGGTGCATCCGGATCGCTTTGTGCACGCACCGCAGCAGCAACAGCGCGCTGCTGCTGAACGAGCGCTCCAGATCAACCGCGCGTATGCAATTTTGAAAGCAGTCCGCAACTTCTAAGCGGTGACGACATGATTCGAGCAACACTTCGCGATGCAGCACTTATCGTTGGGCTTGCCGTCGGTCTGGCGGTTGTGTACAACGCTGCATTTTCTGTCAAGCCACTACCATGGATCCGCAAGCCGATAGCACTTGATACCGCAAGTACCGATGTGTTGCTTGCCGTCATCCCTGGCAAGAAAGCCGATACGGCAACCGCATCACCAACGCCAACCGCACCGGATCGCGACAGTCTTCCACGGCAGACCAAGGCATCTGCAGAAGAAACAGCTCCGCCATCGAAACAACAAGCAAGCAGCTCACCGGCACCGCCACGCCTTCCGCCGAAGAATGACGCGATGCCACCACCCGATGAGGGCGGCGTGCGTGCGGTGACCTATCAGCAAGTGCTCATGCTTCTTCGCAATGAGGACGTTCTCTTCATGGATGCACGTCGCAAAGACGAGTACGATGGCGGTCACATCCCGCGCGCAATGAACGTGGATATCCAGCAGTTCGAGCTCGATCCATCCTATCGCAGCCAAATGATGCAGCAACTCTACAGCCTCGACAAGCGGCGGCCGGTTGTCACATACTGCGGCGGTGGAAATTGCGAGCTGAGCCACAAGCTCGCAGATGTGTTGCGATCGGTTGGATTTGAGCACGTGTTCATCTACACCGGTGGCTGGAACGAGTATTCGACAAAACCTGATTCCCCGCGCGAGCGATGAAGCGGTCAGCGACATCTGCTGCAATCGGCCTTCTACAACTACGGTACGGCATCGTTGGCCAGTCGCCACTGATTATCGAGGCGATCGAGCAGCTCCTCCAGGTTGCACCGACGGACTTGACCGTTCTCATCACCGGTGAAACGGGAACGGGGAAGGATGTATTCGCGCGCGCGATTCACGGCCTCAGCCCACGCCGGAAAGCACCATTCATCAGTGTCAACTGCGGAGCGATACCAGAGACGCTGCTTGAATCGGAGCTGTTCGGCCATGAGAAAGGCGCATTCACCGGTGCGGTCGAGCAGCGGAAAGGATTCTTCGAGGTTGCCAACACAGGCACAATCTTCCTCGATGAGATCGGCGAAATGCCCATCGGCACGCAGGTCAAACTCCTCCGTGTGCTCGAAAGCGGTGAGTTTACCCGGCTTGGTTCGACGCAGGTCATCAAAGTTGACGTTCGCATCATCGCTGCAACCAATCGCGATCTTGCCTACGAGGTGCGGCAGGGTTCGTTCCGCGAAGACCTCTACTATCGGCTCAAGGCGGTGCATCTGCACTTGCCTCCACTCCGCAAGCGTCCAGAGGACATTCCGCTGCTGGTCGAATACTTCGGCAACAACGTTGCCGATCGGTTGGGAATCACGTTCGAGGGTATTGACGATGATGCCCTGGCGATCCTGATGCAGCACAGTTGGCGTGGCAATGTCCGTGAGCTGCGGAACCTGGTCGAAACGCTCGTGACAATCGGCCATGGCAAACGTATCACCGCTGAACAGGTCGAGCGCTACTTGCAGCGTGATCAAGAGCTTGAGCCATCGCGGGCGCTTGTTCTGCATCGGACCGCAGCAACCCAGGCATCGGAGCAGCCATTGGATTTAGCGCTGGTGTACCACACGCTCTTGCAGATGCAAGCGGAAATGTCAGCTGTACGGCAGGCAATCGCTGCCCTGGCAGAGCGACTCGCTCAGTTGCAGCAACGTCTTCCGCTCCAGCAGCAAGAGGACGATGTCTTCAGCCGCGATCCGGATGACTTTCGGCTCGATGAGATGGAACGTCGGTTGATTGTTGCTGCCCTCAAACGCTTCAACGGGAGCCGACGCAGTGCGGCGCGTGCGCTCGGTATCAGCGAACGCACGCTCTACCGCAAGCTCCACGAGTACAACCTCACCGAGATGTTCTAGCAGGGGTCGTTGGTGACGCCTGCGGCTGGCGGAGAGCAGCCACCGCTGCAACAAGTTGGTCCAAGACTGCAATTGCGTCCTGCTCGGTCGCGAGTGGGACGTCGAGGATAGCCGTTGAACCAACCTGCCGGAAGTGTGCACCTGTGACTTCAGCAGCAGCCGCAACGATGGCGGGGAAGATTTGCTCGTAGTACCATGGCGGCGCTGTGCGCGGCAGTTCGATGCTCATCAGCGAACGTTCGATGCGGATGCGCTCTGCGCCGAGTTTCGAACCCAGCAAGCGAAGCCGCACACCAAACAGGAGCTGCTCTGCCTCGACGGGCAGTGGACCGTAGCGATCCCGCAGTTCCTCCTCGATTGCGCTCAGCTCTGCCGGCGACGTGCAACGGTAGAGCCGTTTGTACCATTCGAAGCGCTCGACATCACTCGGCACAAAATCGCTAGGCAGAAGCGCATCGCTGGGAAGTTCGATGGTGATGCTGTCGTTGGTGTACGTTCGTTGCTCAGTGGGGAAAAGCTCGGCGAATTCCTCAGTGCGAAGTTCTTGGACTGCTTCGTCGAGGATGCGGTGATAGGTCTCGAATCCCAGATCGCTGATGTAGCCACTCTGCTCAGCGCCGAAGATGTTGCCTGCACCGCGAATTTCCAAGTCGCGGAGCGCAAGCTGGAATCCGCTGCCCAGCTCGGTGAGTTCCTCGATCGCGCGTAAGCGTTCTAACGCCTGCCGGTTGAGCTTCCGCAGGGATTGCACCACCAAGTAGCAGTATGCCTGACGATTCGATCGGCCAACTCTTCCACGCAACTGGTAGAGCTCCGCAAGGCCGTAACGCTCCGCGTTGACAATGATGATCGTGTTCACGTTCGGCATGTCGAGCCCATTTTCGACGATCTTCGTTGCCAAGAGAACGTCGTATTTCCGCTCCAGAAATCGCTCAATGACAGACTCAAGCACTGCAGGAGCTAATCGCCCATGCGCAATCCCGATACGAAGTGTTGGGATAAGCCCCAGCAGTTGCTGCTGCACTGCAGGGATGCCTTCGATCGAATCGCTCACGACGAAGACTTGCCCGCCGCGTTCGAGTTCGCGCGTGATAGCGTAGCGCAGAAGGTCATCGTCCCACTCGATGACTTCTGTTTCGACGGGCAAGCGGTTCCGCGGCGGCGTTTCGATGATGCTCAAGTCCCGTGCACCCATGAGCGAGAAATTCAACGTTCTGGGGATAGGTGTTGCTGTCAGTGTCAGCGTGTCAACACTAACGCGGAGTTGACGGAGCTTTTCCTTTGCTGCGACACCGAAGCGTTGCTCTTCGTCAATGATGAGCAGACCCAGATCGCGGAATCGCACGTCGTCCGACAGAAGGCGGTGCGTACCGATGATGATGTCAATTTTCCCCTCAGCAAGGTCACGGAGAATCGTGGCTACTTCGCTTCCGCTGCGCAGGCGCGAGATCATCTCGACGCGGACGGGATACCGCGCAAGCCGTTCGCTGAACGTCTGGAAATGCTGACGAGCAAGAATCGTCGTCGGCACAAGGACGGCAACTTGCTTTCCCGCTTGGACAGCTTTGAAGGCGGCACGAATCGCAACCTCCGTCTTGCCAAATCCGACATCGCCGCAGATGAGCCGATCCATTGGCGTTGGTGACTCCATGTCGCGCTTGACTTCCTGTGTTGCGCGAGCTTGGTCGGGAGTGTCTTCGTAGAGGAACGATGCTTCCAGTTCCGCTTGCCAGACCGTGTCAGGCGGGAATGCAAAGCCTGGCGATGCTTTGCGCTGCGCGTAGAGTTTGATCAGGTCACGGGCAATGTCTTTGAGCTTGCTTTTGACGCGCGCTTTTTTCCGTTCCCATTCGCGTGTGCCGAGTTTGCTCAGTGCTGGCGGGGTGCCATCGGCAGCCGAGTAGCGTTCGAGTTTGTTGATGTAGTTCAGGTGGAGATAGACGACGTCGCCCTCGGCAAAGAGCAGTCGGACGCACTCCTGCTTATGGCCGCTGATTTCGATGGTCTCAAGCCCATCGAACTGGCAGATGCCTTTATCAATGTGGACAAGGTAATCGCCGCGGCGCAGCTGTTGCAGCTCGCGAAGCGTGAGCTTGGGTCGCTGCTGATCGGTGGTACGTGCGCGTCGGCGTTCGAAAATCTCGTGTTCGGTGATGACGGCGATCCCCTGGCGCGGAAGCAGAAACCCTGCGTCTGGAGAGCGTGTGCTCCAAACGATGCGTTCCAGTCGGAGCTGCTCGTCCGGTGGGCGCTGTTCGGCCAGGGTACGCAGGAGCGCTTGGAGGCGCTCTAAATGGATTGCACTATCAGCGCACAGGAGAACAAGCGAATCTGCTTGCTCCAGCTCGAGCAAAAGATCGTAGAGGTGCCCAACCGCGGAGCGGCATGCCGGCTGGGGCGTTGACTGCACGGTGATCTCCGCACTTCCCAGTGGATTGAGCAGAAGGCGAGTGCAGCGCTCGAAGCTTGGTGCAAGCCCCAGCGCAGAAAAGCGGCTGGCAATATCATCGGGATGCTCGACGACGACGAGCGCGTTCGGCTCGAAGAACTGCTCGACGGTCGAGGTCATCAGCGACTCATCCCGCGGATACGCAACGAAGACAAACGCTTCCTCGATTCGGTGAATACTCCGCTGCGAGAGTGGATCGAACTGGCGGATGGACTCGATGCGGTCACCGAAAAACTCCAGCCGAATCGGTAGTTGCCAGCCGAGTGGATAGAAGTCCACGATCCCACCCCGAACGGAGACTTCGCCAGGTGCGACGACGTAATCGCATGGATGGTATCCGCCGAGCACAAGGTACTGGCGAAACTCCTCGAACGGAAGCTCATCACCTGGGCGGAGCGTTATGGCGTTGGACTCAAACCACTCAGGTGGGGGCAAGTGCAGTTGCCATGTTTCGGGAGAGAGCACAAGGACGGTTGCACGCTCTTGCCAGTAGGCAGAGAGTGCTTCCAGCGCACCGGCAAGCTCGGTGTGTTCATCGGCGGTTCGTCGGTGCTTTGCTGGAAGGCACGCATAGGTAGCAATCCCGAATTGCCGAAGGTCGTGCACCCATCGCTCGGTATCCTCGGCAGCAGTGAGCACAATAATTTGCCGGTCGAGCGTTGGGTAGAAGGCAGCAACGATAAAGCTCCCCAACGAGCCGTGAACAGTTTTGAGTCCGATGTCTTCGTTCGTTCCGAGTCGCGTTTCGAGCTGACGGTACCACGGCGCCGAGCGTAACCGCTCGGTAACCAGCTCGAAGGGATCGGTGCGTTTGTGCATCCAACCAAGTGCGAACGTGGGGTGCAAAAATAGCAGCGCCCCTCGGTCGTGCTTTATCCGGCAAGTGCGATATTGCACACCGAACCGAACATCTTACCAAAGCCGATGGCGACTTCTCCAGGCACTCCGGAACTCCGTGCACAGCTTGGCGAGCAATCACTCCAGGAGCTGGAGCTCAGCAAAGTGCTCGAACTTGTGGTGCCGTTTACCGTCACCGACCGCGCAGCCGATGCACTCCGCCGCTTACGGCCGCTCGACGATGCACAGGAGCTGGAAGCAGTGCACAGCGCGATTGATGAAATTCTGGCGCTCCGCAGCCGTGGCGAGGACTTGCCGATCGAGCGAACCGATGACCCCGAACATTTGCTCAATCGGGCGGAGATCGCAGGCGCGTATCTATCGGCAAATGAGCTTCTCTCGGTGCTCGAACTGCTTGGGGCAAGTCGCCGATTGGCGCATTTTATTCGGGAGCGCCAAGAGTTGTTGCCCCACGTTGCTGCGTTCGGAGCTGAGCTTGCTGACCTCCGCTTGCTGGAGCGCCACATCCGCGATGCCATTGATCCAACCGGCAGCGTACGTGATGATGCATCAAGCGAGCTTCGTTCCATCCGTGCAAGTATCGCGGACGTCAGTGCGCGTCTGCGCTCTAAACTCCGCCGCATCGTCCAGCGGCTCGGCGATGAAGAGCTGCTCCAGGACGAGTTCTACACCCAGCGCGATGGACGGCTTGTTGTGCCGCTCAAGGTTGAATACAAGCGCGCGCTGCCGGGCATTATCCACGGCATTTCTCAAACTGGCGCGACTGTCTTCTTCGAGCCGAGCGAAGTCTTCGAACTCAACAACGAGCTTGCCGAGCTGCGGAGCGCCGAAGAGCGTGAGATCATCCGCATCCTCCAATCGCTTACAGCGGAGGTCGGCTCCCATGCGCCGAGCATCCGCGCTGCCGATGCTGCTCTCACAACGCTCGATTCGCTCCGTGCGCGAGCGCTCTTTGCCGAACACTATCGTGGCAGGAAGCCACGCATCGAACCGGAGAACATCATCGAGCTGCGCAACGTCTTCCATCCGTTGCTGGTCGCAAGCAAAGGCTTCCAGCGCGTTGTGCCGCTCAGTGTCACGTTTGATCGCGAGCGCCGAGGGTACTTGGTCAGCGGACCAAATGCTGGCGGAAAGTCCATTGCGATCAAAACGATCGGCGTGAGCACCGCAATGGCACTGGCTGGCATCTTTCCGCTCGGTGAGATGGTCGTCTCACCGGTGAGGATTTTCGCAGCCATTGGCGACCACCAGAGCATCGAGAGTAACCTTTCGACATTCTCTTCCCAACTGGTTCGCTTGCGCGAGATTCTGCAGGTGTGCGATGATGCAACGCTTGTCATCGTGGATGAAATTTGCGCCGGGACCGATCCGAGCGAAGGAAGTGCACTAGCTGCCGCGATTATTGACGGTATCCTTGAGCGCGGGGGATTTATTGTCGCTACAACGCATCAGTTTGTACTCAAAACCTACGCACTATCCCGTCCACACTTATTGAATGCCTCGATGGAGTTCGATACTGTCCGGCTGGAGCCGACCTATCGCTTTCTTCCTGGAGTGCCGGGGAACTCCTATGCATTCGAGCTTGCTGCTGCACTTGGTTTGCCGCAGGATGTGCTCGATCGTGCACGCGGCTATCTCGGCGATAGCCATGCACAGATCGAGGAGAGCATTCACCAGCTCCAGGAGCTTCGGAAAACGATGGAAGAACGTGCTGCCATTGCAGCACGAGAGCAGTTCCACGCAGAGCAGCTACGCCAGCAGTACGAAGACAAGTTCCAGCAGTTCAAAGCCAAGTACAGCCAACTCCTCGAAGCTGCGCAGCGCGAAGCAGACGAGCTTATCCGTCGGACAAAGGAAGAGCTGCGCCAGATTCGGCAGAACGCCGAACTTGGTTCGCTCGACGCAGCTCGCGCAGAACTTGCTGCACTCAAAGAGCGCATCGAACGCCAAGTGCCAACACAACGTGCTGAGCAGGCTCCGCAGCTTGCCGTTGGTGACTATGCCGAACTCATCGCAACTGGTCAGCGAGGCAAAGTCATCGAGGTAACTCCAAAGCACATCACGCTCGAAGTTGGCGCGGTACGGCTCAACGTCGCACCGGAGAAATTGCGTCGTGCAGAGCAACCTGCGCACCAGCAGTCCAGCCGTCGCAACCGTCCCCTCAAGCTCGATGCGCCGACCCAGCTCGATGTGCGTGGCATGCGCGTGCAGGAAGCACTCCGCCGCCTCGAGCAAGCACTCAACGATGCGGTCCTCGGCGGCATTGGTCGTTTTACTGTTGTTCATGGTACTGGCAGCGGGCAGCTCCGCCAGGCAATTCATGAGTACCTCCAGACACATCCGCTTGTGGCGTCGTATCGCGTCGGCCAAGCAGGGCAGAACGATTGGGGCACCACGTATATCGAGCTTCGGTAGCAGTAGCGCGAACCGTTTTTGTAAGTTGCATTATCCGACGGTTGCACGACCACTTCACGCGCGCGGGGTATGTTCGAAGCAGAAATTGAAAGCACAAAACTTCGCCTTGCCGAGATGCTCCTGCCTCCGAGCAAGGGAGGCGTGCATCTGGTGCAGGTGCTCGATCATCCTTCGCTCGATCGAGCGTTCAAGGAATTTTTCCGCGCAGAGGTGGAGTGGCAGCTCTACCAAGATCGTATCCAACGCCAATCGAATCTGCCAATTGAACCAAACGACTTGGTTTTCCGGAACGTGTGGGGACAAGTCGAGGATTACGTTCGCCAACACGCTCGGTTCGACCGGCGGCAAGCGCTGGCGCTCATTGATACGGCAGTCAAAAGTATCCTCAACTACCGTATTCGCCCACGAGTGACGCTCAAGTGGTTTGTCTATCGGGGCGAGCCGACAAAGCCGGTCTGCGAGATCTTCCTTCGCCTGCAGTACTTTGCAGACTATCCGTACTTTCGGCAGGGGTTCGAGCAATGGATGGAGGAGCGCTCCCTTGCACGGGATAGTACGCAGATCATGCCCATGTTCGAATTCGAGCGCCTGGTCAAGCAGCTCGATGACGACTACATCCTGGACCTTTCGACGAGCGAATTCCTCGATTTGCTCGATCCGATCTTCAGCTTTTTCAACGATCCATCCACACCTACTGCGCTCGAAGCAATCCCAATCGAAGCGCTCATCGTGTTCCTCGACGATAAAGACATCCAGGTCATCGCGCAAAAATTCGAGCGGATGCTCTACCATGACGGCGTGCGTAATGTCACTCGCGAAATGATCCTCCGCGTCGTTGAGCAAGTGCTGCAAGAGCTCGAGCAACAAGAGTATCAGCCGGAGCGCAAAAGCGAGCACGATGCATCTGCTGCTTCTGCAGAGGCGATAGCGTCCTCTGATGTTCAGCAGTCAGCAGGTATCCCGGCACCCGGAGAAGAAACCGCAGCATCCGTAGAGGAACTACTTGCAACCGATAAACAGGAGCACAAGTCCCAGCCAGCAATCGAAGAACCAACAGATGAGACGCAGCCTGTGCTGAAAAGTAGCCCGCACGTTGAACAAGAAGTTTTTGCGCGTTCATCTGCGGCAGAAGATTCCCCTACTGACTCTGCTCCCCCCTCGGCGGACGAATTCCACCGCACAAGCCAGGAGGTTGCACTCGCTGAGAATGCTCCAGGTTCGGAGGAAACACCCACTGTAGAGGAAACCGCATCCTGGGGCAGTACTCTACCTTCCGAACATGCGCCCGATGCAAGACAGGAACTGCAGGAAGAGAAAATCACCGCAGAAGGAGTAGCCCCGGGGGGTGTGCTCGAGGACAGTGTCGCCAGTCAAGCTACGATAGCCGAACCACCGCTCGCTGAGCAGCTCGAGGGTGCAGTCTCCGATGAACCCGATGCCAACACACTGGCAGAGTTAGAGTCGTTGCTGGAAATAGCATCGGATATATCCCCGACATTTCACACCGAGACCCCAGAGCAACGACATGCGCTTGAGCGGGAATTCGATCTTCCAGCCACGCAGGACTCGGTCAGTCCACCACGTATGGAAACCGAGGAATCGCTGACGAGTACACCATCGGAGCTTCCAATTGAACAAGATCAGGCGGAGACACTGGAAGGAGAAGCCGTCACAGTACAACCAGCAGTGGCGATGGCATCCTCGCGCGCAGCAGCGACTGATGCAGTCTTGGAGAGTGGCATTCGGCAGGTCCGCGTTCCTGCAAGTATGCAGTCCCAGCAGCTGCCACCGCTCAATGAGTTTCTCGGCGAGGATCTACGTCAGCTTGTGCAAACGAAACTGTGCCAGGGCAGTCAGGAGCGCTACGATGCGTTGATCGCTCGACTGGAGCAAGCAACCAGTGTACGTACTGCACTCAACGAGCTTGATCGGTTTGTTGCTGAATTCAATCTCGACCCTAAATCGAAGGCAGCACAAGAACTCCGCGTTGCGCTCGTCAAACGCTACACGTTCAAGTAGTCGCCCCGCGGCCGACCTATACGGGGCGGCGTCATGTGCATCCTGATTTCGAGAGCATCACCGAATGAATTTCGTTGACCTTGTTCGCATCCACGCGAAAGCTGGCGACGGTGGAAGAGGCTGCATCAGCTTTCACCGCGAAAAGTACGTCCCCAAAGGTGGCCCCGATGGTGGTGATGGCGGCCGTGGCGGGGATGTCGTTGCTGTTGTGGACCCCCATCTGAACACGCTCTTGCACTTTCGCTACAAGCGGCACTTCACGGCAGGCAACGGTGCGCCTGGAAGCTCCAACCGGCGGACTGGAAAGCGCGGCAACGATGCTATCCTTCGCGTGCCGCCGGGAACGATCATCCGCGATGCGACCACCGGGGAAGTACTGGCAGAATTGATACAATCCGGCGAGCGTGCGGTGATTCTCCGCGGTGGGAGCGGGGGACGTGGCAATGCAGCGTTCGCTACACCTACGAACCGTACTCCCCGCTATGCCGAGCCAGGAAAGCCTGGACCTGAATGCTGGCTGGAACTCGAACTAAAGCTGCTTGCTGACGTCGGGCTGGTGGGATTCCCCAATGTGGGGAAATCTACACTCATCGCAACGATCTCGGCAGCAAAGCCAAAGATTGCTGATTATCCATTCACGACGCTGGTGCCAAATCTCGGCATGGTTCGGCTCGATGACGAGCGGAGTTTCGTCGTCGCTGATATTCCCGGTCTCATCGAAGGAGCAAGCAGCGGTAAAGGCCTGGGGACTGACTTCCTCCGTCACATCGAGCGGACGCGTGTGTTGGTCTTTCTCCTCGACCCAACGATGATGCCTCCTCTGGAGGCGTACGCGATTCTCGAACGCGAGCTGCTTGCGCACAATCAGCAGCTTGCACAGAAGCGGCGCATTCTCTGCATCAGCAAAGCAGATACACTGAGCCAGGAGCAGAGACAGAGCCTCTCTGCGCTGGAATTCCCTCAATACGGGCGACCACTGTTAGTGTCAGCAGTGACAAAGGAGAACATCCCAACCTTGCTCGAACTGGTGTGGGCTGCGCTCGAAGCTGACAGGGAAGAACACACTGCGGGCGAGGCATTGACGCATCGCCCGCAGGTGTCACTTTCGCAGACGCCCCGGTGATCGCTCGAGGGCGTGTGTTAGCGGAGGAGAACACCGCCGTACTTGATGAAGAAGGGAACGAACACGAGGCTGATGATCGCCATCAGCTTGATGAGGATGTTCAGCGATGGGCCGGAGGTGTCCTTGAACGGATCACCGACGGTATCGCCTACGACTGCGGCTTTGTGCGTTTCGGAACCTTTGCCGCCGTAGTTCCCTTTTTCGATGTACTTTTTCGCGTTGTCCCATGCAGCACCAGCATTGGCCATAGACGTGGCGAGCATCACTCCGCAGATAAGAGCACCGATGAGGACGCCTGCGAGCGTTTGTACGCCGAAGAGATACCCCACCACAAGTGGAGTGAGAATCACGAGCAATCCTGGAGCGATCATCTGCCGTAGCGATGCTTGGGTGGAAATATCCACGCAGCGGCGGTAGTCAGCACGTGCTTTTCCTTCGAGCAAGCCGGGGATTTCACGGAATTGGCGTCGTACTTCTGCGATCATGTCGAATGCTGCCTTGCCAACAGCACGCATCGTCAGTGCTGAGAATGCAAAGGGGAGCGCTCCACCAATCAATAGCCCCGCAAGCACTGGCGGTGTCGTAAGCCCCAACATCTCAGGAGAGATTTTCGCGCGGGTCAGAAATGCGGACGTCAGGGCAAGGGACGTCAGTGCTGCCGATCCAATCGCAAAGCCTTTCCCGATTGCCGCAGTTGTGTTTCCTGCTGCATCGAGCGCGTCGGTCCGGGCGCGGATGTCCTTG
>BEHW01000013.1 GCA_002898675.1 bacterium HR20
CAGCGGCATCGCATCGGTGATGCAGCTCGACGGCTGGACGCGGGAGGACATTGCGTTGCGTCCTCAGGCTGCGGTGGTCGTCAACTTCCCCACACTGGCAACGTTTCGTGCGCCGTGGGTGCGGCGCAGCCCGCAGGAGCAGCGTCGTGATGCCGAGCGGCAGATCGAATCGCTCTACGACTTCTTCCGCACTGCGCAGATGTACGCCCGCGCTGCAGCAGCAGGACTTGCCGAGGCAAAACGTGACATTCGTTTCGAGGCGCTCCGCCCGGTCTTCGATGGGACAATGCCAGTGATGATTCGCTGCTGGGAGTACAAACAAATCCTCCGTGCGATCGAATTTGCCAAGCACTTCGGGATCCGTGCCATTCTGGTCGGCTGCTCGGATGCATGGCGCTGCCTCGAGGAAATCAAGCAGAGCGGCTTCCCCGTGATCGTCGGTCGCGTGCACTCCCTGCCGATGCGCGATGAAGAAGGCTACGACACACCCTATCGCCTCCCAGCGATCCTCGACAGCGCCGGCATTCCGTTTGCCCTGAGCGACGCAGGGTTTTGGCAGCAACGCAACCTTCCGTTTCAGGCAGGAACTGCTGTCGGCTTCGGGCTGCACAACGATGCTGCACTCCGAGCAATCACGCTGACGCCGGCGGAGATCTTCGGAGTTGCAGATCGCGTCGGCTCGATCGAAGTGGGCAAGGATGCAACGCTCATCGTCACCAGCGGCGATGTGCTCGATGCAATGACAAGTCGGGTCGAGCTTGCATTTATCCAGGGGCGGCGTGTCTCGCTCGAAAGCAAGCAATCACGGCTTGCGGAAAAGTATCGCACGCGCTACCGCCAGCCGAAGCAATGAATCGCCTGCGCAACGGCACTCTCCTCGAAAGCCAGCCAGTCCCGATGCCGGCGACAACACGCAACATTATGCGTCGCCGGCTGAGTCCAGATGCATTTGCGCGCTTCGAACAGGTCCAAATGTACGCGATCACATACTGGAGCGAGGGTCTGCGAATCGGCGGATTCTTGGCGCTTCCTCCTCCCGCAGCAGCGCCGTATCCAGCGGTTATCTTCAACCGCGGCGGTGCTGGGCCGCGTGCAGCGCTCCAAGCGGAAGGTGCGTTCCAGTACATCGGGACGATCGCAAGCTGGGGATACGTCGTCATCGCGAGCAACTACCGCGGACAGGGCGGCAGCGAGGGCACCGAGGAATGGGGAGCTGGCGATGTCCGCGACGCAATGAACCTGCTTCCACTGATCGAACAGCTCGGCTATGTGGACACCGACCGTCTCGGTCTGGTCGGTGGAAGTCGCGGTGGGATGATGGCGTTCATGATGCTGCGCCGTACGACCGCATTTCGCGCAGCGGTAACGATTGGTGCGCCAACGATGCTCCACCGCTGCTCGCCGCAGTCGCCCATCCGGCGCACCTTCGGTCGGTTCCTCGACCCGACGCGCGACATCGAGCAGCAACTCCGCGAGCGCTCGGTGCTCGTCTGGGCCAACGAACTGCCTCGCACAACACCGCTGCTGATTCTGCACGGCACCGGTGACCGCCGCGTCGAACCCGAGCAGAGCCTCCATCTGGCGCTTGAACTTCAGCGCTTGCACTTCCCCTACAAGCTCATCCTCTACGACAATGCCGACCATATCCTGGCCGGCCGACGGAGCGAAAGCGACTACGACATCCGTTGGTGGCTCGATCACTACGTCCGCGATCGTGCCCCACTGCCGCGCACCGGACCGCACGGCGCGTAATCTGCCGTAACTTTGCCGCGAACGATTCCTGTGTGTCCAGGCATGCATTTCGAACTGCAAAATGTCAGCATTCACTTCGACGCTATCCCTGCACTGAGTGCACTCAGCGTTCAGATTCCCACAGGCAGCATGCTCATGGTCACAGGGCCGACCGGCTCCGGGAAAACAACGCTCTTGCGCCTGCTGTATGCCGACATCTTCCCTTCGGAAGGTGCTGTGTTCATCAGCGGCCAACGCACCACAACGCTCGGACGGCGCCGCATCCAGCAGCTTCGCCGCCGAATGGGGATCTGCTTCCAAGACGTGCGGCTGCTCGATGACCTAAGCGTCTTCGACAACATCTTCCTTGCGCTCTTGTTGCGGAACGTCCCAGCGCCCCAGGCACGGAGCCGCACGCTCGACGTCCTGGTTCGACTCGGCATCAGTTACATCCGCGAAAAATTCCCCGCCGAATGCTCGATGGGTGAGCGCCATTTAGTCGGGATTGCCCGCGCATTGGCAGCTAAACCTGAATGCATCATTGCCGATGAACCAACGGGCAATCTCGATGTTGATACGACGGCGATGGTGGCAGAAGAACTCCGGAAGGAAAACGAACGCGGCACGACGATTATCGTCGCGACGCACGACCCTTTTTTTGCAGCACACTTTCCCGCCACTCATCGGATCGCACTCTACGAAGGGCGGCTTGTTTCGTCGGATATGCTCACAGCCTCGGCATGACGTCGCTTCGCTTGGCATTGCTCGGCTACGGGCGGATGGGGAACGCAATCGAACAGATTGCGCTCGAGCGCGGCCACCACATCACAGTGCGAGCAAGCAAGAGCAATCCCGCCACGCTCGATCAGCTCCGCTCGGCGGACGTTGCGCTCGACTTTTCGAATGCTTCTGCTGTCGAAGGCCACTTGACACTCTGCGCAGAGGCGGGCATACCGCTGGTGATCGGCACAACAGGCTGGGATACATCTTCGCCGCACCTTGCCGCAGCTGGTGAGCGTATCGGAATTGTTATCGGCGCGAATTTTTCGATGGGAGTTGCGATTGTTTCCCGGCTTGCTGCGTTGCTTGGACAGATGCTGGAACCAACACTCGGCTACCAGCTCCACATTCATGAGCTCCATCACCGCGGCAAAAAAGACCATCCCAGCGGAACAGCACTGATGCTCGCACGGACGCTTCAGCGTCACTTGCCGTTCGATGCACCGATCCATACTGAGCCTATTCCCCCGATTCCAAGGAGCGCAATTACGCTCAGCTCCGCTCGTATCGGCACCATTGCAGGAGTCCACACAATCATCGCCGACTCTGAAGCCGACACGATCGAGATCACACACTGCGCAAAGTCACGACGTGGCTTCGCGCTCGGTGCCGTGATGGCAGCAGAGTGGATTGTCGGCAAGCGTGGACTATACGTTTTCCCGGACGTTGCATTTGAGATTCTCCGCCTCCAGCTGCCGCAATGAGCTGGACGTTCGATGTCATCATCCCCACGTACGAAAATGCTGGCGAGCTCCAACGCTGCCTCGATGCTCTCGAACAGCAAACGTTCGGCTCGTTCCGTGTGTTCATCTGCATTGATGGCGAAAGCGCCGCGGTGCGGCAGCTCCTTGCTGGCCGTCGGCTGCCGTTTGCACACCGCATCGTGAGCCATCCTGGCAACGAGCACCGCGGACGGAACGCGACGCGGAACCTGGCGCTCCCGTATTTGGAAGCTCCCTTCCTTGCGATGCTCGATTCGGACGTAGTCCCTGCGCCTGAATGGCTTGCCGAGCATTACCGGCTGCTCTGCGACCGCGAGTGTGCATCCGTCGGGGATATTCGCTTCCTCGATACCGCCGAAAACGTCTGGGCGCGGTACATCCAACACCGCGGCAAAAACAAGTACTGTCACGGCCAGCAAATACCGCCTTACTACCTAACGACGGGCAACCTCGCGCTGCCGACGCGGTTCTTCCAGGCACTTGGTGGGCAAGATGAACGCATGCGAGGTTACGGTGGCGGGGACACCGAATTTGCCCTGCGGCTTGAGAAAACCTTCAGCGTGCCCGTTATCTTCAACGCCAATGCGCTCGGCTACAGCACGATGAACAAGACACTCGCGCAAGCCTTGGCACAAATGGAGGAGTTCGGCGCGGTCAATTTGCCGCTCCTGCTGTCGCTGCATCCGGAGGAGCGCCGAATCTTTGGGTTGAAGTATCTGCTGGGGCAGCGATGGTTCGACCGCGTCCTTCGGAGCATCGCTCGGTCGGAACTTGCCGAGTGGTTACTCCGGCTGCTCCCATTTCCCGTTGCGTCCGTCGAACGAGCAATTGTGCATTTTGCCGTCTTCAGTGCGATTGCTCGCGGTTGGGAGCGTCATCGCTCCGCGCAGGCGGCGGCATTGCAATGAACATCCGGAGCAACTTCTCCGCGTAGTGCACTGATGCAATCGGACTCGACACGGTCGGCGCTGCACTGAACAGCTCGCCTAATCCGCCGCTCTGCCGGGCCGGCTGCTCTTGGGAGGGCGAGAACATGAGCGTCACCGCATACGCGATTAGGAGCACAAACTCCAACGCAATCGCAAAGAGCACAAGCGAGGGCCGCTCCTTTGGGATAAACTGCAGTCCCCGCAACCCGATGATGATGATGAGCACCGCCGCGCCGACGTAGATACTCCCGAGCACCGCCTGCTCATATTCGACCGTGAAGTGATTGCGCAGGTAGAGTCGCACCGCGGACGGAAGGGAGAACAATCGTCGCACTCCTCCCGAGGCCCACTGCACTGCCCGCTGAAGCAGGATCAGTTCATCAGCCGAAGTGCCGTACTCTGTCGCAAGCGCGCCGAGTTCTTCCAACGACGCGCTGCGGATTCGCTCTGCGAGTGTGAGTGTTTCCGCAGACCCGACGGCAACTCCATACACTTGCACAGCCAGTCGCTCGAGCGCTTGGGAGATCTCCCGCTCGAGATTTTTCCGAAGCAGTCCGACTCGAGGTGGCAGCAGCGCGCTCACAAGGCTTGCCACCAAAAATCCCATCGCAAGAGTGATAGGTGCCAGTGCAAGCATGGGGTTGAACAGGTACTCTTTGGCATCTATCTCACGCGCGTAGGGACCCCCACCATTGGCATCCACGACCAGCCGCCACTCATACCAGCGGCTTACTGGCTCGATGCGTGCTCCGAGTGAATCGCGAAAGATCGCCTCCAGCATCGGCAGTGCGAGCAGATGGAAAAAAAGTACTCCGCCCGCAAGCATCAATGCGAGAAAAACTGTTGCTTGGAGCGCGGTGGTTCGACCTGCCTGCGCAGCATGAGCATGCATAGCATCACACCACATCAATTCTCTCGGCGGGAAAATACGCATCGTCGATCAGCTTCAAAAATGGAAGGGACGCGACGAGCTGTAACACCCGGCGCGCCCCCACCTATCCCGGAGTAGAAAGCCCCCTTGATACTTTGGTACCCTCACCTGGCGCTAAACTACACCGATGGAGAGCCACGTCCAATCGGTACTTTTACGGAAATTTGCACCAGGAAAACTGGCCAGTGCGATGACAGAGTTCCAGCAGAAATTTCTCCAGCAACTCGAGGAGCACGCTACTGCAATCGGCGGAAGCATTGCCTTCCCGGATGCTACCGATGAACGAACGCTTCTGGCTGCGTGCACGCTCGCCAGCCGAGGCATTGCTCAGCCAATGCTGGTCGGTGATCCTATGCAGATACGCCGAATCGCAGATGCTGCGGGAATTCCCCTGCCAACGAACATTGCGCTCTTCGATCCAGCTGCGCACCGGGATACCTTGGCCGACGAATTTGCCATCAAACAGCGCAGCAAACCGATTCAACGCGAGCAAGCACAGCAACGTGTCCTTGATCCACTCACTGCAGCAGGACTCTTGCTCGACCGTGGCGATGTTCGCGCCGTCGTTGCCGGTTCGCTCTCGACCACTAGCGATGTCCTTCGTGCTGCACTCTCGACCGTTGGACTTGCGCCAGGCAGCCGAACGATGAGCAGCTACTTCGTGATGGTCCTCAGCCAACGAGTGCTCTTCTACGCTGACTGCGGCGTCATCCCTGATCCGACATCTGAGCAGCTTGCCGAGATCGCGATCGCTACGGCAGACAACTACCGCCGGATTCTGCGTGAGGAGCCGCGTGTGGCATTCCTCTCGTTTTCGACGAAAGGGAGCGCTTCGCATCCAGCAGTCGAAAAGGTTCAGCGTGCGGTGCAGATCGCCCAATCGCTGCGACCGGACATCCTCTGCGATGGCGAACTCCAAGCAGATGCTGCTCTTGTCCCGGACGTCGCAGCACGCAAGGCTCCCGGCTCCACGGTCGCTGGCAGTGCAACTGTGCTCATCTTCCCAAATCTCGACGCCGGAAATATCGCCTACAAGCTCACCGAACGTCTTGCTGGCGCGATCGCGCTCGGACCGATCGTCCAGGGATTAGCAAAGCCCTACTGCGATCTTTCCCGTGGCTGTTCGGTGCAAGACATCATCTCGGTTGCGTGCATTGCGCTTGCTATGAGTCGCTCGCTGGACGGTAGTGATAAACAATCTCGAGCGGCTGCGCCGATGGCAAGCGAAAGTGAATGACCACATCCATGTGCGCTGTTACCTTCACACCTCGATTCCGCACTGGGCGGTACCGCAGCAGCGATACTACTCGCACAGCCTCCTCATCGCAACCGTAGCCAATGCCGCGAAGGACACGTGGACGGTGAACGTGCCCTTCTTCGTCCACCTCGAATGCAACGTGAACATCTCCCTCGATACGCTTGACGAGCGCTTCAGTGGGGTAGCGCACGTTCCGCTGGATGAATTCTTTGAGCGCTTTCGACCCGCCCGGATAGGCAGGCGTGCGTACAAACTGCTTCTTTCGCTGGGGCTTTTGGCTCATTGCGCCTGGCGGAGCTTCGAACGGAAGACCTTCTCGAACTTTTCTACTTTCGGACGGATAACCAACGCACAGTAGGCTTTCTCGGGATTGCGCTCGAAGTACTCGCGGTGGTACTCTTCGGCGGGCCAGAACTGCTCGAACGGAACAATTTCTGTCACGATCGGTGCGTCGAACGCCCCACTTTCCGTTAGCAGGCGCTTGTAGTGCTCTGCACGCTGCCGCTGGGCATCGGAAGGGTAGAAAATCACCGAGCGATACTGCGTTCCAACGTCGTTGCCTTGGCGCTTCGGCGTGGTGGGATCGTGTGTGTACCAAAAGACCTCGAGCAACTCGTCATACGAAATGCGCCGAGGATCGAACGTGATCTGGCAGACCTCAGCATGCCCAGTTCTTCCAGTGCACACCTGCTCGTAGGTAGGGTTGGGGACGTGTCCGCCACTGTAACCAGGCACAACGGAAATCACCCCATCGAGCCGCGAAAAGATCGCCTCCGTACACCAAAAGCATCCAGCACCGAATGTTGCAACCTCGAAGCTATCGTTTGCCATCGTTGCGTTACGGTTGTTGTGGAAATGTTCGCTATCGGAGCGTGCGCATCCACTGGCAAAGAGAACGAGCGCGATAGCGGCCTGCGCGATCATGACTGCACACGCTGGGAAGAAAGTTCAACTCGTGGATCGAGCAACGCGTAGAGCACATCGGAGAAGAAGTTGACAACGACAAAAACCGCTGCGGTAAAGAGTACAGTTCCCTGGATAACCGGATAATCGAGCTTGGTTATTGCATCGAATGCTGCACTGCCAATGCCCGGCCAGTTGAAGATGTACTCGACAAAGTACGCTCCTGCAAGCAACCCTGCGAACCATGTCCCGACCGTAGTCACCACAGGATTGAGCGCATTTCGCAGTGCGTGAACGGCAATGACGCGGCTGCTCGGTAAGCCTTTCGCTCGCGCAGTGCGGATGTAATCTTGCCCGAGCACTTCGAGCATGCTCGCGCGCGTTACCCGTGCGATGATCGCCAGCGGACGGATACCTAGCGTCACTGCCGGCAAGACCAAGTATTCGATGCCACGATCAACGTACCCCGCAATCGGGAACCACGGCAACACTTGCCCGAAGAGCACCATCAAGAAAATCGCCATCACGATCGAGGGCAGCGAAATCCCGAACTGCGCCAGTGCCATCGTCGCTGTGTCGAGCCATGTATTGGCGCGTACTGCGGAAAGCACACCGAGCGCAATCCCCAGCACTGTCGCAATCACCATGGCAACCGTTGCCAGCAGTGCGGTCGCTGGAAGGCGATCGAGCACGATTTCGAGCACTGGGCGATTCGACGCAATCGAGCGCCCCAGGTCGCCGACAGCAAGGCGTTCCAGGTACCGCCAATACTGCACGTAGAGTGGCCTGTTGAAGCCGTACTGCTCGCGCAGCGCTTGGAGCGTCGCCTCGTCAGCACGCTGACCAAGCATGACCCGTGCCGGATCGCCAGGAATTGCTCGCACGAGGAAGAACGAGACCGTCACAACACCGAGCAGCATGAGAACGGTATAGCCGAGCCGCCCGAGCAAGTACCGCAGCATTGGCAAGGTTGGAAAGAGAACCGACGGCGAATTTACTACCGCACCACCGAGCCAGGTGGAATCTCCCCACGCGGCGAAACTATCACCAACTGCTCGCCGTTGCTCGCAGCCAGCAGCATGCCATTCGACTCGACTCCCATAAGCCGTGCTGGCGCAAGATTGGCAACAATGACAACGTCGAGGCCGATTAGTTCATCGGGCGAGTAGTGCTTGCCGATGCCTGCCACGATCTGTCGCTCTTGGCTGCCGAGATTGACGATCAGCTTGATGAGCTTGTTCGATTTCGGCACCCGCTCGGCGGAAACGATGCGTCCGGTGCGCAGTTCAACTCGTGCGAAATCTTCGATGCTGATGCGCTCGCGTTCGGGCGCCGACTCTGGTGGGGCTTCCGGAGCTTGAGCGCCAAGTTTGGCGCGTTGCATTACGATGCACTCATCGCTGATCGGTTCAATAAGGCGCTGCGGCTGGCCAAGTGGCGTTCCCTGCTCGACGAGCGGTTGCGGAATTGTCGCCCAGAGGTTCGGACCTGCACTCGCACCCGAGGATTCACCCGTTGTCGGCTGCGCAATACCGCAGAGCTGCTGGATGCTCCGCGACAGGTTCGGTGCAACTGGCGCCAGCGCGATTGCGATACTCCGAAGCACTTGCACGCAGGTATAGAGCGTTCGCGCACACTGCGCAGGATGTTCCGTGAGCGATTTCCAGGGAGCAGCATCGTTGAAAAACTTGTTCGCCGCGCGCGCAAGGTTCATCGTTTCACTCGTCGCATCTCGAAAGCGGAACGAGCGATATGCTGCCGCAATTGCTTCTGCGCCATTGGCAAGTGCGGCAATCACAGCGCGTTCCTCCGCGGAGAAGTGCTCTGCATCGAGTGCGATGCCCCCACCGGCGTGGTTGGCGACCGCAGCGTGCCACCTGGCGGGGAATTCTCGATCCTGCTCGGAGAGTATCGGCACCTTCCCCTCGAAATGCCGCGCAATGAACGCAAGCACCCGATTGGCGTAATTGCCCACAATTGCTGCCAGTTCGTTGTTGGTGCGTGCTTGGAAGTCGCTCCAGCTAAAATCGGCGTCGCGCGTTTCGGGGAAATTCATCGCCAAGGTGTAGCGGAGCGCATCGCGATGGTGCGGGTGCGGAAAGTCCGTCAGTGCATCGCGAAGGTCAATGCTCCAGTTGCGCGACTTGGAGAATTTCTGCCCCTCGAGATTGAGGAACTCATGTGCCGGCACGTTCGATGGGAGGATGTACCCGCCCCGCGCCATGAGCATCGCAGGGAACATCAGCGTGTGGAAGACGATGTTGTCCTTCCCAATGAACGCAGCGTAGTACGTCTGGCGGTCGCTCGAGTGCAACCACCACTGCTGCCAACGTTCGGGATCCCCACTGTCGCGTGCCCATTGATGGGTTGCACTGATGTAGCCAAGCAGTGCCTCGAACCACACGTAGAGAACCTTCCCCTCTGCGTTCGGCAGCGGCACGGGCACACCCCACCGCAGATCGCGTGTGATTGCTCGATCCTCCAAGCCTTGCTTGAGCCACGCACGCGCCTGCTGGAGGACGTTTTCCTTCCAATCCCGTTGGTGCGAAGCGATGTAGTCTTCGAGCGCACGTTGGAACTGACTGAGCCGAAAGTACCAGTGCGTTGTTGGCCGCACTGCCGGCGGCTTCCCGCTCAAAAGCGAACGCGGATTTTTCAAGGCGAGCTGATCGTAGTAGGCACCGCACTGTTCGCACTGATCGCCGCGTGCACGCTCGTAGCCGCAGTTGGGGCAGGTTCCCTCGACGTAACGATCGGGCAAAAACATCCCCGCTTCCTCATCGTAGAACTGCAGCTGCTGCCGTTCTTCGAGCAGTCCGCGATGGTAAAAATCCAGAAACCATTCCTGCGCCAAGCGGTGATGCAGTGGACTGGAGGTACGGCCATAAACGTCGAAACTGATCCCGAACTGATCGAAAGATTCCTTGTTGGCAGCGTGGTAGTGGTCCACGATCTCTTGTGGAGTTTTGCCTTCTTGCTCAGCTCGGATCGTAATCGCCACACCGTGCTCGTCGGAACCGCAGACGAAGAGAACTTGCTCGCCGGAAAGCCGGAGATAGCGTGCGTAGAGATCTGCGGGCAAGTACGCACCAGCGATGTGACCAAGGTGGATGTAGCCATTTGCATAGGGTAATGCAGCTGTGATCAGGTACTGTTGCGCCATAGAGGGCTGTCGTAGGTCTGTTCCGCACAAAGATACGGGAGCATTCGACGCGGAATAGTAACTTGCAACGTCTATGCCTTCGATGAAACGGCGATTTCTCCGCGGTCGGCTTCGCGCGCAATTTGCAGGCGGTGGTTCACGCATGCGGCGTCTGGTGCGTGCCCTTGCACTCACTGTAGCGGCAAGTGGTTCGCTGGTCGTGCTCCTTGGGATTGCGCTCTATGGGCTGGCACAGACAGAAACGTTCAACCGCTGGCTTGCAAAAGTGCTTCAAGCAGCGCTTCGCGATCAGCTCAACGCCGAGCTTTCAATCGGGAGTGTTCGTGTGCGCGTCTTCGAAGGTGTTGAGCTGGATTCTGTCGCACTCGTCGCCGAAGGAGATACCCTCCTTGCCTCACCACACATCGAGCTTCGGTATATCCCCGAAGCGCTCATCTTCCGCACCGTTGCCATCGAAGTGCTCCGTCTCGAATCGCCGCGCATGCACCTGCGGCGTCTGGCAGACGGCACGTGGAATTTCGAGCATATCCTCCGCCCTACGTCATCCCCATCGGGAGAGCCGCCATCGCTCCTGGTTTACGTCCGCTCCTTCGAAATCCGCAGCGGAACGATTTTCACCGATGACGTGCAGGATACAATCCCACCTTCCCAGCGCCCTGCGCGGTTCGATCCATTCCATGCAATGTTGACCGATGTCCGAGTGCGCACGACGGTCCTTGCTCAACTTCGCCAACGCCAGTACACGCTTGCACTCGATGAACTCAGCTTCCGCGATAGCATCAGCGGTTGGGGGATTCGCCAGGCATCGGGCATCGTCGCTGTTGACCCTGCATCGCTGGCGGTCACCTCGCTTTCGATCGCACTCCCTGCATCGAACGTCACAATCGCCAAAGCCACGCTCGGCATCGGCGACACAACGCTTCCCTACCGTGCAAGGCTTGCTCTCACCCCCCTTCATCCGAACGATGCCTACCATCTGCTGCCGCCCGACATTGCGCTCGGTAGCTCACTCGAACTCGATGCAACTGTCGAGGGTTCACTCGACAGCATGCGCGTTGTCCTTGTGCATGCTGCAACAGGACGGACCGATCTTCGGGGGCACGTGAGTTTCCACAATTTCCGCAGTAACGCGCCGCTGCGATGGAACGCTGAACTTAGTCCATCCGTGGTGTGGTGGAGCGATGTGCGGCAGTTGCTCGGTTGGCTCGATTTGCCGCCTATCGCGGCACTCGATGGTTGTCGCATTGCCATGCTGCGCGCTCGCGGCGCTGGCGATTCTCTCTGGGCAGATGTTCGCGCGACAACCAGCGCGGGGACCGCAGACCTTCGCGCATTGCTGCGCATCGGCAATCCCATTGGCTACACCGTAGATGGCACGTTCAGCCAGGTCAACCTTGCACAGCTCGTTCCCTTCCTGCCGGCATCAGCACTGGCAGGCACGCTTCTGCTCCGTGGCGAAGGCACCGAGCTTGCCAGAGCGCACGGCCAACTGGAGCTATCGCTCGACACCAGCAGCATTGCAGAGCAACGGCTGACGCATGTCTCCGTCCGTGCCCAACTCGACCGTGGCAGGCTCTTGCTCGACTCACTCGAGGCAATCTTTCCCCGCAACGGAGGGGAAGAACAGCCGCGTGTGTACGGCCACGGCACGATCGCGCTTACCGGTACTAACGACGTCGAGCTTTGGCTTGGAAGCGACCATATGCCACTTCGGCGATTGCTCAACAGCAGCCTTGCACCAGAGGTGTTGTCTGCAACTGTCGCGCTCCGCAGCAGCGGCTCGACGCCCGATAGTCTCCGCCTCGCACTCAATGCTGACGTCACTGAGCTTGTCTTGCAAGACCGAGCGCTCTTTCCGTTCCAGCTTGCCGCAACACTCGATTTCGACCAAGCTGGACGCCGCATTGCGACGATTCGCTCACCGCAGATTACAGCAAGCATCGCCGGCCGTTTCGGGCTGGCCGCACTTGGCCGCACGGTAGGCTCCCACATCCCGCTCACCGACACGCTCCTTCGATGGATGCTCGGCTACGCCACGGGGAAGCCAACAGCATCACTGCCGGCAATCGAATCTGCCGACACAGCGGAGGCTACGTTCTCGGTCCACGTGCACAGTCTTGCATTGCTTGCACCGCTGTTTGCACCATCTGTCATCGAAGCGGAAGGTGTTCTTGCTGGAAGCATCTCCGCTGCTGGATCGCGCAGTAGCATTGCACTCGACACGCTTTCGCTTCGCCGGTTGATCGTCGCTGAGCCGAACGGCTTTTATCTTGCTTCGATGCCGCTGGAGGCATCGCTCCATGCTGCATTTGCAGAGCTGGACCGTTCGCCACGCGTGGAGGCAGCCCAGCTCCGCGTTGCGGTTGATTCGGTCTTGCGTATCGGGAACCTCCGCATCATCCGGCCCGCGATAGACTGGCGGTGGGATGGCTCGCAGCTGGCGATCACAAGCGACACCGCGTGGATCGAGAACACGCTCCCGATTCAATTCAGTGCACGTATCATTCCACAACAAGGAACTGGATACACCGCCCACGTCAATACTGCACTCATTGGACTTTCACCAACATTTACCTGGAGCCTGGCCAAGCCGCTGGTCGCAACGATGGATGCTGGCACCCTGACCGTTGATGCGCTCCTCCGCCAGGAGCAGAGCACGGCCACGCTCAATCTTGAAGGGAACGTTGCCGCTGAGGGACCTCGGTGCCGCCTGGCACTGCGAACGTTCGATCTCGGCACGCTTGCAGCAATCCCTGCACTCGGCGGCCTTGAGCTTATCGGGCAGCTCGACGGGCAGCTCGATTCGCTCGTCATCTATGCCGACGGAAGCTGGGAGCGGCCACGCATGCTCATCAACGCGACTTTCGGTGAACTTCTCTACGGACAGATTGAGCTTGGCCAGCAAGAAGTAACGCTCGACTACGACGGCGCCTTCCTTCGCGGGAGCACAAGCTTGCTCCTCAACGGTGCAAATGGAGAGCAACGCACAGCGCTCGACGTTCGATTGCAACAGGTGCCGCTCGATTTTTCTCTCCTTCCCTTCCGCGCAGCGATACGCGAAGGAGAGCGATTGGCAGTGTTTCTGCAAGCAAGCCAACTCCCGCTGACAATTGTTGAGCCGTTCCTACCAGCAATTTCTCAGCTTCGCGGATCGGCAGAAGCCTTTGTCCGCATCGAAGGATCGCTGCCGGGGAACATCGAATTTTCGGGCACTGCACGCTACGCGGACGCAGAGTTTCTCGTACCGGCAACGAACATCCGCTACCGCAGCAGCGGAGTACTTTCGCTGCACAACAACGTGCTCGAGCTCGATACGCTTGTGCTCAGCAACGATCCTGCCGATTTGATCGGCGGCACAGCCCTTGCATCCGGACGCATAACGTTTCGCGGCTTCCAGCCTGACACGCTCGATGTCCACATCCGCATTCCCGGCGACCGCGGTTTCCTGGTGATGAGTTCGGCGACAGCGGCGGTCAACTCGACGATGTACGGGCGAGTGGTTATCTCCACCGACGATGACCGTCGCGAGCGTGAGCTACGCTTCTACGGCACCATTGCCGAGCCACGGCTTGGTGGATTCTTGAGCATCGAAGATGCGGACGTTACCTTCCCACCAACCACAGCTGTGAGTGCGCAGACTTCGTCCTTCCGGTACCAGAAAACAGGCGAAGGCTACCTTGTAACCGATGCAGTCATGATCACACCGCATGCAGACACAAGCATTGGCGACATACCCCCGCGGCAACCGCGTGCACGTTCTACCGAACGGCTGAGCATCGCGCCAGGCTTCACCGAGCGGCTCTACACGAGTGTGGACGTCAAGCTCCGCCGGCAGATCCGTGTCAAGATGGACTTTTCGGGTGTCGAGCAACTGGTTGCCTTCGTCGAACAGGAAAACCGCACTGAGTACTTGCGCTTTATTCGAGATGGCAGCCGACGGACAGAGCTGCGTGGTACTCTCATCGTGGACCCCAGTTCGACGTACAAGTTCTACAGCACGTTCACTGCAAGTGGGAAACTGCGGTTCACCACTGGCGCGCTCGATAACCCGGAGGTGGATTTGCAAGCGGTCTATGACGGCGAGCGTATCATCGGGAGCGACAACCGACGCGAGCGCTACCGAGTGCTGCTCTACATCACCGGCACAAAGCGCCAGCCGCGGGTGCGGATGACCTATGAACTCAACGGCGAAATCGCTCCTGGGATGCGTGGTGACTCCAGCCGCATTATGACCAATGCGCTCTTGCTGCTTCTGTTCGGTCGCACGCAGGAGGAGCTCACCGGCGGTGCGAATGGAAGCGTTGCAACCTCTGCTCTCGACCAAAGCGTCAACGCGGCACGCTCTGCTGCTGTCTCTGCGTTCCTGACGAACGCGCTGCAGGGCGGTGTCATCAAGAACGTCAACGTTGACTTCGGATCGAGCGATGTCACAAGCCTGTCGCAAGCGCGGATTATGCTGACCGGGCAACTCTTCGGTGCGAATGTCACTGTCGGTGGCTCGGTGGCAGACTTAGCACAGAATAGCCAGATTATGCTCGATCTTTCGATCGGCAATGCACTCGGCATCGAATGGCTTCGGAATCTTGTCGCGCAATTTCAGGCAACAGCAAACCCTGGGCAAAGTCTCTCCCGCCAGCAGAAGCAGTGGGAGTTTCGCCTGGGCTGGCGGGTGCCATAGGGCATGTTCCACTTCATATGAGGGCACGATGAAGCTTATTCGGCTCGACGAGCGCAGTCGCCGCGATCGGCTCCGCTTCGTCAAATCGCAGTGGCGTTTCTACCAGGGCGATCCCCACTGGGTACCGCCGCTCATCTTCGATCGGATGAAGCTGCTCGACGTCCGCCGCAACCCCTTCTACCAGCACAGCAAGATCGCATTGTTTCTGGTTGAGGATCGCACTGGACCACTCGGACGCATCGCTGCAATTGTCAACGACAACCACAATCGCACACACAACGACCGTGTCGGTTTTTTCGGCTTCTACGAGAGCATCCACTCCCAGGAGGTCACAAGTGCACTCCTCGATGCTGCTGCTGAGTGGCTCCAGCTCCATGGGATGACGCACATCCGCGGCCCTGTCAACCCCTCGATGAACGATGAATGCGGGTTGCTCATCGAAGGGTTTGACCGTCCGCCGGTCGTCTTGATGACGTACAATCCACCGTACTACCCTGCGCTGCTCGAAGGTTGGGGGCTGCAGAAAACGATGGACCTCTACGCCTACCTGCTCGATCAGGAGAGCTACCGTTCGGAAAAGCTCGATCGCTTGCTCGGTATCGTGCGCCAACGCACCGGCGTTCAGATTCGTGCGATGGACTTCCGCAATCGCACGCAGTTCCGCCGCGATGTCGAGATCCTTCGCGACCTCTACAACACCGCATGGGAAAAAAATTGGGGCTTTGTGAAAATGACCGACGCGGAGTTCGACTTCCTCGCAGCTGACCTCAAGCAAATCGCCGATCCGAACCTTGTTCTCATCGCTGAAGTTGGCGATCGCCCCGTCGGCTTTGCGCTGGCGCTGCCGGACATCAACCAGTGCCTGATCCACAACCGAAGCGGCCGCTTGCTGCCGGGTCTTTGGCACCTTATGACGAAACGGAAGCAGATAACAATGGTGCGAATCATCGTACTCGGCTTGCTGCCCGAATTTCGCCGCACTGGGATTGATGCAGTGCTCTACGCTGAAATTGGCGAACGTGCAAAAGCACGCGGTGCACTGTGGGGCGAGGCATCCTGGATTCTCGAGACAAATGACCCGATGAACCATGCACTACAGAACACGATGCATGGCGTGCGCTACAAAACCTACCGGCTCTACGAGCGCACGATTGAATAGCGTGCGAGCACGTTTTCATGCGCACCCGGCAAAATGTTGTACATCGCTGCTCGTTACCTGTACGTGGTGAAGCACTCGTGGCTCGCATTTTTGTACCGCATGTTGAACCATTCCACCTACAAGTGATGCGTATCGCCCTTGTACTCTCCGTTGCTGCACTGCTTACTCTCGCCGGTGTAGCCCAGGAGACTGCGAAAAAGCAGCCCACAACAGTAACGACAACGTTCACCGTTTACGGCAACTGCGGCAAGTGCAAAAAGAACATCGAGCGCCCGTTCAAGGAAATGCAAGGGGTCGAGAAAGCAACATGGGACAAAAAGACAAAGCAGTTTACGATCACGTACGACCCCACCGTACTCACTGAGCGGCGAATCAAGGAAATCATCGCCGAGCAAGGCTACGATAGCGACGACGTCAAAGCAAGCGATGAAGCGTACGCGAAGCTTCCCAAGTGCTGCCGCTATCGCGACGGTAGTTCCCACGATGATCACTAAGCCAGATGCGAGCGATTCGACCAACTCTCAGCGGTTTGTTGCTTGCGGTGATGCTCTTGGTCAGCGAGGGCATTGCCGTTAGCCTCCACTGGTGCTGCGGGACGGTCGAATCGCTCGCCGTATTTACTACCACGAAGTCGTGCTGCTGTGACGAAGGAACCAGCACGTCTGCTTGTGCACTCGACCACACTGATGACTGCTGCCAGACAGCAACGGCATATCTTCTCCTGCCGATCAGCTCGTCGCGTGCTGGTGAGCGTCCAGCGGTGCTCAATCTTTCACCCGCTGTGCTCCTGCCAGCAGTACCGCCACTTTCGATGGCGGTCACGCTCTTGCTCGACCAGACCTCACTGTTGGCTGAGGGGATACAATTCCTCGCGACACTCCCTCTCTTGCAGCGTTTTCGCCTATAGTCCACTGCTCGGAGCTCGGGGACACGTACACCGTGGAGCCAGCTCCACCGCCGATATCTTCTTTCTCTCGAATGTTTGTTCAACATTTGCAGTGGACAGTTCCAATGAGAACGCTTTCATTGTGTTTACTCTGCCTTGCTTCCTTTGCAGCATTTAGCCAGCCACTGGTTGGCACGATCCGTGGACGCGGTGCTGATGGGTCGCTCACTCCAGTTGCTGGTGCGCGACTGCAATGGAAGGGTACCCAGCGTGGTGCGCTCACCCGCAGCGACGGGAGCTTTACGATCGAGCGACCACCGGAGAACCGCCAGATTGATACACTCATCGTGCATGCCGTCGGCTATCGGAGCGATACAGTCGCCGTTGCCCGCACGCTGCACCATCTTGACCACGTCCTTGAAGCAGACTTTGTCGCCCGTCCAGTGCAGGTCGAAGGCGAAGCAAGCTCCATCGCGACTGCAGAGCCGATCCGGACCGAACTTGTCACTCGGCGTCAGCTCGAGCAATCAGCGTGTTGCACGCTTGCTGAATCGTTCGAACGCAGTTCCTCGGCAGAGGTGCAGTACTCCGACGCACTCTTGGGTGCCAAAACCATTCGCTTGCTCGGCTTGCGCGGGATTTATACCACGGGACTCATCGAGGCGATTCCGTTGTTGCGCGGTGTGACGAGTGCGTTCGCCCTCGATGACGTTCCCGGTCCGTTTCTCGACTGCATCAGCATCTCTAAAGGCGCTGCTTCGGTCCTGAGCGGCTACGACGGCATCACCGGGCAAATCAACGCGGAATTCAAAAAGCCTAACCGCGACGTGCCCTTCTTTGCCAATGCCTTTGCGAATCAGTTGGGACGGGCTGAGCTGAACCTGACCTCGGCCCAGCAACTCAACCCCGAACTGATGACGATGGTCATGCTCCACGGTCGCATGTTCCAGCGTGATCTCGATGCCAATCGGGATGGCTTCATGGACATGCCGCGTTTTGGCAACATCAACGGTGTTGCCCGTCTGCTCTGGCACGAAGGCGACCGTGAAATGCAATTGGTCGTGCGTCCAACTTGGGGCAACTACCGCAGCGGGACAATGGGTGTGTGGAGCGATGGCGTGCAGGGCTACCGCATCGAAACAACGACCGAGCGGCTTGACAGCTATGCAAAGCTTGCCTTCAACAAGTTGGAATCGCCGATCGCATCCCAGATTGGGATCCAGCTTGCATTCTCCGCGCAGCGCCTTACGACTACAGCCAGCACACGCAGCATCAGTGCGCACGAGTCATTCGCGCTTGGCAAGCTGATCGCTGTCGTTGAACCAAGTGATGCGCTCAAGGTCATCTACGGCATCTCGATGCTCTACGACGCTCCGCAGGAGAAGCTCGACTCTCTTGCACGCCAGCGTACCGAACGCGTCCCTGGCATCTTCGCGGAAGCAACGTGGTCGCCCTCGTCAGCGCTGGTGGCAACGCTCGGCATCCGTCACGACTGGCACAACCTCTTCGGTTCCCAGCTCACGCCACGCATGCACATCAAGTACGCACCGACGGAGCTTATCACGCTGCGCATGTCTGCCGGGACCGGGATGCGCGTTCCCTTCGTGATCGCTGATAACGCTGCAGCTTTCCTGAATAACCGGCAGGTGATACTCGACTCGGCAATCCTGCCGGAGCGTGCGTTCAACGTCGGTGGCGGCATCACAGCGATTGTTCCCATCGGCGAGCGCAGTATCACGATTGATGGCGAGTTTTACCACACGCGCTTTTGGCGACAGCTCGTCACCGACTTCGATCGTTCAGCGCGGCAAGTGGCGATTGTCTTCGCAGACCGTGGTTATGCTAATAGCGCGCTCGTCCAGCTTGCGACGACACTTCTTCCTCGGCTTGATCTGACGGTTGCCTATCGCCTCATCGACACTTATGTGCTAACCGGCGGCGAACTACGACTGCAGCCACTTGTATCGCCTCACCGTGTGCTGCTATCGGCGAGCTACCGTACCAGCGACAACGTCTGGGAAATCAAT
This sequence comes from bacterium HR20, assembly GCA_002898675.1. Classification (GTDB taxonomy): domain Bacteria; phylum Bacteroidota; class Ignavibacteria; order Kapaibacteriales; family NICIL-2; genus NICIL-2. Next base: position 19,168 of record BEHW01000013.1, read on the forward strand.
CCGCTTATAGTGTGGTACAGTAGCGGCCGCATTCCTACGACAGCAGATAATCCACCCCAATACCAGCTGGGTGAGCGCTTTCCGGACTACGTTCGCGCTTCAATGCAGATCAATTACCGTCCCCAATCAAGTCCGTGGGAGTTCTACATCGGCGCCGAAAACATTGGCAACGTCCTCCAGCCCGTTGCGGTGCTGGCAGCCGATCGCCCCGCCTCACCCTATTTCGATGCATCGCTCGTGTGGGGGCCGCTCGATCAACGCACAGTATATGCAGGTGTGCGGTTGCGGCTGGGCGAGCCGTTCGAGGAATAACGCAAGCGGGGCGAGCGATGCTCGCCCCGCTGTGCACTTGGACGCTGCTCTCCAACTTGGAGTGTCGAACCTTGCACGTTTGTCGAACTCGTGTACACGAGCCCGTTATTTCTTACGCCACTTGATCGTGCAGCCGACCGCTTTAGTGAAGCTTGGATCAACCTTCGACCCCGTCTGGAGTGCACTGATTGCATTGCGCACATACTCCTGCTCGACTGCTTTCGGATCGTCCGGGCTATCGTCAATAGCGCCAATGTACGCTACACGGAATTTCCCATCGCTCTCCCGCTGGAGGAGGAACACATGCGGCGTACGCGTTGCACCGAAGCGGCGAGCGACCTCTTGCGTTTCATCGAAGAGATACTCGAAGGGGTAGTTCTTCTCCTTGGCGCGCTTGACCATGTTCTCGAACGAATCTTCTGGAACCTGGCTCGGATCGTTCGGGTTGATGGCAACAACCGGATAGCCTTCGGGTGCATAGTCATCGTGGAGCGCGATGATGCGGTCTTCGTACTTTTTCGCGTAGGGGCAGTGGTTGCATGTGAAGACAACGATCGCTCCACGCACATCGCCCAACGAGGCGAGTGAAACAGTCTTCCCGCTCGTTGAGCGCAACGAGAAGTCTTCGACCAACTCACCTGTGCGGTAACCCTGGGCCAGGGCAACTGCTGCGAGCATCAACCCAAGCGCAAGAGTGCGGTACATCGCAGGCTATCTTCGAATGTTAGACAATCGTTCTTGGCTTGGGCAAAAATATGCCACGTTCAGTGTTCTGCACACTGTGGCTGGCAGAGCACAACTGTCGAGCCTGGCACAGGGATCGCACCAGCAACCACGCGCTGCTCTGGCATTGGAACTTCCACTCGCACTTCGATGGAGCGGCGTTCGCTAAAGTCGCGGTTCTCCTGGGATACGGCCTTCCCGACGGCAACAACCTCGATTTGATCGCGGGCTTTGAGCGATGCGTACGCCGGGACGAACTCATCCCACAATCGGTCGAGCAGTATTGCGGCGTAATATGCCCGGAGCTGCGAGAGCAGGTAGTTGCCGCCTGCTTTGGAGCGGATGAACGCAATACGCCCACCGCCGACAAGCGAATCACCGCTGATGTAGGGGCTATCGCGCGTATCGAGCCGTACAACACCATAGTGAGTCGGAATCGTCGGTCCGGTGTACAGGCAGGAGGGATCGAGCGGACGCGGGTCAGTCCACCCCGTCACGGTAACAGTTACGCGTTTCCCTTCTGCTGCCGCACGCTGCACACACGGCGCTTGGAGAGCCGACGTCATCGAGTTGATAATCCGCTCGAGCGCAGCATCAACATCCTGCGCAAAGAGCTCCCCTTTTCCGCGAGCTTCGGCCATGTCAATACATGCACTGCCCTCGCGACGGATGAGTTCCACACGCGGTGGGATGAAGATCAGACGATAGCGAAAGATTTCGTTTTCCTGGCACACGAGCACTGGCTGTTCGTAGGTGACAACTGTGCAGGTATCGAGCAAAAGGATTGGTGAGCATGGTAGCCATGGTGCGTAGCGTAACGTCGTCGGGCACCAATACCCCGTCACAAAAAAGCGCACATTCTTGACCGGGAAATCCTGGACGCAGCGGGGCGAAATGAGCGCTGCAGTATCCCAGACGACGAGCGTATGCACAGGCGGATCTTTGCAGAGGCTGCTGAGCACAAGCGTATCGCGCGAGGAAACGTACCGCGGCGAATGCACCTGGGCAGTGACCTCCCAGCGCTCGACTGGCCGCAAGGGAAGAGGAAACCGAGCGAATCCTTCCGAATCCGTCGTCGCTGTGCGAAGCTCGCCGCTTGCAAGGTCGCGCACCTGGACCGGGCGATTACGATAGACGCTGATCGAATCTTCCACCGCACCAGTGAGCCAGTCCACAACGCGGCTCCGAACGACAACAAGAACAGCGAGTGAATCGCCCGCTTGTGGCGGTCGGCGATAGGCGAAAATGTCGTAATCACCGTGCTGCGTTCGATTGCTACTGAACAGCAGCAGCGTTCCGCGTTCGGCAAAGGCTGGGCTGCCTTCGTTTGTGCCGCGTTGGTTGACGCCAGGGAAGGGCACTGGTTCTGGCGTCCCAACAGTCTGTCCGGTGGAGGGATCGTAGGACACACGCCAAATGTCGAAGTCGCCGGAGCGATCAGTTGAAAAGTAGAGGTAGCCATCGGCTGCAGCGTAGGGCGATTGTTCGTTCCATCGCTCCGTTGAGATTGCGAGTTTGATCGGCCGGCTCCACGTCGAATCGAGCCAACGACTGACGTAGAGATCGGTCCTGCCGTACTGATGTCCATCGCGGTCAGACGCAAAAAAGAGCAACCGTCCATCGGGCGAGAGCGAGGGTGTATCGTCCCACCACTCCGAGCAGACGGAGTCGAGCCGTGCGATGCTCCACCGGCCATCGTGATAACGCATCTGGTAGAGGTCGTTATCGAAGTCTTTGCCACCGACCAAGCGGTTCGAAACAAACACGCCATAGCTCGGAGTGCAGAGCGGAAACGCAACACATCCGTTGCGAGCGCTCCGCCACGGCTGAGAGGGAATGTTGATTGGCTCTGGTGGCGGTGCAAGCGGGAGAAGTTGGCCGTTGCTGAGTCTGTAGACCTTCAACATTCGCTCAGAGCCTGAAGTTTGCACTGTCACCCACAGTTCCGTACCGGCCGAGTCTACGCGGACACTTACGGCACGCTCATCGCCTGGCGTGTTGATCGCCGAAAGCGGCTCAACTTGAGCAAGCGTCACCGTGGCTGCTACCAGCAGAACGGCACTGATCAATTGAAGGGATAGCATGTCAGAACCTCCACTTGTGGTAGTGCTTGCGGACTTCGGTTACTCCATGAGAGCTTTTTGACCCAGAGAATTCCGTATGCACTGTTTTTCCGGAACAAGAGCACATCGCCTTCTCGTACCGTCAGCCTATTTCTCCATTGAGTCGGATTGAACGAGCAGCGATATTGGTTGAACAGCTCACAGATGTCCATTGGCAAGCCGAACATGTTCGAAGCAACAACGTTGAATTCCACCCCCGCGGCAGCACCTGTTGCGAGGACTGCAGATGTGATGTTTGCATCGTTTGGTGGTGGCCCGACTGTCACGAGCTGTTCAACGTAGATATCCACTGAATCAGTTCTCCCATCGAGTTGTTCACCGATCACGAGCCTGTTATCGCGGTCGCTCTCGATGATGTTCATCGTGATGTAGTAGCGTGTACCGTTGGAATCCTGTACACCGAATTTGTAGAGCACTGCCGTCGCCTTGCTGGAGCATTCAAAATCCAGGCTCGCATATCCGAACACAGGAACGACTGCAGATTGATTTCCGCTGCGAAGAGCAATCGTCCCACGGAAATTCCGTTGCTCCGGCGCACACCGCCCCTGTGGATAGACGGCTGCCTGTGTGGGTTGAAAGCGAACAGTAAAACATGCTGTGCCTCTTGCTGGAATAGTAGTGCTCCCTTGCGACTGCCCATCCTCGAGAACAAAGACCCCAGATGCTTGCTGCAGCAACGCTGTGAGATTGAGGTCGCAGCGGCTCGTATTGCGGATGCAGAGTGTACCAATGCTCCGAAGCGGATCGTCGCGCAAGGTACAGTTTTCGAGTGTATCAGGTTCGTACCCCCTTGGCCCTGGACGAAAGAGAGTCGAGCGCGCCGAGTCGATCTCGAATCTCGGTGCGTCGCTGGTGGCTGTTACGTCAACGGTGATCATGCTATCGCAGAGCTGCAAGCCTTGTGCGGTCTGGCGGAAGACGCGAATGACAAACTGCTCTCGGTACGTGCGTACCGCACGTGGAGCAAAACGTATTCGGATAGAACCAAGCCGCTGGCCAGCATGGAGGTCGTGACTTTGCCCAGACGTTGCATCGAGCGCTACGATGCTCAGCTCGGAGGGGTCCTCTTGCCGGTTCGGCTGCACCACGAGGCGGAAGCTACACTGCGTATTCGGATTGAGGAAGTCCACGCGCAGCGTTGTATCGCTGACCGTCCCAATGCACGCAGTCAGATTGACGGCATACTGCCTGCCGCTTACGGGACAGTCGCATTGCAGCTGCGGACGGACGTGTAGCTCGAACGGGAAGGTGCAATCCCAGCATGGACTACCATTGGGCTGAGTGACAACGATCGTTACTCCGAGCACGGTATCGAGCGTCGTCGCTGTCGGCGCTGCGGCGACGGTAAACTCGATGCGATATGGCTGACCCTGTGGCACTGCGGCAGGAATCGGCACAGGCGGACCGTTGTCGATTCGTACCCGAACGATCACCTGCACCCCCGGCGGGAGCGGACGATCGAAGGTCACCTGTTGGACGACCACATCAGCATCGGTCTGCACGAAATCCCCTTGCGCCACCATATCGGCTTGCCCTGGTGCTACTGTCACCTTCAGCGGAGAACATTGCCCCGATTGATTACACACGAGGGGGATACGGCGAATCAAGGTGAGCACAACCGAGGTCGGCCCGCACGGAACGATCGTATCGAGTCGAAAATCCCCGTTTTTCTGGAATCCGCGATATGCCGGATCTGGCGGTGGGATGGTCTTGAGGAGCACGAGTGCATTCTCATTTGCAACGGGCATCGGAATGCTGAACGCAACGTATCCGGGCGAACCGCCGCTGCCGGTATAGGCTTGCTGCGCACCAGGCACACGTGCGAACGCTGCCTCAATCGCTGCTTGCGACGAGCCACGTTCGACAATTACCCACTGGACTAAGACACCGTTGAGCGGCTGTCCGCTCTGATCACGGACGACGACCACAACCGGCGTGCTGACGACCTCCGCAGTTGGCTCTACCGGACTTTGGCACGACCACTGCACCAGAAGCCATACAGCCGCAAACGCAATCCATGCACTACGGCGTACCATAGAGAGACCTCACAGGATGTTCAGAATCGGAAATGCACACCAACCTTGAACAGCACACAGTGGAGCCGAGCGGTGTTGACAATGAAGTTGTCCGGCGCATCCACTGAAGGCGGACAGATCGCGCATGGCGTTCGCACGTTGAGTCGCTGGTAGCGATACCCAACAGCGATCACCAGCCACTTCCAGGCAGTTGTTCCCGCTCCCGCCCCGAGGAACCATTGGCTGTACTCTTCAGGATTGAGCGAGGGGTCTTTGCCAGCACCAGCGAAGTCTGTGTTCAGGAACGTTCCCCCTTCGAGGAAAAGAAATGGCTGCCAGCCGCTCGATTGCTCCCGGTAGTCCACTACATACGCTGCCGAGGGATCGAGCTGCGTGTACGGCACAGGGACTTCGCGATAGTCATCGCCGAGCACCAGAGGCGTTTGTTCATTGAACGTGCACGAGTCGGGTTGGTAGCCCGCAGCGCGTGTGATTTCGCCTTGCGGCGAAAACCAATAGCGGAGCTGCCCGCCGAGCGGAATTCGCCAGCGCGCGCCATCAGAACTTGCTCCTGCCAAAAACCCGAGCGCCCATCGCTTCCCAAGCCACGTCCCAAACGGCGCAACAACAACTTCGAGCGAGGGGAAAAGCTGCGATGAACCAATCCTCCGCACTGAGGTATCTTTCCCCGTTACGCCGCCAATTGCATGCACCTCGACAAACGATGCCGATGGTTCTGGTGGTCGCACACGGCGCTCGTACTGCCGCACGGGCAATATCGGAAAAATGCGCGGGTGATCATCGAGCCCCAAGCCGACCGTCCCTGCTTCGAGAATGCTGCTAATTGGCACGAGTGTGTCGCGGCAGTTGCCAGCGACTACATACTGAATGCGCACTGCCTGCGTGATGCCATCAGGAAGAAAGCTCCGCACGAACGACCGACACTGCTCAATACGGACGCGATCGCGGAGCAACACGTAGAGCTGCTTGGCATCCTTCGAAGCGCGCCCCGGAAGCGGGCAATCCCGGCAATCCTGGGCACCAGCAACCTCTAGCAGCAAGAGGGTAGCAACCGATACCAGCCCAATCCTCCGTGGTAGCATACGTCGCATTAGACCGTCCTCCAGTGACTCATGCGAACATAGGAACTAGCATCGCGCGATGCAACGGTGAGAACCTTCCCACCTGACCGCAGCACTGTACGCACAGGCCTGGTGAGGATGTGTAATTTGCAGCTGACTACTTGCTCTGTTCGAGACATTGGCACCATCGCCCATGGATGCACAGCGTTCCCCCATTCGATTGACTGAGTACAGCCACGGTGCTGGATGCGGCTGCAAACTCAGTCCTCGCGTTCTGGAAGAGATCCTGCGCGGACAGACAACCAGCCGACGAACGCATCCGGAATTGCTCGTCGGCAATGACACGCACGACGATGCCGCCGTGCTCGATTTAGGCAATGGCACTGGACTAGTCAGCACAACGGACTTTTTCATGCCGATTGTGGACGATCCGTACCAGTTCGGACGCATTGCCTCCGCAAATGCAATCAGCGACGTTTACGCAATGGGGGGCATGCCTCTGTTAGCGCTCGGCATCCTCGGATGGCCAATCGAAAAACTCGGACCGGACGTCGCCGCAGAAGTTGTACGCGGAAGCCGCGACGTTTGCGACGAAGCCGGCATTCCACTTGCTGGCGGCCATAGCATTGACGCCCCCGAGCCAATCTACGGCTTAGCTGTCAGCGGGATCGTGGAGCTGCCCTACCTCAAACGGAACTCAGGCGCCATGCCCGGCGACAACGTGTATTTGACCAAACCGCTCGGCATCGGTGTGGTGACAACCGCACAAAAGCGTGGCATTGCCCGCCCAAAGGACGTCGAACGCGCCATCAGCTGGATGACCACGCTCAATCGGCTCGGCCCGATCCTTGCGCGCACCGAAGGCGTAACTGCAATGACTGACGTCACGGGGTTCGGATTGCTCGGGCATTTGCTCGAAATCGCACGGTCGAGCAACGTCGTCATTGAGCTGGAATGGGATGCCGTCCCGGTCCTCCCCTGGACCGATGCGTACATTGACATGGATGCAATTCCCGGTGGCACGCGTCGCAACTGGTTTAGCTACGGCCAGCTGGTTGGTCTGGCTCAAGAGTTTGTGCTTTACGAGTCTCGCAAATCCCGTGAGTCGCCCTTCGATAGCCGATCGCTGGAGGAACAGTGGGCGGTATATAAGCACATCCTCGCCATCGCATGCGATCCGCAAACGAGCGGCGGCTTGCTCGTCTGCGTCTCCGAAGAGTGGGAGGGGACAGAAGCAGTCGAGGAGATCTTTCGCTCGTATGGCCTCAGCGAGCTTGCCTTCCCCATCGGCAAGTGCTACCCCCGTGAAGCTGGCGATCCCTACGTTGTCTTACCCGTCTACTTACCTGACCAACATCCTCGCGAGATCGAACGATGACAATCGGCATCCTTGCGGAGCATCGCTACAACCCGCTCGAGCGCCGCGTCGCGCTTGTCCCTGAATCGGTCAAGCGTTTAGTCGAGCGCGGCTTCCGCGTTGCGATCGAATCTGGCGCAGGAGAACTGGCATACTACGCCGACGAACTCTATGCACAAGCGGGTGCAACGATTCTCGATCGCGATGCCATCCTTGCCCGGGCAGATTTTCTCTGCACGCTCACGTTCCCCGCTGCACTTGCTGCCGAGATCCGCAGCGGACAAACGCTCATCACACTGGCGCAGCGGTGGAAACACGCCGAACCGATTGCCGAGCTCCTTGCGCGTGGGGTCCGCATTCTGGCGCTCGAGCAAATACCGCGCACCAGCCGTGCCCAGACGATGGATGTTCTCAGCTCGATGGCTACTGTTGCCGGATACGTCGCTGCACTCATCGCTGCGGAAAAGCTCCCGCGCTTTTTCCCCATGTCCATAACGGCTGCCGGGACAATTCCCCCTGCTGAATGCGTGGTCATCGGTGCCGGTGTTGCTGGCCTCCAAGCAATCGCGACCGCACGGCGATTGGGCGCGCAAGTTTTCGGCTACGACGTTCGTCCTGCAGCGCAGGAGCAAATTCTCAGTCTCGGCGCACGCCCGATCGCAATTGACATCGGCACAACTGACACAGAAACCAGCAGCGGCTATGCTCGCCAGCTCGGCCCAGAGCAGCTTGAGCGTCAACGCCAAGGGCTGGCGCCGTACATCGCGCGTGCAGACGTTGTCATCACAACGGCTGCTGTCCCTGGCACACGCGCACCGCTTCTTCTGACTCGTTCGATGCTCGATGCGATGAAGCCAGGATCTGTCGTCATTGACCTTGCAGCTGAAAGCGGCGGGAACACCGAAGCAACGCAGCCCGGCCAGGACGTCACACTCCCCAATGGGGTGACCATCGCAGCACCACTGCTGCTCCCAGCGCAGTTACCCCAGCACGCATCCGCACTCTTTTCGCGGAATCTTACGAACCTGCTGCTTCTGTTTGTGACGCCGGAGGGCATCCACACTGAAAGCGACGACGAGATCATCCGCGCACTCGTGCTCAACTAGACCCCAAGCAACGGCCTCTTTCTGCCAAGCAAGCACCGTGCATGTGCATGCTGCTGCGGTAACTTTGCATGATGGAACAATTGCTCTGACATCAATGGGCAGAATCTTCGAAAAGCGAAAAGCAAAGATGTTTGCCCGCTACGACCGCATGGCAAAGACCTTTACGCGGATCGGGCGGGAAATCACCATTGCCGTCAAACTTGGCGGCGCTGATCCTGCTGGCAATCCACGGCTCCGCGCTGCGCTGCAGGAAGCGCGTGCGAACAACATGCCCAAGGACCGCGTCGAAGCAGCAATCCAGCGTGCGCTCGGACGCCAAGCCGATAACCTGCAAGAAGTGCTCTACGAAGGCTATGCTCCCCACGGTGTGGCGCTGATGATCGAGACCGCAACCGATAATCCCACCCGCACCGTGGCGAACTTACGGAGCTACTTCAACAAGTTCGGTGGTTCACTTGCTCAAAGCGGGGCCGTCGAGTTCCTCTTCCAGCGGCGCGGCGTCTTCAAAGTACCGCTCGGTGCAATGCCGCGCGAGGAAATGGAACTGCTGCTGATCGAAGCAGGCGCCGACGACATCGAGTTCGACACCGATGAAAACATCCTCATCGCGTACAGCACCTTCGAAGACTTCGGACGTATGCAACGCGCTCTAGAAGAACGGGGAGTCGAGCTGCAGCTTGCACAACTTCAGTGGGTTCCTCTTTCGACCGTCAGCTTGTCCGACGAACAGATGGACGATGTTGCTCGACTCATCGAACATCTCGAGCAGGACGACGACGTCCAGCACGTCTATCACAACATTGCCTAACGAGCACGCAAGTACGCACGCACACGCTCTGCATCAGCGGGAGTATCCACAGCAACGAGCACCGCATCGGTCGGCACACACAGGATGACCGCACCATCGAGGAGCAATCGGAGCTGCTCGAGCGATTCAGCACATTCGATCGGATGTGGGGGAAGGTGCGCAAAGCGCTCGAGCGCACGCCGCCGGTACGCGTAGATGCCGATGTGCTTCCAGTAGAGCCCCAGCTCCCCTACACCGCGCTTCCGATCGGCTGGGATTGGCGCGCGCGAAAAGTAGAGCGCTGTACCATCGTTGCGGCAGATGACTTTGCATGTGGTGGGGCTGGTTACTTCTTCCTGACGGGCAATAGCGGTAATGGGCGTTGCGACATCGGCGTGCTCATTGCGCTCCAGCGCGCCGCGCAGATCGCTCAGAAGCGCTGGTGGCACCAGTGGCTCATCGGCTTGGAGATTGACGATGATTTCCGCGTCGCTATACCAGCGTTCGACTGCATACGCGATGCGGTCGGTGCCGCTTGGTAGCGCGGCGGGTGTCATGTGCCAGCGGCAGCCGAGCCGCACGCACTCCCGACCGACGCGTTCATCATCGGTGAGCACGACGACAGCGTCGAATCCTTCCGCTTCTGATGCAGCTCGCCAGACGCGTTCGAGCATGGTCTGCCCCTCCAGATCGCAGAGCACTTTCCCCGGGAAGCGCTCCGAGCCATAGCGTGCGGGAATTGCAACGATCGAACGCATACCACGCACTCAGGCTGCTGGGGATGCACTGCTTGGCGGCGGGTAGAACGGCAACTTCACAACGTGTGCACTGCTCGAACGTGTGCCTGCAACAATCTCGAACCGCGTTCCTGGCTCAGCAAGCGCAAGCGGAACATATCCCATCCCGATCGGCACACCGAGCGAGGGAGAAATCGAGCCACTGGTGACGTTGCCGACTGTGCATCCATTCTGGACAATCGCGTACCCATGCCGTGGGATGAATCGCTCGCTTTCAACGACGAACCCAACGAGCTTGCGCTCAAGACCGCGCTCCTTTTGTTCGAGCAACGCTGTACGTCCGATGAACTCACCTTTCTGGAGCTTTGTGATCCATCCCAGCCCAGCTTCGAGTGGAGAGGTCGTCTCGTCAATATCGTTCCCGTAGAGGCAGTAGCCTTTCTCGAGCCGAAGCGTGTCGCGTGCGCCAAGCCCAGCTGGTTCAATACCGTGCGGTGCACCCGACTCCATGATCGCATTCCAGACACGCTCGGCGATGGGTTCCTCCCCGCGGAAGTATAGTTCGAATCCAAGCTCACCAGTATAGCCGGTGCGTGAGATGATCATTGGCACTCCCGCCAACTCGCCGGCTATGAAGCTGTAGTAGGCCAACCCGGCTAAATCCACGTCAGTGAGCGGTTGCAGTGTTGCGAGGGATTGGGGACCTTGGACTGCAAGGAGATTGATTTGCTGGCTGACATTCTCGATCGTGACATCGAACGCCGCGGCATGCGATGCGACCCACTGCCAGTCCTTCTGCTCGCACGCTCCGTTGACAACGAGCATGAAGCTCTCCTCCCCAAGCCGATAGACGAGCAAATCATCCACGATGCCGCCTGTATCTGTGCACATCGCTGAGTACTGCGCTTTGCCGGGAGTGAGTTTCGATGCATCGTTGACGGTCAGGTACTGCACAAGGTCGAGCGCTTGCCGGCCGCGGATTTCGAACTCTCCCATGTGCGAAACATCAAACATGCCAACCCGCGTTCGCACAGCAAGATGCTCTGCGAGGATGCCATTTCGGTAATGGAGCGGCATCTCGAAACCAGCAAAGGGGACAAGCTTTGCTCCCAACCGTTGGTGGAGGTGGTAGAACCGCGTACGTTGCATTGCGCTCGTCGAGAATGGATGAAAACGGGGACAAAGATACGCTGCATCGTTGCATGCTGCGGGCTATGCTCGCTCGTATTTTGCAGTGGGTTCCTCCCCTTCACGTGCAGTATGTCACATTCGGTGGCTGTTTGGCTTCTTCCTCTTTGCGGGTTTTACAGCCTCGCAGTGGCGGCAACGCCCTACGAGCAACTTCTTGCTCGCATTTCGCACGCGCGCAGCATTACGTGCACCGCGATCGCCGATGAGGGGGAAACCATCCGCATCGTTGCAACGCGCCAAGGAAAGTTCCGACTCGAAAGCAACGAGCAACAAATTGTCTGCAACGGCAAGGTGGTGTGGAACTACCGTCCTGCAACCAAAACGGTGACGATTGCGCCGGTCTCCCAACAAGCTCTCAACGACCTCTTCCGCCTTGCAGACAAGATCGCAGCA
>BEHW01000014.1 GCA_002898675.1 bacterium HR20
AATCAGAAAACCTGCTACGCGCGTGCGCTTGAACTTGGCGCAGACATCGTCGTCATGCTCCATCCGGATTACCAGTACACACCGAAGCTCATCGCTCCGATGGCAAGCATTATCGCAGCCGGGATCTATCCAGTAGTTCTCGGTTCGCGTATTCTGGGTAAAGGCGCTCGGAAGGGCGGTATGCCGCTCTACAAGTACATCGCAAATCGGCTCCTTACATTTCTGGAGAACGTGCTCATCGGAGCCAAACTCTCCGAGTACCACACCGGCTACCGTGCCTATAGCAGCCACGTGCTCCGCTCGATACGGCTCGACCTCAATAGCGATGACTTCATCTTCGACAACGAAGTCCTTTCCCAGATCCTTTTCGCTGGCTATGAAATTGCCGAAGTCACATGTCCGACGCGATACTTCGACGAAGCATCCTCGATCAACTTCTGGCGCAGTCTCCGCTATGGACTTGGCGTGCTGCGCGTTTCAGTACAGCACCTACTCGCACGGCTGGGTATCTACATCCACCCACGTTACCGAATGAAGGAAAATTCGTCGCTCCCTGTTTCAGAGAACTCCCGCAGGAGGGTGCGATAGTGACCTGGCATTTGGCGCCAGCGCCGAAGCTCGCGCTCGATTACGGCACGTGCAGCGACTGCACCTTTCTGCTTGGATTCAAGATTGGCAAGACTCATGATCAAACTGGTGACGGTGTACCAATCCTGTTTGCTGATCTCGCGCTGATGTGTGGCGATCGAATCAAGCTGCGTTCGGATGTACGTTGCATACGCTGCGATACGTTGTTCGTAGGGCATTGCATTGTTCTGCATCCCGACGGTGATCAGCGAATCGGCGTACTCGACGGCATCCGCGTGCGGCAGCGAACCCGAGTACGATTCGTGAATAACCAACAGAACTGTCGAATCAAGTTTGACGATGCTCGGATTGCCCCACGGTGCGTAGGCGAGTGTTTGGAGTGTGCTATCGTGCAATGTCAGTATTGCCTTGCCGTAGGACGTTGCATCGTTCCCGCCACCGTAGAGCGAGACGATGATCGCAGCACTGCTGATGTTAGGGTAGTGCGCAATCGCTACATCCGATATGCCGAAGTCTGAATATAAAGCAACAAGCCGATGGCGTGCAATAGTTCGGTCGAACGTGTAGAAAAACAGCGTGTCGCTTCCTTCACCACTGGCAGGCGACGAGCGCTGAACGAGCACGATGACATCCTGCCACCCATCGCTATTGAGGTCGGCGCGGTATGTTCTAACATCGCTGGCTACAAGATACGGCGGCAGTTCAAAGAGCGTATCGCTTCCTGGTGGCGGCACGCTTGCGGGCTGGCGCGACTGGTCATTGCACGCACCCAAGAAGCTCGCGATGATGGCACAGGTAACGATAATCCATCGGTTGCTATGCATGCTCGCTTTGCTAGTGTGACTTTTCCAAAAATACTCGCGCTCACTGTAGCGCTGAGTATGAGGCTCTGCGCGCAATGGAGCGAGCCTGTGCGAGTCGCTGCGCTCTCGACCGAAGCCGATGAATTTGCGCCAGCGTGGTCGCCGAGCGACTCGACGCTCTACTTTGCTCGCTTCGATGGAACGCGCTTGCTCATCCTCGCATGGCGGCATTGTCAGCCTGAGCAACTGCTTGGTACGACACAGCCAACGCTCGACACTCTCCGCGACTCGATCGTGTATGTCTCATTTGCCAATGAGCGATGGGTCGGACAGCGATACGCTTTGGGAAAGCGGCAGCGATATGCCGAGCTTGTTGGTTCTGCGTTGCCTGTGCGTAGAGCGAGCGCAGCAGTACCTCTTGCAGAGATAAATCGCGATGGAGTATTTGCGATGTTTCCTGCTCTGTCTCCCGATGGAGAGCGTCTCGCTTTCGCCGCTACTGATGGCGAGCAGGATACAACAACCGATCTGTGGATGAGCCAGTGGATGCAAAACCACTGGAGTGCACCCTATCGCTTCGATGGGTTCGAGCAATCTCCCTCAAGCGAAATCACCCCGTGCTTTCTCGGACGCGATTCGCTTCTCTTTGCATCCGATGGCTTCGGCGGAAAGGGAGGCTTCGATTTGTTCGTGACTGTGGAACACGCTGGGACCTGGACATCGCCGGTACCACTGGAGGAACTCAACTCAGCAGCAGACGATCGGGATGTCTGCGTCCTGCCGAATGGCGACCTCCTCTTCGCGAGTAATCGGGCAGGAACGTTCGATCTTTACTACGCGCAACGAAGAAAAAAAGGGCGCTCTCAGTAGAAAGCGCCCGCTGCGAAATCTTGCGAAGGCTTCTGGTCAGAACGTCGGTTTACTGGGTAGCGACACGGTAGCGAACGAGAATTGCTTCTGTGCCGCCTCGATTCGTCATTCCAGCAAACGGGATACTGAGCGTTGTGGACAATCGGCTTTTTGCCCGTCCAATGCCAGCGATATATGCGCTTGTATCAGCGCCGGTAAACGATGCAAATCCACCCGCTACGTTCGCCGCAATCGTTTGACTAAATCGCTGCGCGGTGTAGGTTTTCCCATTTAGCGTAATGCTTTCTGTTCCTGCTTTTGCTCCTGTCACCTTCATGGCGAGTTGGTATGGACTCCCTTGATATGTTATGGTGAGCGTCGAATCAAACACTGTCCACGACGTTTCATTTCCAGCTGTGGTGATCTTTACCCAGCGCGGTGGGATGGAGGGAAATTCAGCTCCTTGGAAATCTCCACTGAGCGACATGTACTGCCAGAGGGTGCCATCTGCATCAACGGAGTAGTAGAGCGTGTCCTGAGAGACCGTATCTCCTTCGTAGTAGGAGATCACAGGGTACGCAGTGCGACCGGCGAGCTGTATGGAAGCGCCCACGTAGAGTGAATCGTACGCTTTCTTGCCAGTGCGCTGGTAATTCGAGTCCAGCTCGTATTCGTCGTAGACCCAGTAGTTTCCTTCCGCCAGCGGCATGAGCTTGGCTGGCTGCTCAGGCGAAGTAGTTCCCGACTTGCACGAAGCAAGCCACAATCCGGCAATGGGGATGGCAATCGCCATGGCAACACGAAGGTACCGCATAACGCAAACTCCAACAAGATGGTGAAACAAATGCAAGACTCCCACATTTGGGTAGGCTTGTTTGGTGCGGAGGGTGGGGGACTCGAACCCCCACAGGCTCATCGCCCGGCGGTTTTCAAGACCGCTGCCATACCAATTAGGCGAACCCTCCGGTTGTCTGCAAAAATGCAGCGCTCGCTTAGTTCTGACCAAATGCCACATGCGATTTCTGGCATTGAACCACGGTATAGTCCGGCTCTGGGCGCGCAATGAATACGGCAACCTCTAACTTGCGCCGATTCCACTGCGCATTGCTGAGCGTGTACGTATACGTCCGCGTGATAGTTGTGCCTGCTGGAGTCTGTGCACTGATCAACGCTTCACCGTACGCTCCGAGCGGCGCATCGCGGAGGACGTGACGGTGAATGTAGTCGGGAACGTATGTGCCGTTGTCGAGTTGTGGGGCTACGACGCTATCCTCGAGGATGTAGTAGCCGATGTTGAGCGGATAATCAATCGTAGCCAAGGATTGTAGTCGGATGCGAATTGTTAGTTGGCCGCTGAGTGTATCGGCGAACGCATGGGTCTCGATGGCAAGTGGAGTTGACGCTCGTAGCTGGCGAGCGATTGCCGAACCCCAGTTCTGCACACCGACGACGTACGACGTTCCGTCAATTTTCGAACGATCGATCACTGCGGCGGGGTACGCAAAGACCCGAAACCGCGTATTGAGTTCCTCGCCTGCTGGGGTGCGGAAATCAGTTGGATAACCTTTCGAGGCATTCGGGCGAGCGAATTCACCTGCGTGAATTGAAACGATCACGATACTGTCACCGTAGACCGCTGCAAGCTCTGCGAGCTTGCGGTGGCCGATCGGGCAGTTCGTGCACTGCGCACCGGTGAATTCTTCGATGAGCACTTTGTGGTATCGCACCATTCCTGTATCAGGCTGCGTCGTATCCGGCGCTACTGAGCGTGTATAGGGCGGAGTGATGACATCGCAGCGCACACTCCAGAAGGCGATCAGTATCGAAAAGATGTGAATGGCTCGAATGCGCATTGTCAGAGCGATGACTGTGTATCAACGTCAATCGTTACCCGCACCGACGACGAAGCATACCGCTGGCTATAGGCGCTCCACGCTGTAAGCAACGATCGCCGGAGCTCAACGCCGTTGGGGTCGAGTTGCCGGTCACCTTTGACGAGCACGATGCGGCGGTATTTGCCTTCGAGACGCTCGATGCTCGGCCGAGCAGGTCCGAGCGTAGTGATTGCTTCGATTCCGCGCGGCATGTAGTGGGCAAACGCTTGTGCGTGCTGCTCGACCAGTGTTGCATCCGTGCCAGAGAACTCAACAAGCACCACGCGCGAGAACGGCGGGTAGTGTGCCTCGCGGCGCTCTTGGAGTTCGTCGTTGTAAAAAAGGTCGTAGCGGTACATTGCAGCGCACCGAATTGCCGTGTGATCGGGATGTGCCGTTTGGATGATAACCTCGCCAGGTCGGTCCGAACGGCGGCCAGCGCGACCGGCAACCTGTGTGAGCAGTTGAAACGTCCGTTCCGCTGCGCGGAAATCGGGGACGTAGAGCTGCATATCTGCATTGATGACACCGACGAGCGTAACACGGCCGATGTCGAGACCTTTTGCAATCATCTGTGTGCCGATGATGATATCGCTTCTGCCGCTTGCGAACTCGTGGAGGAGCTTCCGCAGCGAGCCTTTCGGCGAAGTTGAGTCGCTATCAACACGAGCAATAACCGCAGAAACACCGTTCTGTTTCAGCAATGCGTCGAGTTCATCTTCGATGCGTTGAGTGCCGGCACCAATTGCTTCGAGCGTCGGGTTGCCGCACTGCGGGCAATGGTCAGGGACTGGATAGCTACGGCCGCAGTAGTGGCAACGGAGTTGATTGGTGCGTTTGTGGTAGGTGAGCGCAACGCTGCAGGTACTGCAGTGCGGAACGTAGCCACACTCAGGGCACTCTAGTCGCGGAGCGAAGCCACGGCGATTGTGGAGGAGGATCACGCCTTCACGTTTGGCAACGCGCTCGATAATCGCTTCTAGCAGTATGCGAGAAAAGCGCCCATGCATCGCGCCGCGTTTGCGTTCCTCAATCACATGCACAAGCCGGATAGTCGGGAGCAGTGCGCCATCGGCGCGCCTGGCAAGCTCGAGCAGATGATACCGCCCTGTTCCTGCGTTGTACATGCTCTCGAGCGACGGCGTTGCCGAGCCAAGCACGGCGACTGCTTGCTCAAGATGTGCCCGAACGACCGCAGCATCGCGTCCATGGTAGCGTGGGGCAGGGGATTCCTGCTTGTAGCTCGGATCGTGCTCTTCGTCCACGATGATGATCCCCACCCGCTCCAGCGGAGCAAAGAGCGCACTCCGCGGACCGAGGACGACACGGGCGTTGCCATTGCGAATTGCTCGCCACGCCCTGTATCGCTCCGTCGTATTCATCCGGCTGTGGAATGCGACGACTCCGTCGCCGAATGCGCGTTGGAAACGGTCAATCAGTTGCGGTGTCAGAGAAATTTCCGGCACGAGGACGAGTGCTGTTCGGCCTTGCGCAAGAGCTCGCGCGATAGCGTGGATGTACACGAGCGTTTTACCGCTCCCAGTGACACCGTGGAGGAGGAACGTTTTCGGTTTTCCATCCTCGAGCGCCTGGCGTATGCGTTCGACTGCGTGTGTTTGTTCATCGGTCAGTGGCAGCTCACGCTCGTTGTGCTCAGGAGCGAGCGATTCTCCGGGCAGTTCTGCATCGCTGCTGCGCTCGATCGTGGTTTGCGTCAGATAGCCGCGTGCAACGAGCGCCCGGAGCACTCCATCGCTTGCCAGGCGCTGAGCATCCTTCCACCGAAGGGGCGCACGCACTTCTGTTGTGTGCTGAGCAATAGCTACAAGCGCCTGGGCTTGTTTCGGCGCTCGCCGCTCGAGCTCTTCGAGGGCGCGTTGCAATGCGTGTGCAGAAGAGGTTAGTTCATCCGAAAGCTGGACTGCTCGCTCTACTGGCGGTGACTGTGCACCCTCGATAGTGGTGAGCAGCTCGATAAACCCTGCGTGCTCGAGTGCTTCGAGTTGAGCGGTGATACTTTCTGTCTCGAGTTGGCGCTCAAGATGGGCAACTGTCACGGGGGTGCGGTGCGATGCCAAGATCGAAAGCAACCGCGCTCGCTTAGGGGCGCGGCGTTCCATCGCGAGCTGTTCTTGCTCGCTTGGCATCCGTCGGATGCGAACGCGGACGACTGATTGTGGCGCAAGCGGTCGGGGCAGTGCCGCAGCAAGTGCTTCGCCCCATGAGCAGAGGTAGTAGTCAGCAATCCATCGTGTCAGGTCGAGCAGGACTGGGGTAAGCGCCGGCTTTTGTTCATCGAGTAGCTCGGCAATAGGCTTTGCATCAGGATGCGGGGGAACGTCCAGCTCAACGACGATGCCGGTGTAGAGTTTGCTCCCGAACGGAACGATGACACGCGAGCCGCGTTCAATCGCAAGGTCGCCCGGCACACGGTACGTGAAGAGCTTGCGCATCGGAAGCGGCACAGCAACGTTGACGAAGCGGTCCATTGCGTGCTATGCTCCCGATGTGCAACGCCGAATGCTTACCAGCGCCGGAGCATCTCGACAAAGAGTCTGACGCCCACGCCTGTTGCACCTTTTGTCCAATAGGGCCCGTCCTTTGGCGCCATTCCAGTGCCGGCAATATCCAGGTGCGCCCATGGGTAGTTGCCGATGAAGTGCTTCAAAAAAAGCGCAGCAGTGATTGCCCCCGCCGGACGCCCACCGGTGTTTTTGACGTCGGCAACGTCGCTTTTGATCTGCTCGAGATAGTCCTCGTGGAGAGGAAGCTCGCAGACGTATTCGCTGGTTGCGTCCGCTGCGGCTTTGATACGATCGAGCAGTGCACGATCGGTGCCCATCAGACCTGACGTGACGTGTCCTAAGGCAATGACGCACGCACCGGTCAGTGTTGCAATGTCCACGACTGCTTGTGGCTTGAATCGTTCGGCGTAGGTGAGTGCATCGGCTAAAATCAAGCGTCCTTCGGCATCGGTGTTATCAATCTCGGCGGTTTTGCCGTTCATGAAGGTGATGATGTCGCCAGGACGATACGCCGAGCCGCTCGGCATGTTCTCAGTCGCTGGAACAAGTCCGACAACATTGATCGGGAGCCGCAGTTTGGCGACTGCGTAGAGCGTCCCGATGACCGTTGCGGCGCCGTGCATGTCCATTTTCATTTCGCCCATGCGGTCGGCAGGTTTGATCGAAATGCCACCAGTGTCGAACGTAACGCCCTTGCCGACGAGGACGATCGGCCGCTGGTTTGCACCACCGCCCTTCCATTCCATGACGATGAACACAGGCGGGCGCTGGCTCCCTTGATTGACAGCCAGCAGGCCCCCCATCTTGAGCGATTCGATTTTGCGTTTGTCGAAGACTTGCACCCGAAATCCTGCAGCTTTCCCAGCGCGGCGAGCGTGCTCGGCGAGCGTTTCGGGGTAGAGATCGTTGCCGGGCATATTTGCCAGATCACGCGCTATGTACACCCCTTCGCAGATGGTGGCAGCGTGCTCAATCGCCGCACGCACTGCACGAGAGCGCGAGGTCCCAACAATTGTAACATCAGCCAGTTGCTTCGGGCTATCGCTGGTTTTATACCGCGTGAATGCGTAGCTACCAAGCACAGCGCCTTCGACGATCGCAGCTGCCGTCAGTTCCGCGCCCAGTGGCGACCACTCGGGAAGTACGAAGGCAATGCTTGCGACTCCGTTGCCAGCGCGGCGTACAGCAGTTGCCGCGGCACGTCGGAAGCTCTCTGCAGTGAGCATGCTGTGATCGCCGACACCCACGATGGCCAACTTCTTCGACCGCGAGCGATCGGCAACGTAGGTAGCGACAACCGTTCCTTTTTTCCCAGTGCACTCATTCGAACTGAGTGCTGCCTCTGCTGAGGGGAATTGCTCCTGGATTGATGCCTGTTGCTCACGCCGAAGCTGATCAGCTTCCGGAAGGAAAAACACGACAACATCGCTTCGAACCTGGGAAGGCGCAGCTACTTGATACCGTGCGTTCATTGATCCGAGTGAAGGTTGAACATGGCGCTGCAAACTTACGGTGCCGCTCGAAGGCTCGGGAGCTGCCGCTGCACTGCAACGCCAATGCCGTTGGGTATCAGGACCAGGTGCAACGATGTCGAATGATCGAGCCGAAAGCCGGCCATTTCGCCACCAACGTACGCGTCCATGAGGTTGAAGGCATAGATTGCCACCAGCCAGAGTGCTGCAACATCTCGCTGGTCGCGGTAGAACTCACGTTCGCGGAGTGCAAGGGTTTTGCGACCATCGGTCGAATCGTACTGCTGGTAGCGCCGGTCAGCGTCGAGGAAGCGTGCGTTGTTCCAAGCAACAATGCCACCGACGGCAGCGCTTGCGCCGAAAAAGAGCGCAGCTTTAGGTACTGAGCCATAGTAAAGCTGCCCCCAGCCGGGGAGGATGGCAGATCGCCAGAGCGCACCGAGCGGCGTAACGCTATCTCGAACTGCCGATGTATCTGCGCTCGCATGTGCGACAAGGCACGTTGCTAGCACACTACCCAACAGCGATAAGCTCAATTTCAACAAGTGCATCCTTCGGAAGTCGGGAAACTTCGACGGTCGAGCGTGCAGGTTTTGAGGAACTGAAGTATCGTTCGTACACTGCGTTCATCTCGGCAAAAGAATCCATCGAGTGGAGAAAGACCGTCGTCTTGACGACATTGTCCAGCGAGAGTCCTACCGCGGCCAGCATTGCTGCGATGTTGCGGCAGATTTGGTCAGTTTGCTCGGCTACCGTAGTACCGACAAGCACTCCATCGGGGCCAAGGGCAATTTGCCCTGAGAAAAAGTACCACTGCCCATTCACGCGAACGATAGGTGAATATGGACCGATTGGCGCTGGTGCGCCTGGAGGCGTGAGTGTTTCCTTCATTGCAGCAGCAAAGAGATCGTGGAACTACCGACTTGAGTCAACGACAACGAGGACGATCTCGCCTGGACGGATCATGCCGTATCGCTCGCGAGCCAATTGTTCGAGCAAGAGCGTGTCGCGTTCGAGCCGCGTTGCGTACTGCCGCAGGGAGTCGAGCATGCGGCGTTTTTCGGCAATGGCAGCATCGAGCGCAGTATCGTTGTGCTCCAGCTCGACTCGTGTCAAAAGTCCGTAGCGGGAAAACATCAGCCACACGGCGAGCACGATTGCTCCACCCACGAGCCACGTGCGTGGGCGCTGAGCGATTCCGAGAAGCCGATCGAGCAGTTTCACAGTGCGCAAAATTAGGCGCTGCTCCATCGGCCATCGGAAAGAGCGTGTTGTATATTCGCTCCGCCAACCTGATGCACACGCTGATGAAGCACGCAGTGCCCGACGTCGAACAGCTTCGCGAGCAGTTCCGCGTATTTCTGCGGACGAAAATGTACCGCAACACGCAAGAGCGCTTCCGTGTGCTCGAGCGAGTTGCTGAGCTGGATCGGCACTTTACTGCCGACGAGCTTTACGTGTACATGAACACACGCGGCGATAAAATCTCACGGGCGACGGTCTACTCGACGCTCGATCTGCTCACGCGCTGCAACATCTTGGTCAAGCATCGCTTCCAGGGCGACAGCGCGACCTACGAACTGGCAGCGCGCAAGCCGAATCACGACCACCTCATTTGCCGTGACTGCGGGCACATGATCGAGTTCCAGGAAAGCGCATTACTCGCACTCCAGGATGCTATCGCAGAGCGCTACGGCATGCGCGCGTTGCGGCATTCGCTGCAAATTTTCGCCCAGTGCCGTGACCAGGAACACTGCGCGCATCGGCGTCATGGGGAAGATTCCACCACGTCTGACGACTAACAACACTATGCCTGCTCGCGACCTTGTCATTGTTGAATCCCCGACCAAAGCCCGCACGATTCGCCGGTTCCTGGGCGATGGCTACACTGTTGAATCCTCGCAAGGGCATGTCCGCGATTTACCGGAGGACAAACTCGGCGTGGAGATCGAGAAAGGGTTCCAACCCACCTACATTGTCATTGCCGATCGGGAGCCAATTCTCCAGCGATTGCGGAAGTTAGCCTCCGAAGCAGGAACGATTCTCCTGGCGACTGATGAAGATCGCGAAGGGGAAGCGATTGCCTGGCACTTGGCAGAAGTGCTCAAGCTCGACCAGGCGAAGACAAAGCGCATCGTCTTCCATGAAATCACACGCTCGGCGATCGAACGTGCCATTGCAAATCCGCGAAGCATTGACATGAACTTGGTCAATGCCCAGCAAGCACGCCGCATCCTCGATCGGCTCGTGGGGTATAAGCTTTCGCCGCTGGTGTGGAGGAAAGTTGCTGGTGCGCCATCGGCGGGGCGTGTTCAATCAGTTGCAGTACGTCTGATTGTCGAGCGAGAGCGGGAAATCGAGTCGTTCGTGCCGACCGAGCAGTACCGCCTTCGCGGACGCTTCCGCACAGCGAAAGGCGAGCTTGTTCGCGCAGAACTCGACCGTCGGCTCGACGATGCGGAAGCAGCGCGTGCAGTGCTCTCGAAGCTCATCGGTGCAACCTTCACGGTTGAATCTCTCCAGACCAAGCCAGGAAAAAAATCTCCACCGCCACCATTTACAACGTCCACACTCCAGCAGGAAGCCTCACGGCGGTTCGGGATGCCGATTCGAGTCACCATGCAGATCGCGCAACAGCTCTACGAATCGGGCTACATCACCTACATGCGCACTGACTCAGTTACCTTGAGCGAGGAAGCACTGGCTGCAGCAGGCGAAACTATCGTCGAACTGTTCGGCAAGCGGTATCACAACCGGCGACAGTACCAGACGAAGGTTGCCAACGCGCAAGAAGCGCACGAAGCTATCCGCCCGACGGATTTTTCGCGTCGCACACTCGATGGGGAAAGCCGTCAGGCACAGCAACTCTACGAGCTGATTTGGAAACGTGCGCTTGCCTCGCAGATGAGCGACGCAGAGCTGGAGCGCACGGTCGTGACCATTGCGCCCTCGCACAATGAAGAGCGCTTCATTGCCGAAGGCGAAGTGATCACCTTCGATGGATTCTTGCGGCTCTACTCCGACCAACGTGATGAAGACGCCGAGAGCGAGGATCCAAGCCAATCAACACTGCCTTCGCTCGCAGTAGGGGAGCAGCTTTTCCCTGAAGACCTTTGGGCACGCCAAACATTCTCGCGGCCACCGGCGCGCTACACCGAAGCAAGCCTTGTCCGCAAGCTCGAAGAACTCGGTATCGGCAGGCCCTCGACGTATGCGACGATCATCGGTCGGATTCAAGAGCGCGGGTACGTCGAGCGCAGAAGCGCCGATGGCACAACGCGAGATATTCAGGTCCTTCGGCTTCGCGATGGCGCGATCGTCGAGGAAACCGAAACGGAGGTTGTCGGTGCTGAGCGCAATAAGCTCTTCCCGACGGCGATTGGGAATTTGGTAACCGATTTCCTCACCGAGCACTTCCCAGACATTGTGGACTACCAATTCACTGCAACAGTCGAGGAGCAATTCGACCAAATCGCGCGTGGCGAACTCTACTGGCAGACGATGCTCGAGAGCTTCTACAAACCGTTCGAGCAGCGGCTCGGCCAAGTCATTGCCACTGCGCCGAGCGTCGGACGTCGAATGCTCGGCAGAGATCCTCAGACTGGGGAAGACGTCTACGTTGGGATCAATCGCTACCAGCGATTCTACGTTCAGCGGGGGGATCGCTTTGCGAATATTCCGAGTGCGGAGCAGCTCGATGCGCTTACGTTGGATCGTGCACTCTACTACCTGCAATTCCCGCGCGTGCTCGGTCAGCACAAGGGAGGTGAGGTGGTCGTAGCGTTCAACGATCGCGGACCGTACATTGAATGGCGCACCGAGACAGGGCGGCGGTTTGCTTCGCTTCCTGCTGGCCTGGATCCTGCAACGATCGAGCTCGGCGATGCTGTTTCCATCCTGGAGCATGCTGAATCCAATGCTCAAGAGCGCGTGCGAACACGAAACATCGGTACTACACCGGATGGAAAACACGTTGCTGTTGGGGTTGGGCGGTACGGTCCATACGTGCGCATCGGCGATGAGTTTGTGTCCATCGCCGCTGAACAAGTCAATACAATCACACTCGAGCAAGCGTTGCAGTTGCTCGAGGAAAAGCGTCAGCAGCAGGAGCGCCGCATTCTTCGGCGGTTTGAGGAAAATCCGAAGGCACTGATCGTGCAGGGAAAGACAAAGCCGTACCTGCAAGTCGGCAGAAAGATTTACTGGCTTCCCGATGGTGCCAACTACGAGCAGCTTTCGCTCGACGAATGCCTTGCAATCGCAATCCCAGCGAAATCACAACGCGCATCACGGCGGAAGAAATGATGTCTCACTTCTTGGAGCGGAGCGTTTATGCCCAACCTACTGTTCGTGAAGAAGTCCATCGAACAGCTTCAAGCTGAAGCAGCTGGCATCGGCGAAACCCACACGCTCAAGCGCACACTCGGAGCGTTCAGTTTGGTTCTGCTCGGAATTGGTGCGATCATCGGTGCTGGGCTGTTTTCGCTCACTGGAATTGCTGCTGCTCACCATGCAGGCCCTGCAGTGACACTCTCCTACGTTCTGGCAGCGATCGGCTGTGCATTTGCAGCGCTGTGCTACGCAGAATTCGCTTCGATGATCCCAATCGCAGGGAGTGCCTACACGTACTCCTATGCGACGATGGGCGAACTGATTGCATGGATTATCGGCTGGGATTTGGTGCTCGAGTACGCAGTGGGAGCTGCAACAGTTGCGGTGAGCTGGTCCCGCTATTTTTCAAAGTTGCTCGAAAGCTTCGGGCTGCACTTGCCAGCAGTAGTGATGATGTCTCCCTTCGAGCACCAGACCATGTCAGATGGGACGATCGTCCATGGCGTTATCAATCTCCCAGCAGTAGCGGTGATCGTGATCATCTCGCTGCTATTGATGCGTGGAACGCGGGAATCAGCAGCGTTCAACGCATTCATCGTTGTGCTCAAAGTTGCGGTCATCATTACGTTCATCGTGCTCGGGTGGGGATACATCAACCCGGAAAACTATGTGCCGTACATTCCACCGAACACTGGAGTATTTGGTGAGTTCGGGTGGTCGGGGATATTCACCGGTGCTGCGATTGTCTTTTTTGCGTTTATCGGGTTCGATGCTGTTTCCACGGCAGCGCAAGAAGCGCGCAATCCCCAGAAGGATATGCCAATTGGGATCATCGGCTCACTGGCGATCTGCACGGTGCTCTACGTTCTCTTCTCGCACGTGCTGACGGGGCTGGAGAACTACAAAAACTTTGCTGGCGAAGCTGCACCGGTCGCGCTTGCGATTTCACATACGCCGTACCTCTGGCTCCAGCAGGCAATCATCATCGCAATATTGGCTGGCTATACATCGGTGATGCTCGTGATGCTGCTGGGGCAATCGCGGGTGTTCTACTCGATTTCGAAAGATGGACTCTTGCCGCGTGTGTTTTCGGACATTCACCCACGCTTTCGGACTCCGTGGAAGTCGAACGCACTGTTTGCAGTGTTTGTTAGCTCTTTGGCTGGCTTTCTGCCGATCACCATCGTTGGTGAGATGACCAGTATTGGGACGCTGTTTGCATTCATTTTGGTCAGTCTCGGTGTGTTGATACTCCGCTATACGCAGCCGTCGGTGCCACGTGCATTTCGCACGCCGTGGGTGCCGTTTGTACCGATCATGGGCGTCATCACATGCGCTGCGATGATGTACAGCCTGCCATGGGATACCTGGCTTCGCTTGGTTCTGTGGATGGCAATCGGACTTGCGATTTACTTTGGCTATAGCGTAAAGCGGAGCCATCTTCGGAAAGCAGCCATCGCCCAGGTGCAGTAGGAGGTCCCCATGCACGAGAAACCCGAAGGAGCAGAGTTTCGTCGCACCGTGACGTTGCTCGATGCGACGATGGTCGTCGCAGGCATTATGATTGGCTCTGGGATTTTCATCGTCAGTGCAGACATTGCGCGGAACGTAGGTTCGGCGGGGTGGTTGCTTGTTGTCTGGCTCATCACGGGGGTGATCACGCTCACGGGCGCGCTCAGCTACGGCGAACTGGCCGGCATGTTCCCTCAAGCAGGGGGGCAGTACGTGTACTTGCGCGAAGCGTACAACCCGCTCATAGCATTCCTGTATGGTTGGACGTTCTTTTTGGTCATTCAAACTGGCTCCATCGCTGCGGTTGGGGTTGCGTTCGCAAAGTTTACAGCGGTGCTCTTACCAGCGTTCAGCGAGTCGAATGTGGTTGTGCGCGTCGGAGGAATCACGGTGAGCATGGCACAGCTGCTGGCGATTGGCGTTATCGTCGCACTGACGTGGCTCAACACCCGTGGCATTCGGATTGGTACGCTCGTCCAGAATGTGTTCACGTTTGGGAAAATTGGATCGCTGGTTGTGCTCATCTTGCTTGCGGTGATCGGCTACAACCACGTTGCCATCGAGCAGAACCTGGCAACGTTCTGGGATGCATCGCGCGTTGCAGTTGGGAGCGATGGCAGTGTCCTTACCACCGCACTTTCAGGTATTGGGCTTGTTGTCGCGTTAGCAGTCGCGCAAGTCGGCTCGCTGTTTTCGAGCGATGGATGGAACAACATCACCTTCGCAGCAGGAGAGGTCGTTCGTCCGCAGCGAACAATTCCGCTTGCACTGACACTTGGGACGGTGATCGTGACGGTGCTCTACCTTCTGGTGAACGTCGCATACATTGTGACGTTGCCCGTCCGTGGGGTGCCGAACGGGGCTACGCCTTTAGAGCAGGGCATCCAATTCGCAGCAGCAGACCGTGTGGGTGCGGCAGCAGCGGAGGTGATGTTCCCTGGTATCGGAGCGATACTGATGGCTGTGCTCATCATGATTTCGACATTTGGTTGCGACAATGGCATGATCCTCGCCGGAGCACGATGCTACTATGCGATGGCGCGGGATGGACTTTTCTTCGCATCGGTTGGCCGGCTCAATCGCTTCGGTGCACCAGCGACGGCACTCTGGGTGCAAGCGCTCTGGGCAAGTGTGCTCTGCCTTTCAGGCCGCTATGGGGATTTGCTCGACTACGTCGTCTTCGCTGTGCTTGTGTTCTACGTCTTGACCGTTGCTGGGATTTTCCTTCTGCGCTGGCAGCGGCCAGACATCGAGCGTCCGATCAAAGCGGTTGGGTATCCCGTTCTGCCCGCGCTGTACATTGTCGCTGCTGCATTCATCTGCGTCGTTCTGCTGGTAGAAAAGCCGAATTACACCTACCCTGGACTTGCGATTGTCCTGGCAGGTGTGCCGGTGTACTACCTGTGGCGCTGGCGTGCGGTGCGTCGCGAGCAGCTATTTGATAGGAATGCGGAAGTAGTAAGCCAGCCCGAGCGCCAGTGATGCAGGGCGCGGGTTGTTGTCCGCACTCGGAGTTGTGTAGTTATCGCGACTGTAAATGTAGCTACGGTAGTCGCTGTAGAGGCCGCTGATGGTATAGCCCGCCATAACGTACAGGTTCAAATGTCCGGTTCGGTGTTCCCATACCGGGAAGTTCCCGCCAAGGCGGAGTTCGACGAGTGTTCCAAGGTGCTCACTTCCCAGTTCGCGGGTGCCATCAGTGACAACGGTGACGTCGTTGCCGCTTTTTGTTTGAGCGCGTCCACTCGGCGAAACGCCAATGTTGACACCAAGTACAACGCCACTTAGGTTCACATGGGGAAAAATATTGACGTAGCTGTACCGTTCAACGATGGAATTGGCATCGGTGACGCCGCTTTCTGGTTGGTTGACAAACGAATACGTTGCGTACCCAATGTCCACTCCAGCACCAATGCGTCCACCCGCTTGGAATGGTGCGAAGATGGAAATGCCGAGGTCGGGCAGAGGGTTGAAGTTGAGATCGGTCTTCCTCCCCTTGGCAACGGTAGTATTGACGCCAGCTTTCGCTGCAACGAACGCACCAACGGAAATTGCGTAGTCAGCTGTTGGCTGCGTGATTGACTGAGTGGGCTGTTCTTCGGCAGGGCGCAGGGTGCGCTGAGGGATCTGCGCATATGCAGCAAGAGCTACAACCAACAGCATGCAGGAACAAGCACGGCGAATCATGCGAAGCTTTCAGAAGGTGAAACATATCAGTTGACGCGAACATAAGGTGCAGACTCCCGTTTTCGAGCATCCGTAATTTTGGAACGTTCAAGGCAAAGCTTGTTGTTCCTGCGGTTGAACTGATCCAGCGTGACCACATGGCTACTTCGATTCTCCGAACGACGGTGATGCAAAAGGCGATAGTTGCTGTTACAGGACTGGTGATGGTGCTCTTTCTCATCGGGCACCTGAGCGGCAATCTCCTTGTGTATGCTGGCCCAGAAGCAATCAACGCCTATGCAGCCGGTCTGCGCGATGTAGCAGCGCTGCTGTGGGCTGCGCGTATCATCTTGCTCGTCAGCTTGATCCTCCATGTGTACTACACGATTCGCTTGCGTCGGCTCTCGCAGGAGGCGCGTCCAATTGGATATCAACAGCAGCGCTGGGAGGCTTCAACGTTCGCTGGGCGGACGATGCTTCTTTCCGGGTTACTGATCTTCAGTTACGTCGCTTTCCATCTGGCGCACTTTACGTGGGGAAAAATCTACCCGCAGTACTACGCAGCGACGTACTTCCTCGATGGGCGTGGGCCGGTGCACGATGTGTACTCGATGGTCGTGCGGAGTTTCCAAGTCTGGTGGCTTGCACTGCTCTACATTGTGGCAGTGACCTTTGTGGCGTTGCACCTTGTCCATGCAACGCAGAGTGCGCTTCAGACGTTGGGAATCTATCACCAACGCTACGTTCAGCCAATCCGTAAAGCAAGCATTGTTTTGGCAGTACTGCTCTGGATTGGCTACGTCTCGATTCCCCTTGCAGCGATGGCGCATCTTCTTGAGCCTCTTTCGTAACACATTTGGTCTGATGATGCCATGAATCTCGATTCCAAAATTCCCGCTGGTCCGCTCGAAGAAAAATGGCAGCGGCACAAAAACGAGCTCAAGCTCGTCAGCCCTGCAAACAAGAGGAAGTTCAAAATCTTGGTCGTTGGCACTGGGCTGGCTGGAGCATCGGCAGCAGCCACGTTAGCAGAGCTCGGCTATAACGTTCATGTGTTCACCTATCACGATTCACCGCGACGTGCGCATTCCATTGCAGCGCAGGGTGGTATCAATGCTGCGAAAAATTATCCCAACGATGGCGACAGCGTTTGGCGGTTGTTCTACGACACCATCAAGGGGGGCGATTTTCGTTCGCGCGAAGCGAACGTGTACCGGTTAGCGGAAGTGAGTGTAAACATCATTGACCAATGTGTTGCGCAAGGCGTCCCCTTTGCGCGAGAGTACAGCGGCTATCTCGACAACCGCTCCTTCGGTGGTGCGCAAGTATCGCGGACGTTCTACGCGCGTGGCCAAACAGGGCAGCAACTGTTGCTCGGCGCCTACCAAGCGCTCATGCGGATGGTTGATGCACGCCGCATTACGCTTTGGACGCGCGAAGAGATGCTCGATTTGGTCGTCATTGATGGGCATGCCAAGGGTATCATCACACGCAATTTGGTCACCGGGGAAATACGCCGCCATGCAGGCGATGCGGTTCTGCTCTGCACAGGTGGCTATAGCAACGTGTTCTTCCTTTCGACCAATGCCAAGAACTCAAACGTTACGGCAATTTACCGTGCGTACAAGCGTGGAGCTGGCTTTGCCAATCCATGCTTTACGCAAATTCATCCGACGTGCATCCCGCCCAGTGGCGAGTATCAATCGAAACTGACGCTCATGAGCGAGTCGCTTCGCAACGATGGACGCATCTGGGTTCCCAAGAAGGCAGGGGATCGGCGCCCGCCGAACGAAATCCCCGAAGAGGAGCGCGACTATTACCTCGAACGTCTCTACCCCAGCTATGGCAACCTAAGTCCGCGCGATATTGCCTCGCGTGCAGCAAAGCGCGTCTGCGACGAAGGGCGCGGCGTCGGGCCCGGAGGCTTAGGGGTCTACCTTGATTTTTCCGATGCGATCAAGCGACTCGGGCGAGACGTCATCGAACAGCGCTATGGCAATCTGTTCGAGATGTACGAACGCATCACCGGCGAAAATCCCTACGAAGTTCCTATGCGCATCTACCCAGCTCCGCACTACACGATGGGCGGCTTGTGGGTGGACTACAACTTGATGAGCACCACTCCTGGATTGCACGTGCTCGGCGAGGCGAATTTTTCCGATCATGGCGCAAATCGGCTCGGTGCCTCTGCGCTCATGCAAGGATTGGCCGATGGATACTTCATCATTCCATACACGCTTGGTCACTACCTTGCCTCACATCCCAAGATGGAGGTCACCACTGACCACCCAGAATTTCAGCGCGTCGAAGAAGAAGCTCGCGCCCGCCTGGAACGGCTGTTAGCAGCAAAGGGACGGCGGACGGTGATGTCCTTCCACCGCGAGCTTGGAAAGCTCATGTGGGACTACTGTGGAATGTCCCGCACTGCCGATGGGCTCCGCACTGCGCTCGAACGGATCCCAGTGCTTCGGGCAGAGTTTTGGGAAAATGTCTACGTCCCAGGCAGTGGGGAGGAGCTCAACCAAAACCTTGAATACGCTGGGCGGGTTGCAGACTTTTTGGAATTCGCCGAGCTCATGTGCCTCGATGCGCTGCACCGCGAGGAATCCTGCGGCGGGCACTTCCGCGAGGAATACCAAACCCCCGACGGCGAAGCACTCCGTAACGATAACGACTTTGCGTACGTCGCCGTTTGGGAATACACCGGACCGGACTTGCCGCCTCGCCTCCACAAAGAGCCTCTGGTGTTCGAAAATGTCAAACTCACCGTTCGGAGCTACAAGTAATGAAACTGACTCTCCACATCTGGCGTCAAGCAGGGCCGAACGTCCCCGGGCGATTTGAAACATACCAGCTCGACGATGTAAGCCCGCACATGAGTTTCCTCGAAATGCTCGATGTCCTCAACGAGCGGCTCATTGCAGAAGGAAAAGACCCCGTTGCGTTCGAGCATGATTGCCGCGAAGGCATCTGTGGATCCTGCGGTATGATCATCAACGGCCGTCCCCATGGGCCGCGAAAGCGGACGACAGCATGTCAGCTCCACATGCGAATGTTCAACGATGGGGATGAAATCTGGATCGAGCCCTGGCGTGCGCGTGCATTCCCCGTGCTCAAGGACCTCATCGTTGATCGCAGCAGCTTCGATCGCATCATTGCCGCTGGTGGCTATATCAGTTGCCACACGGGCGGTGTCCCTGATGCGAACGCGATTCCGGTTCCGAAGCCAGCTGCCGATCGTGCATTCGATGCTGCTGCATGTATCGGCTGCGGTGCGTGTGTCGCAGCGTGCCCTAATGCCTCGGCGATGCTCTTTGTGGCTGCAAAAGTCGCCCATTTGGGTTCACTTCCGCAGGGGCAGCCAGAGCGCTACCGGCGCGTCCGGCGGATGGTCGAGGCAATGGAAGCCGAAGGCTTTGGCCACTGCAGTAACCACTACGAGTGCGAGGCAGCATGTCCGAAAGGCATTAGCGTCGAGTACATTGCTCAGCTCAACCGCGACCTGCGCCGCGCTGCGCTCGTTGGCGAGGAGGTGCTGCCGTAACAAGCGCTATCTTTGCGTGCCGCTACCGTATTGGCTTGCACCATGGCACGTTCGCAGTCACCGATTCGCACACCCGAACGCACCGCCGATGACGAGCTCGATAGCTCGCTGCGGCCAGCGCGTTTTGCAGAGTTTCGCGGACAGAAAAAGATTCTCGACAACCTCAAAGTGTACATCGCTGCTGCACGCAAGCGTGGGGAAGCGCTCGACCACGTCCTCTTTATCGGTCCGCCTGGCTTAGGGAAAACAACCTTGAGCTACATCATCGCAAACGAGATGGGCAGCGACATCAAAGTTACCAGCGGACCAGTACTGGAAAAGCCAGGCGATTTGGCAGGACTACTCACCAACCTGAACGAGCGCGATATACTCTTCATTGACGAAATCCATTCCCTCTCGCGCGTCATCGAGGAGTACCTTTACTCTGCAATGGAGGACTTCCGCATTGACATCATGATCGAAAGCGGTCCGGCAGCACGTTCGATTCAAATATCGCTGCCTCGCTTTACGCTCGTCGGTGCGACAACTCGTGCCGGTCTTATCAGTGCACCCCTGCGGTCGCGCTTTGGGATTGTCAATCGGTTGGACTACTACGACGCAGCCGAGCTCTTTCACATTGTCATGCGGTCGGCTTCGATTTTGGGTGTGCCCATCGAGGAAGATGCTGCCATGGAAATTGCTCGCCGCTCGCGCGGAACTCCACGGATCGCAAACCGTCTGCTGCGCCGCACCCGGGACTTTGCTGATGTGCATGGCGCCGGGATCATCACGCGTGAGATTGCGCTCATGACGCTCGAGGCGCTTGATGTGGATGAATACGGCCTCGATGAGATGGATAAAACGATCCTCCTGACGATCATCGAAAAGTTCAACGGTGGACCCGTCGGACTCAATGCACTGGCGGTCGCCGTCGGCGAAGAACCAGGTACGATCGAGGAAGTCTATGAGCCATTCTTGATTCGCGAAGGCTTTCTCAATCGCACACCACGCGGGCGCGAAGTCACCCCGCTTGCTTACAAGCACCTGGGGATCGCGCCTCCGCACTCGATGATGTCACTGTTCGGCGATTCGTAGTGGGAAGGTCGCAAGTAGTGTTCTTCGATCGCGACGGGATCGTCAACCGTCGCATCGAGGGCGGCTATGTCCGGGCGCCAGATGAATTCGTTTTTTGCGATGGATTTTTCCCGCTCTTTCGCTGGGTCAAACAAGCAGGCTTCCGCGCAATTATCGTTTCAAATCAGCAAGGGGTCGCCAAAGGGATCATGACTGATCGTGAACTTTGGGCGCTCACCGAATGGATGCAATCGCGCATCGAAGAACGCACAGGGAGTAGGTTCGACGACGTGTACTACTGCACAGAGCTGGATTCGCCCCAGTCGCGCTGCCGCAAGCCGCAGCCGACGATGCTTCTGGAAGCACTCACAAAATGGAACGGTGATGCATCATCGTCGTGGATGATTGGCGATATGCCGAGCGATGTCGAGGCTGCCGTCAATGCAGGAGTCAGAGCAATTTTAGTGGGGCACTATGCGCCGGACGATGCGCCTGCAGCATTCGCAATAGTGCCTGATCTTGTAGCGTGCTTGGATGTCCTCCGCAATGCAGTCGAAGCTCAGCGTAGCACTGCCGTCGCTGGATCACCGTCGGTTTCTCAGCCAAAAAAATGAGAGGGTAAGCCAAGCTCCCGTGTTGCTGATACACTCGTTTTCATCAGCGATCGAAGAGCATTCCGCTGGCGCTGTCTTTAGCCGTTGAATCGGCTGACGCTCCGAACCCCACGGATGCGCTTGATGCGTGCGAAAATTTCGTTGAGGTGATCGAGATTTTCGACGTAGAGCGTGATGATACCCTCGAAATCGCTGCCGAAGGCGTCAATGTTGACGCTCCGGATGTTGGTGTTGCGGTAGCCGGTGATGGCAGTGGTGATGTCGTGGAGCATACCGGAACGGTCTTCGCCGGTGACGCGAATGGTTGCCAGATAGACACCGTCCGACTGCGGTGCCCAGGAAAGGTTGACCAGGCGTGCCTGGAGGGACTGTCCCATCTCCGCGATGTTGCGGCAATCGCGGCGATGAATCTTGATGCCACTACCGATGGTGATCACACCGACGATGTCATCGCCCGGCACCGGGTTGCAGCACCGTGCGTACTGGTAGAGAAGATTTGGGATTGTCGGGTGGTCACCGTCGAGGATAACTGCACTCGAGGAGCGAAGCCGTTCCGGCAAGGTTGTTGTCGGCTGGACCTCGACGGCAGGAAGGGAGGGTGCAGCCGGTTCGCCTCGAAGGAGCTGCACTGCCGATGCGACGTCGAGCACGCCCAAGCCAAGTTTGTAGAAAAACTCGTTCGGGTTTGATACGCCGAGCTTTCCAAGCATGCGGTCGAACTGTTCCTGTGGTGGAGCGCTGTCCAGCTTGCGGAGCTGCTTTTCCCAGAGCTGCTTGCCGAGTTCGACAACGCGGCGTTTTTCCTCGTTGAGATACTTGCGGATGTTCGACTTTGCTTTGTGCGTAACGCAGATGCGCTCCCAGTCGCTCGTTGGGTGCTGATTTTTCGAGGTAAGGATTTCGACTTGATCCCCCGTCTGGAGTTTGTGATCGAGTGGGACGAGTTTACCGTTGACTTTTGCGCCGATGCAGTGGTTGCCGATCTCGCTGTGGATAGCATAGGCAAAATCAATCGGCGTTGCGCCCTTGGGTAAGATGATCAGGTCGTTGCGTGGTGTGTAAACGTAAATCTCGTCTTGGTAGAGGTTGAGCTTGAACGACTCGATGAGTTGTTCGGGGGCTTCATCGCCGGCACTTTCGAAAATGTCGCGGACCCAGTTTGCCCATTCCTCGAGTTCTTTGTCATGCCACCAGGAGGGAACGCGTCCGTTGCCTTGGTTTTCCTTGTAGCGGAAGTGTGCAGCGATGCCGCGTTCGGCAACTTCGTGCATTGCACGGGTGCGGATCTGGACCTCGACACGTTTGCCGTCGGGACCAATGAACGCTGCGTGGAGCGATTGGTAGGAGTTCTTCTTCGGGCGGGCGATGTAGTCTTTGAAGCGGTCGGCAATCGGTTCGTAGATGTCCGCAACGATGCCGTAGACGGTGTAGCAGTCCTTGTTCTCGTTGGTATCGAGGATAATGCGAACAGCGAGGAGATCGTACAGTTCGCTGAGCGGTACGCCCAGGCGTTGCATTTTCTGGTAGATCGAGTAGATGTGCTTGGGGCGACCGGTGATTTCGAATCGGTAGCCTTCTTTTTTGAGCCGTTCGGCGATTGGCTCAATAAAGCGTGCGATGTACGCTTCGCGTTCGGAGCGGGTCTCGGCCAGCGCTTGCTTGATGGCATTGTATTCGGTTGGGTTGAGGTACTTGAAGGCTAAGTCCTCCAGCTCCCACTTGAGATTGGCAAGACCGAAGCGATGCGCAAACGGCGCGTAGATTTCGAGTGTCTCTCGAGCGACGCGCTGCTGTCGTTCGGGCGAGAGATGCTCGAGCGTGCGCATGTTGTGCAGTCGATCGGCGAACTTGATCAGAATCACGCGGACGTCCTTGACTAAGGCAAGGAGCAACTTGCGATAATTCTCTGCTTGCCGAAGTTCTGTGCTTCGGAAGATGCCGCTGATCTTGGTTGCGCCGTCAACGATCTCCGCAACAGTGCTGCCGAACTCAGCGCGAATGTCGTCGAGTGAATAGGTCGTGTCCTCGACGACGTCGTGCAGCAGTGCTGCACAGACGCTTACGTCGTCAAGTGGAATTTCGTTGACGATGATACGGGCGACCTCGAGCGGATGCGTGTAATAGGGCTCGCCGGACTCGCGGACGTCGTTTTTATGTGCTTGGACGCAGAATTGAAATGCTTTGCGGATGAGCGCTTCGTCGCATCGTGCCAGGTTGCGACGGCATTCGTCGAGCAGTAGCTCCAAATCGGCATCCGGATCGGTCCCGATCGGATGGGAGGACTCTTTTGTTTTCCGCCAAAGGAAGCCGAGCTTCATGGTTCGGGTTACGACGTACAGTGCTAAAGACGAAACTACTGCGCGGGGTTGTGTTCAAGATTCCCCCTTCGGTGCCGATACAGAAAGGGTGCCACACTGTGCCGTGCGTGCTACCTACGGAAATGTGATGAGAACAGTTGCTCCAACTCCATCGGCGGACGTGGCGGCAGAAAACGCTTCACTTGTCCATCCGATTACGTACTATGAGCAGCTTGCTGAAGCAGGTGGGCTCTACGACTTTTTACAGACGACAATGCGCGAGCGCTTCGAGCACGATAGCGCCTTTCGCTACCAGATGCTCCGCATCTTGCTCCAGCGCAGCAACGTTGTGCTCCCTGAAGTTGAATGTGAGCTCCTGGCTGAGTTGCGCGATGCACTTGGAGTTTTTCTTTCCACCGTCGAACAATGCCACAACCAACCGGCATCCCCGTAAGCCAGAGTTTGCTCGAGCTTTTCAGCACCGTCCGCCAGCAAGCCGAGCAATACAAGGCAGTGTACGAAACACTGTTGCGGAAGGCCTACGAACTCGATCAATTTCGCGCAACAGCTTATCATGAATTCGATCAACTCAAGCATTCGGTCCAGCAGCTCCAGCAGGCGCTGCATCGCTCCGTCGAATCGGAGCTGGAGCAATTCCGCGAGCACGTCGGCCAGGTCGAGCGGATTTACAGCGAGCTTGCAACAATCGAACAACTCCGCGACAACCTCATCAAGCTCGAAGAACGGTTTGCCAAGCGAACACTCGAGCTCGATGCGATTCTCTTGAGTATTCGGCAGATGATCGAGTCTGCCACTGATGAACGCTTCGGCAAGCTCGAGGATTACATCGCCAGCAAACTCCGAACGATCGAGGGGGATGTCAGCACGCTCGATTCACACATCTACGCGATGCAGGAGTTCTTCAAAAAGGAGATCGCGGAGTTGAACGAGGAGTTGGCGCGCTACAAAAAGAAAATCCCGGAGACCCGCTACATCCTCGATGAGACCAGCAAGTACATCGTTTCCATGCTTGAAGAAGCCGAGCGCCGTTTCAACGATAAGCTCGAGGACTACAGCGCCCAGGTGGACGAGCGTATTGGGCAGGCGCTCAGTCGGCTCTTCGGGAACACGGACTTAGCCAGCGACCTTGCCCGCGCCAACGCACGTGCACAAGAGATTATCCGTCGGGCGGATGCGCTTGAACGGCGGATGTCGCTCTCGGTGTGGATCTCCCTTGTCCTCGGTGGGGTCGCACTCATCCTCGCCCTGATTACGATCCTGACGTAACTATTGCTTCCAGGCTCTGGCGGTCGAACCAAACGTACACGTACTGTCGCCGATCCATTGCGTTATTTCGATAGCCACGGACGTACGGCTGTAGGAGCCGATAGTCTTCGTCGTAAAACAGCAGCAGCATCGGTGCATCAGCGATGGCAACTTGCTCAGCCTGAGCGAAGAGTTCGTTCCGACGGCGGCGATCGAGCTGGGAGCGTGCTGCCTCGAATAGCTCGTCGTAGCGAGGGTTGCGATAGCGTGTGCTGTTGAGCGGCGATGCCGCCGTCGGATCGCTGGGGACGAGCTTGCCGTAGTAGAGGTTGAGGAACGATTCGGGGTCTGGATAGTCGGCAACCCAGCCTAAGCGGAAAAACGGTGCGCGTCCGTGGTCAATTTCGTCCAGGTGACGTGCGAATTCGACGATCTTGAGCCCCACCTGAATGCCGAGATATTCGCCGAGCTGCTGCTGGACTGCTTCGGCAACGAGGAGATTCCTCCCACCACCGCTGTTGAGCTGTAGTTCGAGGGGAGGGAACATTCCATTCTTGCCATAGCCCGCCTCTGCAAGCAGCTGCCGTGCTCGTACTGGGTCGAAGTGGTACCCTCGGACGCGCTCGGCAGGATAATCCGGCATTGCGGGTGGGACCAGTCCATGATGCGCTGGCATCCCGCCTTGGCCTTTGAGCACAAAGTGCAGGATACGTTCTCGATCAACGGCGTAGTTGAATGCCTGACGGACGCGGCGATCTCGGAAAAGCGGACTTGTTGTCAGCATGCCGTAGTACTGCGTCGAGAGCGCCGGCACACGCAG
Source organism: bacterium HR20 (assembly GCA_002898675.1). GTDB lineage: Bacteria > Bacteroidota > Ignavibacteria > Kapaibacteriales > NICIL-2 > NICIL-2. The sequence continues at coordinate 25,716 of BEHW01000014.1, forward strand.
GAGCTGGAATCGCTCGAACTACTGACGAAGCTGCTTGCGTTCGTCCACAACCAATGGGAAAAACTCCGAGGGAATGCGGTAGCACTCTTCGAGGTTGCCCTCGAGCAGTTCGAGGAACTGCACCTTGTCGTCTTTGATGAATTGGAAGCGAATCTGGTCGAGGTAGGGGAGCCGGTTCCCCGCGCTGTCTCGTTTCCAGTACCGCGGGTTGCGTGCGAGCACGCACTCTTGGTCGGGTAGCCATCGCACAAACCGAAATGGTCCGCTGCCGACGGGATGGTACGCAAACTCCTTGCCGTAGTATTCGACTGCTTCGCGGGGATGGATGCCGGTAAAGTTCATTGCGACGTAGTACTCGAACGGACCGAACGGCTCGGTCAACTCGATGCGAAACGTATAGCGATCGAGTACCTGGAAGCCACGGACACCGGAGACCGAGGGCGCGGTGCCGTCGAGCATAGCTTGCCGCGTTGCTGCGTAGTATTCCTCGGCGCCGACGACCTTACCGCGGAAGTAATCAGCCGAGAGTGTTCCTGTGCGTGCATCGCAGCAGCGCGTCAGTGAATAGGCAACATCCTCGGCAGTAAGCTCGCGTCCTTTGCCGCCAGGAAAGCAGGGATCATCGTGGAAGTACACGCCTCGTCGGAGGTAATACGTGTAGCGACGGCCATCTGGCGAGACTTCCCATCGCTCGGCAAGCTCCGGCGTCAGGTGCAACTGCTCGTCGAAGTAGAGGAGTTGGTCGTAGATGTTCTCGGCGATGTGGGCGCTTGTGACATCGTTGATTGCAACAGGATCGAGTGAGCGCAGTTCACCGGTTTCGTTGACGCGATAGATGCCCCCATACCAACGCCCACCAGCAGCAGGGCGGAGTTGCTGCGGATCCGGGGTGTTGCGCTGCTTGCAACCAGGAAGCAGAATTGCTGCAACAAGCAGCACCAATAGCCCGCTGGAGCAGCGCTGCTGCATCGCTTTACTGCTCTGCTGGCGAGGCACTACCATTGCTCCTGCGTGTGATTGCCTCTGCGAGCAGTTCGCTTACGTCGAGAACGCGGACGCGGTCGGCTTGGTCGGCAGCTTTGACCCCATCGGTGAGCATCGTCATGCAAAAAGGACAGTTCGCCGCGATTGTCGTCGCACCAGTAGATAGAAGTTCACGTGTGCGGTTATGGTTGACTTTTTCGCCGACGTGCTCTTCCATGAACATGCGTCCTCCGCCAGCACCGCAGCAGAATCCACGGTCGCGCGAACGCTCGACGTCGAGCACTTCTAAGCCGGGGACGTTTTCCAGCAGCGCGCGCGGTGCGTCGTACTCGTTGTTGTAGCGTCCCAAGTAGCACGAATCGTGGTATGCGACCGTAACGCGATCGAGCTCTGCTTGGCTAATGCGCAACCGACCTTGTTCGATCAGTTGCTGGAGAAATTGCGTGTGGTGCATGACGTGATAGTTCCCCCCGAAGCGTGGATAGTCGTTCTTGAGCGTGTTGTAGCAGTGCGGGCAGATCGTCACAATCGTGCGGACGCTGTAGCGCGCGAGCGTCTCGATGTTCTGCTGTGTGAGGGTATCGGCTAAATATTCGTTCCCTGTTCGACGAGCAGGATCGCCGGTGCAGCATTCTTCAGCACCGAGGATGCGGAAGTCAACGCCAGCATGCTGCATCAGCGTTGCAAATGCGCGTGCGATACTCTTGGCGCGTTCGTCGTAGCTGCCAGCGCACCCAACCCAGAAGAGCACCTCCATGGCGGAATCCTCTGCGGCGGTCTTGATGCCGATTCCTTCGGCCCATGCAGCTCGGTCAGCATGCGCCATGCCACCCCATGGAACAGCATTCGTTTCAAGGTTCGAGTACACGTTCGGCAGCAGAGCAGATTCCTCAGTAAACGATGCTTCCATCATTACAAGCGCTTGCCGCATTCCCACAATGGCAGGAACGTGCTCGATGTTGACGGGGCACTCTTGCATGCATGCGCCGCAGGTTGTACATGCCCAGAGTGCTTCTGGCGCGATGTAGTCACCGACGAGCCGGCGATTCCAGATTGCACGCTCTTCTTCGCTGAAGACCGTCTCGAAGACGGTGCGTTCGGGTTCGGTCATTTCCTCAGCGCGCTTGCCGCGGAGAAGTTGGTGTGCTGCAGTGCGGAGATCCTCCCGCAAGGCGTTATCTGCCCAGTCGCGAAGTTTGAGCAGGAGCGGTCCTTTCTCCATCGTTCGCCGATTGATGGCAATGATGATCTGGCGCGGATCGAGCACCTTCCCCGTTTGGTTTGCAGGGCAAACGCTTGTACATCGCCCGCAATGTGTGCACGTGTAGCCATCGAGCAGCGTTTTCCAGGAGAAATCCTCGATGTCGCGGACGCCGAAGGTTGCAGCATCTTCAGCTGAGAAATCAACCGTAGGAATCTGGCGAGGAAACTCAATCGGGGAGAAAAACACGTTCGGCAGCGACGTCAACACATGCAGATGCTTCGAGTACGGAAGGTAGTTCGTGAACGCCAGAATCAGCACGATGTGCATCCACCAGAAGATCTCGAACGCCGTGTGATCAAGTGGAAGAATCGGTGCAAGTAGCGATGCAATCGGGCGTACTGCCCAAGAGTAATCGGTGCCCAAACGCACGCGCGCAGTGTTGAGCAGCAGCAGCGACGTGACGATCGCAAAGATTGTCACAAGAATGACGGCAGCCTCGATCCGATCGCCTTCGAGTTGCAAGCGCCGAACGCGCTGAACGTAGCGTCGCCAGAGTGCTGCGATGGTTGCGACGATGATGAACGCGCAGAATAGGTCCGTCAGTATCGTCGAAAGCGAGTAGAGGGGACCGAGCCAGTTCAGGTGGAGTGCAGGGTGCAAGCCTTCGAGCACTGCTTCCGCTGCGGCAGCAAGGAGGACGAGA
>BEHW01000015.1 GCA_002898675.1 bacterium HR20
GCGCCAACATCCCCAACCCGCACGACGGGACGACGGTGATTCCGTACTACGTGCCATCGGGTGTGGGCAGTGCTGAGCTGGTCATTGAGGATGCTGTTGGTCGGCGGGTGTTGGGGTTTGTGCTCAGCGAGCGCAGGGTTTCGGGTCAGGTGGTTGTGCGGATGGAGCAGCTTGCCAGCGGACGGTACGAGTACCGTTTGGTGCTCGATGGGCGCGTTGTTGCCAGCAAGGCGATGCAGCTGGTGCGGTAGCGCGGGACGTTGCAGGTGACAGAAGGGGCACTGGCGCGTCCGGTGCCCCTTTGCGTTTGCAGGGAGGAGTAGGCAGCCTCCCCCTGTGAGCAGGTGGTATTTCGTTCGGTGGCGTATAGGCAAAAAATAGGCATTTTTTCTCGTTGGAGAAGGAGGGGAGAGGGGACTAAGTTCGCAGCGCACCAGCTGCACCGTGGTCCGCGCTTGCATCGAAGCGGTGGGCGTGATGCGGAGGGTGGGGCATCGCAGGTGCAGGAAGGTGACGAGCCTGGTTTGATTGTCTTTGGAGGCAACAATGAAGGTGTATGCGGTTGTGCTCGTGTTCGCTGCAGGTGTGCTGCAGGCGCAGACACTCGAGCGGAGCGTGGTCAGTAGCGGTGCGGTTCGCTCGACGAACGGCACGGTTACGGTGCAGGGGACGATTGGCCAGTCGGTCATTGGCGTCTCGGTGAGTTCCTCCCAGGCAGCGTTGCACGGTTTTTGGTATCGGCATGGCACGGGTGTGCTGAGTGTGGAGCGTTCCGAGCCGTTTGTGGCGCGGGTAACGCCGCAGCCTGCCGTGGTGAGTGCGACGGTGGAGCTTGGGTGCAGCGGGGCGGCGGCGGCGTGGCTACTGACGCTGCAGGGGCAGCGGTTGGCGGAGTTAGAGCTTGTCCCGAGCGCACGTGGGCAGGCAGCGATGGTAGACTGTAGTCAACTGGCAAGTGGTCTCTACCTGGTGCAGGTGCGTTGTCAGGGGCAGCAGCTATTCCTTCCGTTGATGATTGCCAAGTAACCTTGTTCTGTGTCACTATTTCGGAGTGTTTTCCATGCGTTGGTTTGCGTTTGTTTTGGTGGTGGGTCTTGCAGCAGTAGCGTCGGCGCAGGTGCCGCGGGTGCTGTCGTACCAGGGCATTCTGACCGATAGCCAGGGTCGGATTCTGCCGGATGGAGAATATCAGTTGACGATACGGCTCTACGACCGTGTGGATGCGAGCGAGCCGATCTACGTCGAGGAGCAGCGTGTTGAGGCGGTGCGCGGTGTGGTCAATGTGCTCATTGGGACGGTCGAGCCGTTACCGTGGCGGCTGACGTTCGACCGTGTTTATTAAGTTGGGATCAGCGTGAACGGTTCGGAGGAGCTTCGGCCGCGGACGATGTTGACGGCGGTGCCGTATGCGTTGCGGTCGGAGAGCGCAGCGGTGGCCGATGTGGCGAGGACAGTTGCCGATGGTGCGGTGAGCACAGCTAAGCTTGCCGATGGTGCGGTGACGGATGCGAAGGTGAGCGATGTATCGTGGGGGAAGGTCACGGGCGCGCCGACGAGTTTTCCGCCGACGGGAGCAGCAGGTGGAGATTTGACGGGGACGTATCCGAACCCGACGATAGCCAACGATGCGGTGACGAGTGCGAAGATTGCCGATGGGACAATTGTCAATGCAGACATTGCGCCAGCGGCGGGGATAGCCGTTAGTAAGTTGGCAGCAGGGAGTGATGGTCAAGTTCTCGTGACAAGCAACGGTGCAGCCCAGTGGACGAGCGCGAGCAGCTTGAGTGGAGGATTATGGGCACTTGGAGGAAATAGCAACATTGATCCGACGACATAATTCCTTGGCACAAGAGATAACCAGCCGCTGGTGATTCGTACGAACAACACCGAGCGGATGCGAGTCACCGCGGATGGGAATGTTGGGATCGGCACGAGTAGTCCGAGTGTGCGGTTGTCGTTGGGGAACGATAACGCGAACACGAAGCTGGCGATCTGGGATGGTGGGACGTCGGGTGTGATGGGCTTTGGCGTTAGTCCGAGCCAGTTCCGTATTCACTTGCCCAGCCCCAGCAATCGCTTCTCGTTTTTGGATGCGCCGAGTGGGAACGAGGTAATGACCATTCTGGGCAGCGGGAATGTGGGGATCGGCACGAGCAGTCCCCAAGCGCGGTTGCATGTGAGTGGTACTGCCTTCTTCACGCAGGGTAACACCACCTTCCAAGTGCTGCCGAACCAGCTGTTCGGTCAAACTGCGAGTAATGCTGCCACATTAGAGATCCCTGGTAACGGCACGCTTGGCATTTGGGACGCGCTGAGCGTTCAGGGCAACATGCATGTGGGGGGAAACCTCTTCACTTTGGGGGGCGGGACAGACCCCACCTGGCGCAGAGTTTCGGCAGGTGTGGACCCTGCTGGCGGAGGACTTTATGTAGGTTTTTTCAAACTCCTCGGAGCCAACGGCAACAACAACGTTATGTTGTCATATATCACTGGATTTCCAAACCACGGAGCAATAACTGTTTACGATGAAGATGGCAACCAGCGAGCAGGGATGTATGTTGAGGATAACGGCACTGGGGCGCTATGGGCTGGTGTCAAGCTCTTCCGCGTACCTGACCCTGACGTTGCCACGCGCGACATCTGGTACGGTTGCATCGAGGGTCCCGAACTCGCGATGTATGTGCGTGGCACTGCACGATTGGTCAACGGGCGCGCGCGCATCGAGCTGCCCGACCACTTCCGCAAACTCGCCGACGAACAAGGCATGACCGTCCAACTCACGCCACGCTCTGCCGAATCGAAAGGCTTGGCTGCCGTGCAGGTTAGCCTGAACGGTATCGAGGTGGTGGAACTGCTCAACGGGCGAGGCAACTACGAGTTCGATTGGCGTGTGGGAGCGGTGCGCAAGGAGCATCGCGACTTTCGGGTATACCGTCCATGGGATGAGGTCATGCCTGCTGGCACCGACCGAGCGCAGGCGTGGGAAGCCCGTCTGAAGTCCATTCAAGACCGACAAGCACGACAGCAAGGATCGCCTTCGCAGCGGCGGCTGGAACGGCTGGAGCAACTGTTTGACCAGACGGCGGGCGGCAATCGTGGCAGCAGCCAGCCTGACGCCTGGCTCGGCGACAACATCCCCAACCCGCACGAGGGGACGACGGTGATACCGTACTACGTGCCATCGGGCGTGGGCAGTGCGGAATTGGTCATCGAGGATGGAGCTGGTCGGCGTGTGTTGGGGTTTGTGCTCAGTGAGCGCGGGGTTTCGGGTCAGGTGGTAGTGCGGATGGAGCAGCTTGCCAGCGGCCGGTACGAGTACCGTCTGGTGCTCGATGGGCGCGTTGTTTCCAGCAAGGCGATGCAGCTGGTGCGGTAGCGCGGGACGGTGCAGGTGACAGAGAAGGGGCACTGGGGCGTCCGGTGCCCTTTCGCGTTTACGGGTGAGAGCGTGGAGGCACTAGCAGGTTGTGCCGTTTACACTTCCACGTAGGTTCGCAGGAACTGGTAGTAGAGGCCTTGTCGGCGGAGGAGCTCCTCGTGGGAGCCTTCCTCGACAAGCTCGCCCCGATCGAGAACGAGGATGCGTTCGACGTGCTGCAATGTTGTTAGCCGGTGCGCAATGGCGATGATCGTTCGCCCGGCAAAATGCGCGTAGAGGTTGCGCATGATGCGCTCTTCGCTGAGTGCGTCGAGTGCGCTGCTCGCTTCGTCGAGGATGAGAATTTTCGCATCCGTCAGAAACAGACGCGCCAGTGCAACTTTGAGCCGCTGCCCGCCTGATAGCTGCGCACCAGAATTGCCTACGCGCTGGTGGTACCCCAGGTAGAAGCGTTGCACATCGGCGTGGAGCTCCGCTTGTTCGGCTGCCCAAATGATTTCCTCCATCGTTGCGTCGGGCTTGGCCAACGCAATGTTTTCGGCGATGGTGCCGTCGAATATGTATGGGTCCTGCGGGAGCATTGCAATGTGGCGTCGGATCTCCGCGGGATGGAGAGAGCGAAGCTCAATGCCGCCGATGGTAATCGAACCGGTGTAGTCATCATAGAGCCGCACCAGCAGTTTGGCGAGTGTTGTTTTCCCTGAGCCATTGCGGCCAATAATGCCGATGTGTGCTCCATCGGGAATCTCGAGCGAAATGTCGCGCAGCACAGGAGGCGCTTGCGGAGCATACGAAAAGCTCACGCTGGTCAGTACAACTGTGGCAGATTCCGGCATGGGGAGCAAATCCTCATCAGCGGTTACTTCCGGTTCCTGCAGGAGGACATCGCCCAGCCGGGCGAAGGTGACACCTAACTCCGTGAGCGCTTGCCAAAGCTCACCGACGGAGCTGGATGCACCCAGCACGATGCCGAAGATGGCAAGGAATGCCACGTACTGGCCGACGCTCAGCGTTCCTTCTGCACTGATCCAGGCACCGATCCAGTAGATCGCGACCTGGCCGAGCACAACCAGCGACCGTAGGATGATGCTCAGCCGAGCTTGCGTGACCATCGCAGAGTGCACTCGGTTGAGCGTGTGCTTATAGATGCTCCGCCAGTGCCACAGCCGCGGTAGCTCTGCGACGAGCAGCTTGATGGTCGTGATCCCAAGCAGTGTATCGAGAAATGCGCCCATCGTTCGGGCATTTTCCGTAAAGACTTTGTTTTGGAGCAGACGAAGCCGCGGTGTAAAGAGCAACGTCGTCACTGCAAAGAGGAAAACTACCGCCGTTGCAATCGCCGCCAATCCTGGATGGTAAAACCACAGCACGGGCACGAGCACGACGATGAGCACCACATCGAGCAGTGCCTGCACTGTCCCGCTCGAGAGTAAGCTTCGAAGCTTGAGATTCTCCTGGAATCGCCCGATGAAGTCCTCTCGTTTGTGCGCATCGAAGTAGCGCTGCCCGACATGGAGCATGCGCTCGAAAAACCGCGAGAAAAATTCGTACTCGAACTCAATGCGCATTTGCGCAAGCAGGAGCTGCCGCGCATAGAGAAGCACCAGCTGCATCACGACGATGATGCTCATCGCGACGGCCAATGCCACAAGGAGTGCGTTGTTGCCGAGCACGAGCACGTTGTCAATGATCGCCTGCGTAAAGAGCGGCAGGCTCAGCCCCAGCCCAGCCAGCAGTAGCGATGCAAGGAGAATCTCGACGAGCGGGCGGCGGAATCGCTCGATGATGATTGCACGGAGCAAGCTCCCGAGCGTCCGTTGGCGTTGGCGATAGCGTTCGAGGATGTCAGCGACGTCCGTGTGTGGTACGATCTGGGGAGGTGGCTCCAAGAGCAATGCAATGCCGTTCCATCGTGCGAGGAATTCGTCCTTGGTGAGCTTCTCTTTCCCAATGCCTGGGTCAGCGATCCAGACATGGGACTCCGTCGCCCGGTAGACGACTACGAAGTGGTTGCCGCGGTAGTGCGCAATCAGTGGTAGTGGAACGCTGAGGAGATTTTGGTAGCGCATGCGAACGCCATCGGCTCGAAATCCGAAGCGTTCCGCTGTTCGAGCCAGCGTCAGGAGATCGGTGCCATAGGCCCAGACGCCTGCGATGTCTCGAAGTGCAGCTTGAACGTTCTCGAAGCCGTACCACTGCAGGATCATCGCAAGACAGGCGGTGCCACATTCACTTTGGTCGCGCTGCTTGAGGAATGGAAAGGGTCGGAAACGTCGTAGCTGCAATCTCCGCATCGAACGTACACGTAGTGCAACATTGTGTGGGCGCCCAAAATACAGCGCACTGTTGCGCGATCAGAAATTTTCACTCGCCATGGCTACCGCCACACAAGCTGATGGCGCTCTGCCCCAGTGGAAATGAGCGTGACGGGAACGCCGCAGTGTTGCTCGATGAGTGCGATAAGCTGTTGCGCTTGCGGTGGCAGTTCGTCGAATGTGGTGACGTCGTCGAGCGGGCGCTGCCACCCATCCAGTTCGATGTACTCCGGCTCGACAGCTTCGAGCGTTGGGACATCCACCGGAAACGTTTTCAGTCGTTTGCCGCCGAGGCGATAGCCAATGCAAACAGGAATCGTTGAGAACGTGCTGAGCACATCCAACTTCGTCAGTGCCAGCTCCGTGATGCCATTGACGAGAACGGAATACTGGAGCGCGACCAAGTCCAGCCAGCCGCATCGTCGCGGCCGACCAGTCGTCGCGCCGTACTCAGCGCCGAGTGCCCGGAGCTGCTCGCCGGCTGTGCCATGCAACTCGGTGGGGAAGGGTCCGTTACCAACCCGCGTCGAATAGGCTTTTGCGACGCCGACGATGCGCTCAATGGCTCGTGGCGAAATACCCAAGCCAGTGCATGCTCCACCGCTGGTCGGATTGGAGCTCGTCACAAACGGATAGGTGCCGTGGTCCACATCGAGCAGTGAGCCTTGCGCACCTTCTGCCAGCACGCGCTTGCCTTGGCTGATTGCGTTGGCAAGCAGCATCGTCGTATCGGTGACGAAGTCGTCTATGAAGCGATCGAATTCGAGATATTCAGCGACGATCGCTTCGACGTCGAGCCGCTCGGCGTGGTAGAGCTTCTCGAGGATTGCGTTCTTTTCGGAGAGATTGGCGCGGAGCTTTTCTTCGAGGACATGCCGATCGAGCAAGTCCACAACCCGAATCCCGACGCGCGAGTACTTGTCAATGTACGCAGGGCCGATGCCGCGTCCGGTTGTGCCGATTCCTTGCTGCTGCTCGCGTGCATGGTCGAGCAGCTTGTGGTACGGCATGATGACGTGGGCTTTATGGCTGATGAAGAGTCGTCCCCGGACGGAAACGCCCATGTGCTCGAGCATCGCGATTTCTTGCTGGAGTGCGACGGGATCAAGCACCACGCCGTTGCCGATGACGCACTGGACGTGCTCGTGCAAGATTCCCGACGGAATCAGGTGGAGCACGATTGTTTTGCCGTTGCAGACGAGTGTATGCCCAGCATTTGCGCCTCCCTGGTAGCGTGCGACGATATCCGACTCTTCGGAGAGCACATCCACAATTTTCCCTTTGCCTTCATCGCCCCACTGGGCGCCGACGATGACGGTGACCATGGCACGGTTACTCGGTGAGTGCGGCTGCGACAGAATCAGCCAGCGAAAAGATACTTCCCAGGTGCGTGACCTCGAGCAGGGTCTGCATTTTGTCCGGTACTGCGGCGAGCGTGCACCGACCGCCGCGAGTACGCAGCGTTGCAAGCGCTGCAACGAGCATCCCAAGCCCGCTGGAGTTGATCAGCTCGACCGCGCTGCAGTCAAAGATGATGTGCTCGATGCCGCTGGCGACAAGCTGCCGAACCTCGTCAGTGATCTCGATCGCTTGGTCGCCACCGATGAGCTGTCGCGGTAGCGTAACGACGACTGCGTTGCCCTGCCGTTGCCACATTGCCTTAGGCTTCCTTGAGTGCACGGAGAATCTTCGGTTGCCGTGGTTCAGCCGATTCGACTGGCTCTTTCTTGATGCGCTCGGTGTACCACACAACAAACGCGCTGGCGATGTAGATCGAGGAGTACGTTCCTGTGATAATGCCGACGAGCATCGTGAAGGAAAAGCCGTGGAGAACTTCCCCACCGAGAGCAAGGAGTGTAGCAAGCACAAGGACGACTGTCAGGACGGTGTTGATCGTCCGGCTGAGCGTTTCGTTGATCGAAAGATTCATCAGCGGGACAAGCGCCATTCCCTTGTGCTTGTCGCGATTCTCTCGGATGCGGTCGAAGATGATCACGGTATCGTTGATCGAAAAGCCGACGACGGTCAGCAGTGCAGCCAGGACGCCCTGGTTGAATTCGAGGTTGAGAATCTCGAGCTTCTGCCCGATGAGGACGAACGTCAGCGCAACGAAAACATCGTGGACGAGTGCTACGACTGCACCCAAGCCGTAGATGAACTCGAAGCGGAATGCGATGTAGAGCAAAATCGCAACGATCGCAAGGAGCACAGCGACGAATGCTTTTGTGCGAAGTTCGCTTCCGATCTTCGGGCCGATGCGGTCTTCCTTGAGCACGGTGATCGTTTCGCTCGGGAATGCCTTCTTCAGCCCACTGACGATACGGAACGATGCAGACTGCTCGCCTTGGCCGCCGATTTCCGGGACGCGGATGAGAAATTCGCTCGCTTTGCCGTAGGATTTGATTTCTGCGTTTGGAAATCCCGCGGCAGCAACTGCGGAGCGGATAGCGTCGGTGTGTTGCTCGGAGCTGAAGCGAACAGCAACTTCGGTTCCGCCGAGGAAGTCTATGCCCAGCCGCAAACCGCCGAAGATGAGCAGGATAAGCCCGATCACGTTGATTACGACGGAAACGACCAGAAATAGACGCCGTTTGCCGAGGAAATCAATCGAGGTTTTGCCGAAAAATTCCATGACGTGCCTTCAGTCAAGTTGTGGACATTAGCTTTGGGGTGCCGGAAGAACTTCGCCGAAGCTGATACGTGCGCTTGGGCTGCGCGATAGCCACAGGTCAATGATGGCGCGCGAGACGATGATGCTCGTAAAGAGCGTTGTCAAGATACCGATCATGAGCGTGGTTGCAAAGCCTTGAATGGGGCCATAGCCGAGCACGAAGAGGATGAGCCCCGTCAGAAACGTCGTCACGTGCGAGTCAATGATCGGCGGAAGCGCGTGGCGGAAGCCTTCATCTACGCTGGCGCGAACGCTGCGGCCGCGGTGGAGTTCCTCGCGGATACGCTCGAAGATGATGATGTTAGCGTCCACGGCGATTGCCAGCGTCAGAATAATGCCGGCAATGCCAGGAAGCGAGAGCGTTCCACCAAAACCTGCGAGGATACCGAGGTTGAGCATCACGTTGATGAGCATCGCAATGACAGCAACGACGCCGCCCATGCTGTAATACGTCACCATGAACAAGACCACGAGCGCGAAGGCGATCAGCGCTGCAGCGATGCCGGATCGAATCGAATCTTCACCGAGCGAGGGACCGACGACGCGCTCTTCGATGATCTTGACGGGAGCTTTCAACGCGCCAGCTTTGAGCACGATCTGGAGGAGCTTGGCTTCCTCGACGTTGGCCATTCCTTCGATCTGCGAGCTGCCGCCGGTGATTTTGCTCCGCACAACAGGAGCGCTATAGACCTCACCATCGAGCACGATCGCGATGCGCTTGCCAATGTTCGCCCCAGTGATTTTCGCCCAGCGTTCTGCGCCCTCGGTGTTCATGTACATGAGCACCATCGGGCGATTGGTCATCTGGTCGAACGTTGCGTACGCATCGGTGACGACATCGCCAGTCAGTTCAGGGTCACGCTTGAGGACGTACATCGCGTAGGTACGGTTCGGCGAGTTCTCGCTTCCGCGTTCTGGTTTTGCGCTGAAGGCGATTTCTGCGTCTGCGGGCAACATGCGGCGAATCTCCGGACGTGCCAGAATTGCCTGGAGCTGACGTTTACCGTCTTCGTTGGTCAGGAAGTAGAACTCCGCATCAGCCGGAAGCTTGGGAATGACCGATTCGGCAATATCGAATGGCTGGTAACGTTCGCCGATCAACACCTGCCCAGCAAACAGTGACAGGAATGGATGCTCGCGGCGGAATTTGGCTGCTTTCTCCTCATCGGAGAGACCAGCGTAGGGGTCCTTCGATGCAGTATCCTTGGCGGCACGCGCTGTTGTATCGCTTGTGCGAGCAGTATCAGCGCCCAATGCGGTGTCGGCGGCTGGAGCGCCTTTTCCAGCGAGGAACCGGTCAATGTTGAGGAATGCGTAGAGGACGTCGCTCCCGTGCCGGAGCAGCTTGAATTCCAGCCGCGCCGTCGTTTGGAGGAGCTGGCGCATTTCGCGCTCATCTTGAACGCCCGGTAGTTCGAGCAAGATGCGCCGTGTGCCCTGCTTCTGAATTGTCGGCTCGGTGACGCCGAACTTGTCTATCCGCTGACGGATGACTTGGAGCGCTTGATCCACTGCTTCGTTGATGTCGCGCTTGAGACGCTCGATGATGCGTTCTTCGCTGATGTCCCGCACATCCACGAGCTCGTAGTACGTCACAAGCGATTTCCCTTGTGGTCGGGCGATTCGATCGAAGTTCCGCAGGAAAATATCGAGAACCTCTTCATCGCTACGCTCTGCCTGGCGACGTGTTTCCTCGATGACCCGCTCGAATGTTTCGTCAATTGCTGCACGGTCGGCAGCTTCTTCGAGCAGGCGGACGACATCCACTTCGAGCGTAACGTACATCCCGCCGCGTAGGTCGAGACCAAGTTTGAGTGCACGGAGTTTTTCCTTGCGGAAATCTTCACCGTTTGCTTGATCCCACTGCACTTGCGCTGCGGAGTCCAAGCTGGCTCGCTCAGCAGCCATTTGCTGGGCGCGCCAGGTGGGGTACAGCAGAAAAATAGCCAGTACGATCGGGATGACGATCGTCAGTACCTTGCCGACTTTCCCTTTCAAGGGTTCGCCTCCGAAACTGTGACACTGTGATGCAATGTTGGATATGCAATTTACTGCATCGGGCTGCTACTTGCGGCTGGAACGGGCGCTGGACAGCGTGCTGGGAGGCTGCGCGTGAAGGGCGAGTTCCGCCAGCAATGCTGCAGCGGTAATGGGGACAACTCCCGGCTCACCACAGACAACGCCAGCGGCAATATTTGCAATCGTTGCTGCCTCAAGGATCGGCGCGCCAGCGACCATCATTGCAGTCACGGTTGCGATGACCGTGTCGCCTGCTCCCGAAACATCAGCGACATGGCGCGCAACCGATGGAATCTGCCACCAGCGGTTGCTGCTGTCGAGGAGCATCATCCCCCGACTGCCAAGTGTGATGAGGACGTTACGTGCCTGGAGTCGTTCACGGAGCATGCGTCCTGCGCGGATAACGTCGTCTTGACTTTCCAGCGGTGTTCCGAGTGCATGAGATGCTTCCTTCTGGTTCGGTTTGAACACCGTTGCACCGCGGTAGGCAAAGAAGTTTTCCAGCTTGGGATCCACAAGGATCGGGATCGAGCGCTCCTGCGCCCACTCAACCAGCAGCGGGATGCTTCGCTGGTGGAGAACGCCTTTGTTGTAGTCTTCGAAAATGATCGCTGCGAGCTGGGACGATGCCTCGAGTGCTGCAAGAATCTGCTCGAGCACGTCGGAGCTAATCGGCCTACGCTGTTCGTGGTCGAGACGGAGGAGCTGCTGGTTATTGCCGATAATCCGCGTTTTGATTGTTGTCGGTCGCGTCGGATCGGTCACGATGCCGCTTGGTTCGATGCCGTGCTGCTCGGCAAGCACGCGGAGCTGCTCGCCGCTGCTATCGTCGCCGACAACGCCGCAGAGCACCACGTGGGCGCCGAGCATCCGCAGGTTATGCGCGACGTTGGCTGCACCGCCGAGTCGCCAGGTTTGGCGTTCCAGTTCGACGACCGGCACCGGTGCCTCTGGCGAGATGCGGCTGACAGAGCCCAGGTAGTAGTGATCGAGCATCACGTCGCCAATGACAGCGATTCGCTTGGACGGAAGCACGCTCAGCCAGTGCTGACACTGCTCAAGGGAAAGCCCGTCGGCCCATGCGTTTGAGCTATCCATCAGACAGCCACCTCTGCTTTGATGTGTGGATGCGCTTGGTAATCGGGGAACGCGATGTCTGCATGGGTAAACGCATCGAGCGTGCGCACAGCGGGATTGAGCCAGAGTGTCGGCGGTGGCAGCGGCGTTCGCTCCAGTTGCAGCTGGGCTTGTGCAAGGTGGTTGCGGTACAGGTGCGCATCGCCGAGTGTGTGGATGAACTCAGCTGGACGTAGCCCACATACCTGCGCGACCATCGCAAGCAAGAGCGAATACGACGCGATGTTGAACGGCACACCGAGAAACACATCCGCCGACCGCTGGTACAGCTGGAGCGAGAGCCAATCGCCATCAACGTAGAACTGGAAAAGGACATGGCATGGCGCAAGCCGCATTACCTCGAGCTCGCCGACGTTCCATGCACTGACCACAAGGCGCCGACTGGTGGGATTGCGCTGAATTTCCTCGATCACGCGGGCAAGTTGGTCAATCGTGCGGCCATCGGGCGACTGCCACCGGCGCCACTGCTTGCCGTAGATCGGACCAAGCTCGCCACGCTCATCTGCCCACTCGTCCCAAATCGTCACGCCGTGCTCGTGGAGGAACGCAACGTTTGTATCTCCTCTGAGGAACCACAGCAGCTCGGTAACGATCGAGCGAACGTGGAGCTTCTTGGTTGTTAGGAGCGGAAATCCCTTGCGCAGGTCGAAGCGCATCTGGTAGCCGAAAATCGAAAGTGTCCCGACGCCAGTCCGGTCTTGGCGTGGGGAGCCACGCTCGAGGATTGTCCGCATAAGCTCGAGATACTGCGCTTCGTTCGGATTCTGCGGTGCTGTCATCGTCGGCAATGGGAGAGGAAACTGCCTAGGAACGTGATGGCGCTCTGCGTGCTGGAATCTTCTCGGATATTTGGGAGCCCGGGACGAAATTACTGCGGGAGCAAGACTATTTTCGCCCATCGGACGATTTCTCATCGGCGAGCCATGCACGTTCGGGATATTGCCCAGCTCTGTGTAGTACCGACTGTTGCGGCAACTCCACGTCTCGAAGTTGATGACCGTCGCTTTGGGGACTACCTTGTGCCAGTGACGGAGTGGGATGGGAAGCCACCACAGATTGCATTGGTCGGCGTGCCGCAGGACATCGGCGTTGCACGCAACGGTGGCCGGCGCGGTGCTGCGGCAGCGCCTGCGGCGATACGAGCAGCACTGGCAAAACTGACAGCCAGCATCGGTGAAACTATGCTCCCACGCCGGGTGGGCATTTGTGATTGTGGTCTGGTCCGTACCGAGGGGCTCTCGCTGGAGGAAATCCACCAGCGGCAAGAGTACATCGTCGGCCACTTGCTCGCGATGGGTGCACGCGTCCTTGTGCTCGGCGGAGGACACGATACTGCACTCCCTGATGGTCGGGCACTCGGCAAACGTGTCGAGCGACTCGGCATTGTCAACGTGGACGCGCATTTGGACGTTCGCATCCCAACCGAGGATGGCAGTCACTCCGGCTCGCCATTCCGCGAGCTAATCGAAGACGATGCATGCCCGCTCGAGCTGCTCATCGAAGTTGGGACGCAACGCTTTGCAGCCTCTGCCCACCACGTTCGTTACGTGCGTGAGCAGGGGCATCTGGTTTGGATGCTCGAGGACGTTCGCCAGAGCACGCTCGAGGTTGCGCTCGCAGCCATCGAGCGGCGGCTTGCCGAGTGCGATGGCATCATGCTCTCGCTCGATATGGATGCGCTTGCCTCCGCGTATGCGCCGGGGGTGAGCGCTCCCGCAAATGATGGATTCCAGCCGGCAGAGGTCGCAGCAATTATCGAGCGGATAGTCATCATGCCGCAGTGCCGGCTCGTGGACATCGTCGAGGTCAATCCTTCGGTTGATTCCGATGAGCGCACAGTGCGGTTGGCTGCCTATTTTGCAGCGCTGACGATTTGGACTTTTGCTCACCGAAGCGACGATGCCACTTCTCCGTTCAATTTCGGGTCTGCGAGCAACGACCAATGATGGCACACTCACGCCGGAACTTGTTGCACGGCATGTGCGAGCATTCGCCGCGCTTCAGCCGGAAGGTGTGATTGCCGTTGGCCACGATGGTCGCGTAGGCGGCGACCAGATCGCCGAGCTTGTCTGCCAAGAGCTGTGTGCTGTCGGGCGGGATGTGCTCGATCTCGGCTGTGTGCCGACGCCGACGGTCCAGCTCCTGGTCGAGCGGACACACGCTGCCGGAGGGATTATTGTCACAGCATCGCACAACGGCGCAGAGTGGAATGGGTTGAAGTTCCTCGATGCTGATGGCGTCTTTCTCTTGCCAGATCGGGCGCGACGACTGTGGGCGTACGCTGATGCTGGGAACGCGCCGAAGCAAACAAGCTACGGCCGGCACTATCGGCACAGCGATCCGATCGAAGAACACCTTGCCGCGCTTGGGCAAGTGGCGCTGGTTGCTGCATTCCGAGCGGGCGGAGGCTTGGGTGGTGCGCGCGTTGCGCTCGATGCCGTCAACGCCAGTGGCTCGCGTGCGTTGGTTCGGCTCATCGAGTGGCTCGGCGGTCAGCCCCACGCAGTTTTCTGCGATGGGAGCGGAGTCTTCCCCCATCCTCCCGAACCGCTGCCTGAGCATTTAGCCACTCTACGCCAGGAAACGCGTTCCTCTGATGCAGCGATTGGACTTGCAGTGGATCCCGACGCCGACCGGCTCGTGCTTGTTCATCGCAGTGGGGAGCCTGTCAGCGAGGAGAAAACCGTTGTGCTTGCAGTCGAGGCTGTCTTGCGTGCAGTACGCGGCGGAACCGTCGTCGTCAACGCTTCGACGACGGCGGAAGTCGAGCTGGTGGCCAATCGCTACGGTGGGCGCGTATTTCGCTCGCCGGTGGGCGAGATCAACGTGGTTTTGCTCATGCGGTCTTGCGGTGCGATCATCGGTGGCGAGGGCAGCGGTGGCGTTATCTACCCGGCGTGCCACTGGGGACGTGATAGCCTCGTCGGTGCATCGCTTGTGCTGTCGCTGTGGCGTTCACTTTCGGAAGCAGAGTGGGACGAGCGGCTGCTCGATTGCCCATTTGCGATGGGAAAGCGGCGTATTGCGGTCAATGGGGACTTTCCGTTGCTCCGGGATCGCCTTCGTGCTGCGTTCGGGGATGCTCCAGTTGTTTGGGACGGTGATGGACTTCGTTTTGCCTGGCGCGATCGCTGGGTGCACATTCGTCCGTCGAACACCGAGCCGATCGTTCGCGTGATTGCAGAGTCCCCCAGCGAGGCAGAAACGGCGGAGCTGCTGAGCAGAGCTGAACAAATCCTCCGCAGCGGGAACGATGCGTAATCGGCAACAACGGTGCCGTGTGGCAGTCCTTGCGTTCGCCGATGCACGGAAGGACGCGCGGACGCTCAACGTGTGCCGTACCCTTGCGACGGAGTGCGAGCTTGCGCTTTGGAACACCACGCCGGGTCAGTGCACCGAGTGGCAGTGGTTCGCAGTAGAAGTTCCGCCGCATGGACGAATGCTCATTCGGTGGCTGCGGTTTGTTGTGATGCTCTGCTGGCGTGCGCAGCGCTGGCGAGCCGACGTACTCTGGGCGGGCGATGTTTACTGCCTTCTTCCGGCGGTGGTGTTGCGGTGGCGCTGGAATGCGCGTGTGGTCTATGATGCACGTGAGATCTACAGCAGCCTCGGTTCGCTTGCAGAGCGGAGGGTGGCGCAGACGCTTCTGGCGTGGTACGAGCGGTTGCTCGTTCGGTGGGTGGACCGCGTCGTCACCAGTGGGCAACGCGATGCCGAGGAGCTGGCGCGGTTGCTTCCGCTTCGCGCCGTGCCAGAGGTCGTGCTCAACGTGCCGTTCTACGCTGAGCCAACTCGGACAAACCGCTTGCGTGAGCGTTGCTGCATCGAGCACGATGCACTGGTGGTGCTCTACCAAGGAGCGGTCCAACGCGGGCGTGGGTTGTTGCGCGCTGTTGAAGCGATAGCGTTGCTCAAGACGGCGCATCTATGCATTCTCGGCGATGGAGATTTCGCCGCGGCAGTCGAGCACCATGCGCGCGCGTGCGGTGTTGCTGCGCGGGTGCACCTGCTTGGCAGCGTTCCATACGACGAACTGCTCGACTGGACGGCATCAGCTGATGTCGGCTGGTGTTGGATTGAGCCAATTTCGCACAGCTACGAACTTGCACTTCCGAACAAACTCTTCGAGTATGCCATGGCACGTGTGCCTGTGCTTGCCAGCGATCTTCCGGCGATACGTTCGGTGCTCGAGGAGTTCCCCTTTGGCGTGTGCTACGCTCCAACCGCCGATGCAGCCGAGCTTGCGGCGGCGATCACGCATCTTCACACACATGCGGAAGTCTATCGCTACCATGCCGAGCGCGCTGCACGAGAGTACTGCTATGAGCGTCAACAGCCACGAATCCGACGCCTTGTGCTGGAGCTATGGCAGAATCGGTGACGACACTTGCCATCAAGAACATGGTCTGCCGGCGGTGCATCCGTGCCGTCGAAGATGTGCTCACGGCGATGGGCATCAACCCACTTGCAGTGACACTCGGCGAAGCAGTGCTCCCGCGACCGCTAACGGAGGACGAACATGCGCAGCTTGCTGCTCGCTTGGAAGCGCTTGGCTTTGAGTTGCTCGATGATCGCCGCCGCGTCCTCATCGAGCACGTCAAGGCAGCTATCATCGAAGTTCTCTGGAGCGGAGATGAGCAACTGCTCGAACGAATCGTGTTCTCCGACTACCTCGAGCAGAAGGTCGGGGTGCGATATTCGACCCTCTCGCGCTTGTTTTCACAGTTGGAAGGCAAAACGATCGAGCGCTACATCATCGAGCAGAAAATCGAGCGCGTCAAGGAACTCATCGCCTACGACGAATTGAGCTTGACGGAAATCGCTTATCGCTTGGGCTATAGCAGCGTCCACCACTTATCGAGTCAGTTCAAGCAGGTCACTGGGATGACCGCGAGCCAATTCCGACGGCTTCGTACCAAACCGCGACGTCCGCTCGATGAGGTGTGATTGTGTATCTTGCACCGGCTTCTCGTGAAGATGCGATGTGATTTTGTTCGGTAGATGACCTCAAAGGAGCTGATTATCTGCGTTCATCTTCCAGCATAGTCGCGGGGGGTTATGTGTTGTACAACTACGGGTACATTTCATGAAGCGGGTCTTCAAGTGGATCGGCATTGCCATCGCTGTTGCTCTTGGTGGTGTGGTTGTGTTTGTCATTGGCATGATGCTCTGGGTCAATTCGAGACTCGATAGGACCTACCACATCGAACCTCGTGCTGTCGCCGTGCTAACCGATTCTGCTTCGGTTGCGGAAGGAAAACGGCTTTTCTCGATCTACTGTTCCGAGTGCCATGGAGACAACGCAGC
This sequence comes from bacterium HR20, assembly GCA_002898675.1. GTDB lineage: Bacteria > Bacteroidota > Ignavibacteria > Kapaibacteriales > NICIL-2 > NICIL-2. The sequence continues at coordinate 16,829 of BEHW01000015.1, forward strand.
GGGTACAGCTTTCTTCCACAATCCATCGCTTGGTTCAGTCAATGCTCCCAATCTGACGCGTGGCCGTGGTGGCGTTGCGACACTCTATCACAACACCAGTGATTGGGTCCGAGCAATTCGTCACGGCATAACCCCCGAAGGGAAGCCGACGTTCATCATGCCATCGAAAGACCTCCATTATCTCAGCGATGCTGACGTCGGTCATCTGGTTGCATTTCTTCGCACTGCACCTGCGGCCGATGGTGTGGGGAGAAAGCGAGAGCTCACAACGCTGGCAAAGGTTCTCGTTGGTATGGGTGCCTTCGGTGATATCTCAGCCGAAGTGATTCCCCATGACTCAGTACCACCAACGCCGCCTCGCGGAGTGACGGCTGCGTATGGGAACTATCTGGTTACGACATTCGGCTGCCGTAATTGCCATGGTGAGCGCTTGGCAGGGGGCAAGCATCCGGACCCGGAAGGACCGCCAGTTCCGAACCTAACTCCTGGTGGAAACTTAGGTAGCTGGGACGAGGATATGTTCATCACCAACATCCGCGGGAGGCGGAGCCGCTGGATGCCGTTTGTTCAGCTTGGCAGAATGAGCGATGATGAGCTTCGCGCGATATGGAGCTATCTCCACGGATTGCCAGCATTGCCAACGGCGACGCAATAGACGCAGCGTGGCCAGAAATGCGGGATAAGCATACAGGTACAGAAGCAATGCTCTGTGCATGTTTCTTGGTCGGGCGGTAGTTTTGCTTGCAAGTATTCTCTTCGGTGCCTGCTCTGATGCCGAAAGCTCTTTTTATTGCCGTTGCAGCAATTGCGGCTTTGGTGGTGATATTCGTTGCGCGTGCTTTGAGCGACCGGGTGCGCCGACGGCGGTTGCTTGCACGGCTGAAGGCTGCTATCGCGCAACGGCGCCACCAGCAGCTTGCCGTGCAGTCGCCGGCAATGCTTCCAGAACCCGTCCAGCGGTATTTGCAGCGCGCAATCGGCAACGCACAACCGGCAGAATGGGTCGAGCTTTACGAAGAAGGAGCATTTCGGTCGGTTGCCTATCCGCGGTGGGGAAAACTCACTGCTCGGGGAATCTATTCGGGCACTGTTCCGGGGATGGTGTGGAATGCGAGAGTGTGGTATTCTCCCATTCGTTGGTACACAATCGAGTTGGCGTATGCGACCGGCAGTGGTCGGGGCAGTATGAAACTCTGGAATCTGCTTACCCTTTTTGACCCTGATGGCCCGGAAGCAAACGAAGCGCTGCTGGTCCGAGTTCTCATGGAGACGGTGTGGTTTCCCACCTCGCTGTTGCCGGGAGGATTGCTCCGCTGGGAACCGCTCGAGAATCCCGCTGCTGCTCGCGCAGTGCTGAGCGACCACGGGATCACCATCCGTGCGGATTTCTATTTCACAGCCGATGGTGATGTCGAACGCATTGTGACGCTCGATAAATACCGCGATGCTGATACTGGCTTCGAACGCGAGCAATGCACCATGTACTGCTCCGACTGGCAACAATGCGGCCCGGTGCGCATTCCGATGGAGGTACGGCTGGAGTGGAATCTGGAGCGGGAGAACTTCGAGTACATGCGTCGGCGTGTCGTCGAGGTTCGCTACCGGTAGAACGCTGTCTAAGGAGCAAGTGCTCGGAAAAACTCGGTTAGCTAAAGTGTTTCGATCGAGAGCATGTTCGTCCGCGACCGCGCCACGAGTGGACGCCCGATGGTGAACAGGACCGTAGCACCTTTGGCAAAGTATCCCTTGCCGAGCAGCAGCTTTTTGATGTGCTCGATCGTTTCATCAGTGGTAGTGATCTCGTCGAGCTTCATGCCATAGACTCCCCAGTAAAGCCCGACGCGGCGGAGCGTTTCGGCGACAGTACTGACGGCGATGATGATGCTCCGCGGGCGGCGTGCTGCCACAAGTCGCGCAGTTTCGCCGGAGTAACTCAACGTCGCGATGCAATCGATCTTTCGATGCTCGGCAATCAACGCAGCCGCAGCAGCAATTGCATCGGTGTTCTCGGTACTGGCAGAGGGGATGGGCTGGAATGTTTCCGCCAAACGCCGGCGACGCAAGAGCTCGCGCTCCGCTTCGGTGCAGATGGTACGCATGGTTGCAATTGCCTCGATTGGGTAGGCGCCAACGCTCGTTTCGGCGCTGAGCATGACGGCGTCACTGCCATCGAGGACTGCGTTTGCAACGTCGCTGGCCTCAGCGCGGGTCGGACGCGGGTTGGTCACCATGGATTCGAGCATCTGCGTTGCGGTGATGACGGGCTTGCCTGCATGGTTGCAGAGCGCGATGATGCGCTTTTGTACCAGCGGGACGTGGGCGGCAGGAATTTCCACGCCAAGGTCACCCCGCGCTACCATGACCGCATCGCTGACCGCAATGATTTGCTCGATGGCTTCGACCGCTTCGGGCTTTTCGATCTTGGCGATGATGCCGAGATGAGACTGCCGCTGCTCAAGGAACCGCCGCACTGCTTCGATGTCGCTCGGCCGGCGAACGAACGAGACAGCGACGTAGTCGGCTCCTTCGGCGATCGCAAACTCCAAGTCGCGGCGGTCTTTTGCCGTCAGCGCCGATGCACTCACGGCAACGTTCGGCAGATTCATCCCTTTCCGCGATCGGAGGACTCCGCCGTAGAGGACCAGCGCTTTGACGAAGGGATCACGGACCTCGGTCACCTGCACAGAAAGCAAGCCATCGTCAAAGAGCACCGTATCGCCAGGCTTGAGATCTTTGGCAATCGTGGGGTACTCAACCGGAATTGCCCCTTCGGGGAATTTGAGTCGTTTGCGGCGAACCACTGCCGGATCGGCAAGGATGATTTCGCGACCAGGAACGAGGGTCACGCCGCTGCCAAGCTCGCCAACGCGAAGCTTAGGACCTTGGAGGTCCACAATGATGGGGATATGCGTGCCAGTGACTTTTTCTGCGACGCGAATGGCGGCGATGTAGCTTTTGTGGACGGCGTGCGTGCTGTGACTCATGTTGAGCCGAAACGCAGAAGCGCCTGCAGCGATTGCTGCCGTGAGCTTTTCTTCCGTCCCGATAGCAGGGCCGACGGTGCAGACGATCTTGGTTTTGAACGAGAGGGTGCGCGGTGTTTTCATTGCAGGTCTTGTGTGTTCAGCAGCAAACTTAGGAAGCAGTGCAAACGGCATTGAAGAATGCACTCGTCCGCTCCAATGCTTCCTCCAGCGCGAGCGAACGGTGCGCAGCGGGGTGTTCGGTGCCGAAGGTATGCCCTGTTGCTGGGATGATGTGCTCTCGGTGATCGCAGTGTTGCAGTTTGCTGGCCAGTTGCTTTGCGTCCGCTTGTGGCGCAACGAGGTCTTCTGCGCCAGTGATGATCGCAACCGGTGTCCGGCACGTTGCCAGTGCATCCTCGAGCGCGTCGTTATAGCGATGGCGCTCTAGATCCTCCAGGTAGGTAACTCCAAGGTGCAACGGTATCCCCAGTTCTGGATGTGCTCCGACAGGGAGAACGCCATCGCGGCGCCACTGGGTTCGTTGGCGCTCGCTCCAGCGACCAAACTGCGCCGGTGGTGCCCAGAGTGCTATGCAGTCGAACGCGGCATGCTCGAGCAGAAGGAGTAAACCGCCGCGGGAATGCCCAAGACCTGCAACGCACGTGTGATTGCTCCGGAGAAGCTCGGCTGCCAAGCGAAGTGCTCCACGGTCACTGGTAATCGTGGCCTGCTCAAACCGTGCAGCGGAAAACCCGTCTGGACCGTAACCGCTGGACGGAAGCGCAAGGACATACGCTGCAGTGCCGCGTTCGGCGAACCACTGCGCGACCAGGGGAAGAAATCCCCAGCGATGCCAAGCGCGAAAGCCATGGACAATGCAGAGCGCGCGCCTGCTACGGGCTGGGTAGTGCTCGATGCCGAGCCAGCGATCGTTGCCAAGCGGATGCCAATCAACGTGTGGCCGCATTTAGACGGCAACAATCGAGGTCGCTACTTCCCGTGCAACCTGCTCGCCAGCTAACGCAGCGACAACCGCCAGCGCGAACTCTACGGCTGTGCCTGCCCCGCGGCTGGTGATAATCGCGCCCGATTGGACAACACGGTCGGTGCGGTAGTCGTACTGCTGCAATTGATCTGCAACCGATGGATGGCTTGTCAGTGCGCAGGAAGACGGCAGCACACCTGCAGCGTGCAGCGCAAGCGGTGCAGCGCAGATTGCACCGAGGAGTGCGCCTTCTGCAGCGTGGCGGCGAACAAGATGCATGATTTCGTCACTTTCAATGAAACGCTCCGTGCCAGTGCGGCCACCAGGCAAGATGATTGCATCGAACGTGTCGCTTTCGTCCAAGTCTCGCCACAGCACGTCCGGTGCGATGCGAATGCCGCGCGAGCAGATGACGTTTTCACTTTCACCGGCAAGCCGAACTCTGATTCCAGCGCGGCGGGCAATATCAACGATGGCAACTGTTTCGAGTTCTTCGGTCCCGTGTGCAATTGGGACAAGCATGGAAATATCCACGGGGATACCTGCGATCGAACGTGGTTGACCAATGAGCAAAAATCGGTTGCTACCATGGAAACATGTCCTTGCGTAATTTGCAGCCAGACAAACACCATCCACTGCAGCATACGCTTGGATAGGCGCAGAACGTGACTGCAGAACGCCTTATGGAGCGCATGATCACAATCGGTCAACACGCTGTTGACATCGAAATTTTTACCGAGCCATTTGCCTGCGATATCGTGCAGTGCAAGGGAGCCTGCTGCACAATTCCTGGCTGCTTTGGCGCTCCATTGGAGCAAGAGGAGATCGCAGCGATCGAGCGCGTGCTCCCCCGTGTGCTGCCAATGCTCTCCGATGCGGCGCGTGCTGTCATTGCAACACACGGTATCGCTGAGCAAACTCCCAGCGGGCAGTGGGTGACGACAACTGTTGATGGCCGCGAGTGTGTCTTTGCGATCGTCCGTGATGGCATCGCACGCTGCGCGTTGCACCGCGCATGGGAACGGGGCGAGAGTGATTTCCCCAAGCCGCTGTCGTGTCACCTGTTCCCAGTTCGGCAGACAACAAGCGGAGCACTCGTTTACGAACGCTATTCGGAATGTCACGCTGCACAGCAGCTGGGCAAGCGTCGTGGACAGACGGTGTACGGTGCGGTGCGCCAAGCGCTCGAACGAGCCTTCGGCGCCGAATGGATTGCAGAAGCTGATGCTGTTTCGATGTCCATCACTGGTGCGGAGGAGCGATGCCGAAACTCAAGCTAACCCTTGCACCAAAACTGCAGCAGACGCTCACGCCGCAGCAGATTCAGTACCTCAAGCTCCTGCAGCTGCCGACACTGCAACTGGAGCAGTACGTCAAGCAGGAGCTCGAGGAGAACCCAATGCTGGAGGAAATCTCCGATGACCTCGAACAGCTGAGCTGGACAGAGCGCGTCCCCGAACCGGATGCTCTCGTGCCTGGTGCGGAGTACGACGAGCGCTCTTCCTCAGCCAGCAAAGCAGGCGAAGGTGACTATGAGCAAGTCGCGCTCAGGGGTGAAGACGACGAGCAGTACTCGCCGGATACCGATCGCGAGACGATGTTCGATTACTTTGCTGAGCATTGGCGCGAGTCGGACTCTCCTCGTCGGGGTGACGATGACGACGATGACGGCGAGCCATTCATCCAGCGCATCCGCGATGTGCCCACGCTCGAAGATGAATTGCTCGAGCAGGTGCAGTTTCTCAATCTGACCCCTGCTGAGCGTATTCTCGCCGAGCAGATCATTGGCAGTCTCGAGCATGACGGATACTTGCGGCGTCCGCTCAAAGAAGTGGTCGCGGAAGCCAACGAACGCATCGCAGAGGCAATCTTCGAGCGTGCCCAGCGGGGAGAACCCACCGACGGTTTGACGCAGGTTCGGCTCAGCGACGCAGAGCGAGTGCTCAAGCACATTCAGATGCTCGAACCCTACGGCTGCGGCAGTCGGAACCTCCAAGAGTGCCTCATTGCCCAGCTCCGGGCATTGCCCGAGCGGAACAAGCATGAAGAGTTAGCGCTCCGTGTGCTCACCGATGCATTCGATGATCTGGCGGAAAAGCACTACCCCGATATTGCCGCCAAACTCAAGGTGGGAGAAGATGACCTCCGCCATGCAGTGGAGGTGATTCGCCGTCTCAATCCGAAGCCTGGCTATGGCGAACAATCATTCGGTGATGCAGCGCTGACGATTGTGCCTGACTTCATCGTCGAACGGGACGAAGAAACTGGTGATCTGCTCGTCTCGCTCAACGACAGCCTGCTGCCACGGCTGCGGCTCAGTGTCGCCTACCAACAGCTGCGGCGCCAGGCGCAGAAGTCGCTCAACCGCGAAACTCGCCAGTGGCTCCACCGGAAGCAGGAAGATGCAAAATTTCTCCTTGCAGCGCTTCAGCAACGCAAAGTGACGATGCTCAAAGTCATGACGGCGATCGCACACCTGCAACGTCGCTTCTTTGAAGAAGGGCCGTCGGGGCTGCGTCCGCTCATCTACAAGGACGTCGCCGATGCAACAGGGCTGGATATTTCCACCGTCTGCCGCGTCGTGAGCGGCAAGTACGTTCAAACCGACTACGGCATCTTCGAGCTGCGCTACTTTTTCAGCGAAGCACTTCTGACCGATGATGGGGAAGAAGTTTCCACGCGCGTTATCAAAGACCTGATCCGCAAGCTCATCGAGGAAGAGCCGAAAAACAACCCACTCAGCGACGATCGAATCAGCAAAGAGCTCAAAAAGCGCGGGTACAACGTGGCGCGGCGAACGGTCGCCAAATACCGCGAGCAGATGAAGATCCCAATCGCTCGGCTCCGACGCGGGCTCTAACGATGGCTCTGCGCTATACCCCACCGCAGCTGACCACGGCACAGCGTCGCGCTGTCACAGAGCCAGGGCCGCTCATCGTTTCTGCCAGTGCAGGTTCGGGCAAAACACGCGTGCTGGTTGAGCGCTATGTGCGAGTACTGCTCGACGGTGGCGTTGACGTTCGCCGTGTTGTAGCGCTGACGTTCACGCGAAAAGCCGCTGCCGAAATGCTCGAGCGAGTTGCAACGCGGCTCGATCGCCTCTTTGCCGAAGCCAAGCATCCCGATGAACTGTTACAACTGCGCTCCCTCCGTGAGCGACTGGTGAGCGCAAGTATTTCCACCTTCCACAGCTACTGCAGCAGTTTGCTTCGTCGGTTCCCGATCGAGGCAAACGTCCCGCCCGTCTTCGGTGAGCTGAGCGCTGCCGATCGTCTTCACCTGCGGCGGCGAGCAATCCGTGTGATCGTCGAACAGTGGCTCAGCACCCAACGTCGTAACGAACTCGCCGAGCTGATTCGGGTCTTTGGTGGTTCCTACCAAGCTCTCGAACGCAGTCTCGAACGTATGCTGAGCAGCCCATCGCATTTGATCAGCAACTATTCGGTCCCATCGCTCCAAGACCAACTGCACAGCGTGATCGGCTCGCTGGCCATGCAGCTTGTGCACTTCTGGCAAGAGTTGCTTGGTCGGGCTGGTAGCGATGCAGCAGAAGAGTGTGCGGACGTTATCGCGTCTGCAGGGCAGGTGCTCCGCGCAGGATTTGCGTTCGGCAGCGACAGCAATGATGCACTCCGACGAGCACTCGAGATATTCCACACAAAGGATGGAACACTTCGCGCCAAATGGAAACGCATCGTTGACGAACGCAAGGCACGCTCTGCAAAACAGCTGGCTGTAGCTGTTCGGCACGCGCTCGATGCTGACCTTGTAACTGAGCAGCGCGCTCAGCGAGCAGCAACGATTCTCGTTGAGCTTGCGCGTGCTGCACTCGAGGTGATGGATGCCGAGAAAACCGATCTGGCAGCGTTCGAGCCGGATGACCTCCAGCGCCGTGCATTAGCGCTTCTGGACAACGATAGCGTGCGCTCAAGACTCCGCTGGGAAATCGAGCACATCCTTGTTGACGAATTCCAAGACACCGACCCGATTGAGTACGATCTTTTGCAGCGGCTTGTGCCATTGCACGATCACACAACAGACGCCCCTGAACTGTTTATCGTTGGTGATCCAAAGCAGAGCATCTACGGCTTCCGCGGAGCAGACGTCCGAGTCTTCGAGCGCGCGCGAGAAGACATTGTCGCGGCGACCGATGCAGGACACGACATCCACCTTCAGACGTCCTTCCGCATGACGCCGGAGCTTGTCGCGCTGGTCAATGCAGTCATGCAGAAGGCAATGCCAGAGCAGACCAGCGGCTACGAGGTCGGCTATGAAGAGCTCTGCACAGCGCGTGCCATTGAGACGTGCCCTTCCAGCTCGCTTGCGCTCTTGGTTGGGCGGGATGCAATCGCGACAGCAACGCTCGTTGCCCGGCATATTGCACGCATCACCTCCACCGCTGAGCAGCAACGGTCAGTTTGGGATGAACGTTTGCCTGGAGCTGAGGGGAGGCAGGGTGGAGTTCGGGGTGCGCTCTACCGGGACATTGCGATCCTTGCGCGCAAAGGCTCGACGCTTGCTGCATACGTCCAGGCGCTCCGCGCTGCTGGTATTCCGTTCCGAATCGAGAGCGGTCGGGGATTCTATCAGACGCAGGAAGTGCTCGATGTGCTCTCGTTTCTGAGGCTTGTGCACAATCATCACGACGATGTTGCGGTTGCGACATTTCTTCGGTCTCCATTTGTTGGCTTGAGCGATTCCGAGCTTGTGCAGATTGCAACACGTGGCCGGCAGCAAGCATCACTGTTTGAGCGCCTTGCCACGTTAGCTCAGAGCACCGATGCACCGCCGCGAATTGCGGTTGCACATGCAATGCTTGAGGAGCTGCTGCCGATCGCCACGCGACTGCCTCCGACGATGCTTGTTCGCTTGCTCGTGCGTCGGACGCAGTGGTACCAAAACGTTCGGAGCTCGCCACGCGCAGAGCAGATTATCGCGAACGTGGAAAAGTTACTCGAAGCTGCGCGGCAGTTCGAGCAGCAGGGATTCCGGAACCTGCTCGATTTTGTCGAGGAGCTCGATAGTCTCCGCCTTGTTGCCGATACAGAATCGGAAGCCGCCGTCATCAGCGACGATAACGTTGTCACGCTCATGACAATTCACGCTGCCAAAGGGCTGGAGTTCCCAATCGTGTACATAGTCGGTGCCGACCAGCTCACAAGCGGCCGACCAGAGCCTCTTGCGATCACAGAGGAGTTGGGGGTGACGATCGCATCGGTTGAGGGCAGGGAAACGCTTGGGGGAACGCTGGCGCGGCAGATTCTTCGCCAGCGAGAGCAAGCAGAAGAGCGCCGTCTGCTCTACGTGGCATTGACGCGTGCAAAAGACCACCTCTTCATTGCAGGCACGGTCGAGCCGCCCGACTCCGATGGGACCAACAGGCCGCTGCCAAGCGAGAGCTTCTTGGGAATCATCAGCCAGGCGCTAGGCATCGAGTGGGAATCCAGCTATGGCATCCGATCGGTGCAGCTACAGGGTCTTGTCCGTGCGTTCCCAGAAGAAGCTCCGCGGCAGGTTGATGCGTCCATCGAAATCATCTACGACTTGCCAGAAGTCAGCGCCTCTGCTGGTACACCCGAGCAGCAGCCGACCGTCTCTGTGATGACCGATGCAGTTGCGAGCACAATTTGCGGGGAGATCGTCTCTGCTTCCCAACTGCTGCTGTTCGAGCAATCGCCGAAGGACTACTACCGCATCTACCGCTGTGGCTTACCCGCGCGAGAGGACCAGTGGCAGCGCGCACTGGCACGCTTGGAGCAAGAAGAAGAGATCGTTGGCACCCTTGCAGGGCAGATCATCCACCGCGGACTCGAATACGTGATTGCACGGCAGCTCTCCGTTGATGCAGCGATCGAGCGTGCGCTGGCGGACTATCGCAGTTCGGCGCACGAACATCTCCGCCAGCGCGCCGCCAACGACGTTCGAGAAACGCTCGCGTTCCTCGAACGCACTGGATTACTCGGCAGCTCGCTCGGTGTACTCATCGAGCAGCCGATCATCATGCCGCTCGGCGAGCATTTCCTCTACGGTGTGCCCGATGTGCTCATTGAAACGGCCATGGGGTGGGAGATTTGGGATTGGAAGACAAATCGCCGCGACGAGCGCTCAGCGGAAGATTGGCTTGTGTACTACCACACGCAGCTGGAAGTTTACGGACTCCTTGCAGCGTCGGCATTCCCTTCGCAAGAGCAGTTTACGGTGCGGCTCATTTTGACTCGGCCACCGGTAACGATGGTGCATCGCACCCTCAGTCGCGCCGAGCTTGATGCAGCGCGCGCCCGGATCACGTCGCTCGTCGAGGGCATTGTCCGCACTGCTGCTGAGCCGTGCCCACTGCGTTGAGGGAATGCCGAACGTGTAGATTTGCGCACCAGTTCCCACAATCAGACACGTCGGAGTGATGAAGGTTATTGGCGTCCTCTTCGGGATGGAGCAGACATTCCCTCCAGCGCTCGTCGAGCGAATCAATAGCATGCACGAAGCGGATGTACGTGCCGAGTTCGTCAAGGTTGGAGCAATCGAGATGGATGCGCTGCTCGACTACGATGTAATCCTCGACCGGATTTCTCACGACATCCCATTCTACCGCTCGATGCTAAAAGTTGCAGCACTTGGCGGCACAGTCGTCGTCAACAATCCCTTCTGGTGGAGCGCCGACGATAAGTTTTTCAACTACGCACTGATGACACGGATAGGTGTGCCGATTCCGCGGACCGTGCTCTTGCCGCACAAGCAGCATCCGCCGGGAACGACATCGGAGTCCATGCGCAACTTGGTGTATCCGCTCGATTGGGATGCAATCTTTGCGTACGTGGGATTCCCAGCGTTCTTGAAGCCACATGCAGGAGGCGGCTGGAAGCACGTCTACAAAGTACACTCGCCGGAGGAGTTCTTTGCAGCCTACGACCAAACAGGCGATCTCTGCATGGTGTTGCAGCAAGCGGTAGAGTTCACCGAATACTACCGGTGTTACTGTATCGGACGGCGATGGGTGCGCGTAATGCCCTATGAGCCGCGCAACCCGCACCACGAGCGGTATCGAGCCTCGTGGACGCCAACGATAGAGCGACTGGCGCAGATCGAAGATCTTACGCTGAAAATTTGCACAGCACTGGGCTACGACTTCAACACCGTCGAGTTTGCAGTTTCGGACGATGTCCCCTACGCGATCGATTTTCTCAACCCCGCGCCCGATGCGGAGCGAAGCTCGGTGCAGGAGGAGAACTTTGAATGGGTTGTGCAAACAACAGCGGAATATTTGGTCGAGCTTGCACGGCGGGGACGAAAAGTGCCCACGCAGTACACCTGGAGCGAATTTATCGGCAAGCGGAAACGTCCATGAGCCAACCCGTGGAGCGGCCACGACGCGTCATTGTCACCAACCGTAAGGCGCAGCATCTCTACCACATCCTGCACCGTGTGGAAGCGGGGATTGTCCTGCAGGGGAGCGAGGTGAAATCACTGCGCGAGGGCAAGGTCAATCTGACGGATGCCTATGCAGCCTTCCGCGAGAAAGACAAGCTCGAGCTGTGGTTGTTCAATCTGCACATTGCGCCATATTCCCATGGCTCGTATGCTAATCATCTGCCGACACGCCCGCGGAAATTGCTCTTGCACCGGCGAGAGCTTGTGCGGCTCCGCTCGATGGTTGAAGAAAAAGGAATGACCATCGTTCCGCTCCAGTTGTACTT
>BEHW01000016.1 GCA_002898675.1 bacterium HR20
TACGTCCTCGGCGACAATCGTGCTGGTAGCTTCGATTCGCGGATGTGGGGATTTGTTGCCGAGTCCGACATCGTCGGCATGCCGGTTCTTGTGCTGTGGTCTCGATCGCCGGTGCTGGGGCATGTGCGGTGGAATCGTCTGGGGGTGGTGCCACGATGAAGCGCTCGATAGGGCTCTACGTTCACATCCCATTCTGCCAGCACAAGTGCTCGTATTGCGATTTCTACTCCGTTGTCTCGCTGGAAGCGATGGAGCGCTTCACCGAAACCATCGTCAAGGAAATTCGTTTGTGGGCTCAGCAGGAGCAACTCGATGCAACAGTCGAAACAATCTTCTGGGGCGGGGGAACGCCGTCACTGCTGGAGTGCACGCAGGCAGAGCAGATTGCATCAGCCTTGCGGAGCGTGTTTTCGCTCGCACCGAGCTACGAATGGACGATCGAAGCCAACCCAGGCACCGTTACGCTCGAGAAGCTACGATGCTATCATGAACTTGGCATCAATCGCATCAGTTTTGGCGTGCAGTCGTTCGATCATCGCGAGCTTGAGTTCCTCGAGCGAATCCATTCAGCACAGCAAGCCGAGGAAGCGGTCGAACTGGCTCGCCGCGCCGGATTCAACAACGTCAATCTCGATGTGATCTATGCTCTCCCCGGGCAGGACCTTGAAACATACCAACGAACACTCGAGCGGGTGTGTGCCTTGGCACCTGAGCATATATCGGCGTATAGTTTGGTGTACGAACATGGCACGCCGCTTTATCGGCAATTGCAGCAAGGAGCGATCATCCCACTCGATGAGGACCAGGAGGCAGCTTTCTATACGATGACCGTTGAGTTTCTTGCGCAGCAGGGATACCGTCAGTACGAAGTCTCCAACTTTGCGCGACCGGGACGACAGTGCCGCCACAATTTGCTCTATTGGCGTTGCGGCCAATACGTTGGGTTTGGGCCTTCGGCGCACAGTCACGTTGACAACATCCGCTGGAGCAACGTGCGAAGCCTTCGACGGTATTTCGATGCAATCGAGCGGGGGAGCTTACCTATTGTAGCACGTGAACATTTGACGATCGAACAGCAACGGGCAGAGTCCATCTTTCTTGGACTTCGCGCCGATGGAATCGAGCTGGATGCATTTGCTCGTGCCTATGGTGTCTGGCTCGACCGTGGCATGCTCGGTGACATGATAACCGAGTGGCAGCAGAAAGGATGGGCATGTCTTGATGGCAGAAGATTGCACTTGACATCGCGTGGCTATGCGCTCTGCGACGCACTCACGCTCCAGCTGCTCGATGCCCTCGAGCGTGCTCAGAGCGCATCTGGCAGTTTTGTAGATTGCAACGTTTAGCATACAACAGACAATCGTTCAACGATCAGGTCAGGAATCTCGATGGACAAACACGCACGGTGGATTCACCGCAGCTTCGCAGCGCTCGCACTGCTCGTCTCGCTGATAACCTATTCGCTGACGGTGCAACCGACGGTGCCATTCTGGGATTGCGGGGAATTTTCCGCAGCTGCTGCCTGGCAGCAGGTACCGCATCCGCCGGGAGCACCGTTTTTCCTTGCAGTCGGACGGCTGTTCCATATGCTCCTTCCGCTTGGTGGTCAGCCAGAGTGGGATACGGGCGTGCGTATCAACTTCGTCTCTGTGGTTGCATCTGCACTAACGATTTGGCTGCTGTACCTGACGATTGTCAAGGTTATCATCCACTTTCGGCAACGTGGAATCGAGAGCACACTCGATGCACTCCATGTCTGTGGAGCAGCGCTTGTCGGCGCATTAGCACTGAACTTTTCCGATACGTTTTGGTTCAATGGCGTTGAGTCGGAAGTCTATGCGTCATCGTCTCTTTTTGTGCAGATTATCGTGTACCTGATGATGCGGTGGAATGAGCAGGCGGACACTCCTGGTCATGAGCGCTACCTGCTTGCGATTGCGTATTTGATCGGCCTTTCGACGGGGGTGCACCTGCTTTCAATCCTTGCGATTTTCTCCATCGTGTACCTGGTGTACTTCCGCCGGTACCCGCAGTCGCCCAAGGGGTTTGTGGTCACAACGATCGTCGCCCTTGTTGCATTCTACCTGGTGTACAAGGTGATCATCATGTGGGTGCCGACGATGCTTGCGGGGAACTTGCCCTTCAAGAATGAACTGCGGGAGTATTACGTAGAAAACCAAGATTGGGTGCGCTTCCTTGCGATCGCGCTCATTGGGTTGATTGGGTACGGCGTGTACTATGGTGCCAAGCGCGCGCTCCCAGCATTGCAGCTTGCTGCGAGTGCATTTCTGCTGATGCTGCTCGGCTATACAACCTACACGCATGTTCTCATCCGCGCGAACGCCGATCCGCCAATGAATGAAAATAGCCCGAAGACCTTCCGCGCGCTGGTTTCGTACTTGGGACGAGAGCAGTACGGGGAGGCACCACTGCTTTTTCCACGACGCTATGAGGTCAACGACCAGCAGAAGATTCGCAACTACCGCAAATACGGCAAGTGGTATGAGCCCGTCGGCAAACAAGTCACCCGCAAAGATGGACGTGTCGTCACGATCCCCGAACTGAAGCGGCTCAACTACGCAGGGGAACTCAACTACCTTTGGCAGTACCAAATCAACCACATGTACATCCGCTACTTCCTGTGGAATTTCGTTGGTCGTTCGAGCGACCTCCAGGACGCAGGCTGGACGTTCGTTTCGACCAAAGAGGCTGATACAAAGAACTTCAACAGTGGCTATCGCGACCGTTTCCCGGTTCGCTTTTTTGCGCTGCCGTTGGTCGTCGGGCTTATTGGCTTTTTCTACCACTACCGTGCGTCACGCTCGATGTGGTTTGTGTACCTGGTGATGTTTCTGATGATGGGTGTGCTGGCAGCAATTGCCCAGAATCAACAAGAGCCGCAGCCACGGGAGCGGGACTACTTCTACGCCGGCTCATTTATGGTCTGGTGCCTGTGGATCGGTGTCGGAACGTATGCCATCATCGAGGCGCTCTCCAAGCGTCTTTCCCTGCGTCTTGCAGCCGTTGGAGGAACTGCGCTCGGATTGCTTGCTGTGCCGGTCAACATGGCGATCGGAGGCTGGCCGATTCATTCACGCGCTGGCAACTACGTGCCGTTTGACTACTCGTACAACATTCTCCAGAGCTGCGAAAAAGATGCAATCCTTTTCACCAACGGCGATAATGACACCTTCCCACTGTGGTACTTGCAGGATGTCGCCGGCATTCGGCGCGATGTACGCATTGTCAACCTGAGCTTGGGGAATACGTTGTGGTACATTGACCAGCTCAAGAACCTCGAGCCGTGGGGCGCCAAGAAAGTGCCGATTTCGTTCCCCGATTCGATGCTTCGAACCGATGAGGACAGCGACCAAGCGCTCAGCTACTCGTTCGGTCCTGCTGAAACCGTCCGTGTTCCAGTAGATCGCCAAATACTTGCCCAGTTCACCAAAGATACTGCGCTCATTGCCCGAGGCTTCATGGAGTGGACCTTCCGCGGTCAGTCTTATGGCACCGAAGGTGGTCAGCAGCTCTACCTAATTCGCGTGCAGGATAAGCTTATCCGCAACATCATTGAAACGTCGCGCTTTACGCGACCGCTGTACTTTTCCGTTACGGTGGGATATCCCGGCAGCGATGTCTTCGTCGGTCTGGGCGACTACCTCCGACTCGAGGGGATGGCCTACCGCATCTGCCCAGTTCCGCAGCGACCGAACGCCGGCGGGGTAACGATCAACGATGCCGTCATGGAGCAGTGCTTGATGACCGATATCCCCGCCGATGTTGCATACCGTGAGCCGCACTACGGGTTCAAATTCCGCAACCTGAACAATTCCGGCGTCTATTACGACGAGCCAACCCGGAACTATCTGGAGTCCTACCGCCGGCTGTTCCTCCAATATGCGGCATTCTTGCTCGAGCAAAAACGCGATACCAAACGCACCGTTGCTGTGCTCGATCGGATGAATGCAGTCATGTCGCCTGAGCAATTCCCAATCAACTACATTGACATGCAAAACATCGCCGAGTTCTACTGGGCGTGCGGCGCACTCGACAAAGCGCAAGACTTCGCGCGGAGGATCGTCGAGCGAACAAACCAGCTCATCAATAATCCGGACTACGCCGATTACGAGCAAGGAGCACGCAGCCCTGCGTACTCGCCCTACATCTACCTTGCGGACGCCTATGCCTTGCTGGGGCGCACCAGTGACATCAAACGTACCATCGAAGCCTACAAGGCAGTTCAACCTGATGACCCGCGGATTCCACTCCGACTGGACTTAATCCCAGTGTGGGAACTCCTCGGCCAACGAAAGTACCAAGAGGCGCTCAGCATGCTCGAACAGATGAAGGCACGATACGAAGGGCAAAACAACTACCTTCCCGCTTCGGAAGTGCGGCGGCTCATCCTCGATGTTCAACTCCTGATGGCCTCCCAAGGGACAACATAGCGTGAACGAGCAAGCAGAAGCGCCAGAGCTCTCGCTGGTCATTCCCGCCTACAACGAAGAAGAGCGTATCGCTGGCACGCTCGAAAAAGTACTGGCCTACCTGGGCACGATGCCGTGTACCTGGGAACTCATCGTTGTGGACGATGGGTCGAGCGACCGGACCAGCGAAGTTGCCAGCTCCTTTGCTCCACACGTTCAGGTACTTTCGATGCCGCGCAATTGCGGGAAAGGTGCCGCGGTTCGAACCGGAATGCTCGCAGTGCGTGGTCGCTTCCGCGTCTTCACCGATGCGGATCTTTCTACGCCAATTGAAGAACTGGGGAAAATGCGCACTGCATTCGATAGCGGCGCAGATGTTGTCATTGGCAGTCGGCGTCTTCAACCGGGCTTGATCAGGAAGCACCAACCGTGGTATCGCGAACTCATCGGAATCGCTGGCAATAAGCTCATCCAAGCACTGCTCCTGCCGGGGTTCGAGGATACACAGTGCGGCTTCAAAGGGTGCACTGCGCATGCAGCAGTAGAGATTTTCTCCCGTGCGGTCATTGATGGGTTTGCGTTTGACATCGAGATGCTCTACCTGGCGCTCCTGCTTGGCTTTCGGATCGAGCAAATCCCCGTTGAGTGGTATAACGACGAGCGTTCACGCGTTCGTGCTGTGCGCGATACACTCCGCACCCTTGCAGAAGTATTCGCTATTCGTCGCCGGCATCGAGGAAGGTCTTATTCAACTGTCACGCGCACCTTGTAGCGTTGAGCGATCGAGCGTGCAGCAGCTTCTGCCTCTTGGTGTGTGGCATATCCCCAGAGTTTGACGCGGAACGCAGGGCGTTGCTCGATGACTACTTCTTCGATGTATGCGTTGAAGCCGCGTTCCTGCCAGCGCTGTTGCTGCGCGAGTGCTTCGGTTTCGCTCCACATATAGCCTACCACCAACTCATAGGGGAGCAGGCGTGGGTCGAGCCAACGGAACTCGACGCGGCGATTGAGCATGTGCTCTGCTGCCGAGCTGGCAACCGGGTAGATCGGAATCAGGTCGCCCAGTGCGCGGAGACGTAGCTGCGCAGGAAGTACCCCTCGCGTGCGGAGAGCTGCCGCGACTGCACGCACGCGGTCAGCAGCAAGTTGGCGCTCAGTGTCGCGTTTTCCCTCCTGATAGGCGTGTCCAATAAGCTCGATTGCCTGTGTGGGATTTTCTCGGAGTACTGCTGCAAGCGCATCGAGAAGCGGAAGGTAGATCGAATCAATCGTACTGGATCCTGATGCAAAGAGCGCGATAATTTGTCGCGGTGGCGTTGCAGCGCTTGCTGGTGGTGCAACGATCGAGTCGCCAAGCAGCGAATCTCCACCGCGAGATACTATCCCAACAGTGCAGCCAGATTCCAGACGAGCAGCAAAGCTGGCGGGGATAGCTGCAGTACCACGGCTGGAGAACTTGAACGATCGGATGATGTCCTCGAGAGCTTCCTCGAGCGATTGGCTCTGACCGAGCGAGGATACACGGTAGCATTTGCCGCCGGTGTGGGTAGCGATAAACTCCCACGGTGCTGCTTCCACTCGATTGCCGAGCACAATACACCAGATCGCCGTGCTCGCGGTGCGAGCGTGCTCGACGACATCGCTCGGCAGGACGTCGAGCATACCGTAGTCATCGCTCCCTGTGATGATGATGAGCGTTCGCGGCTTGAGGCTGTGCAGGCTCCACAGGCAGGCATACGCAATGCGGCTAATCCCTCGACCGGAGAATGCGTCGGTGCTCATTGCATAGCTCGGCAGCGCATACGAGGGTGTCATTGCCGCAATAAGCGCTGGAGCAGCACGTGCAGCGACGATCGCGACCGTATCGCTTGAATCCAGGTGGGGAGCAAGCCGTGCAAGTGCTGCTGCAATCTGCGTGCTGTATTGGTCTGTCGCAATCGAGCCATCTACGCAGAGTACAAGCCGGAGGCGTTCAATGCCACTGGAAATTTCCGGAAAGAGCGTTGCAAGAAATGGAGATGCATCTGGATGCACGCTCAGTTCGAGGCTAAATTCAAGATTTTTCGGTGGCGGATTGAGCAGAATATTGCCCTCTGTATCGCACATGGCATAGCGCACGCGGACAGTCGTGTCCTTGCCAAAGGGCAGCTCCACGCCAACCAAGCGTAGCTTCCGAGCTGAGGCCGATGAATCGGCTGTCGGTTTCGATGATGACCAGGGAGCCGATACGAGCACGTGAGGTTGAACGATAGCCTCCCCTTGCAGTGGAAAACTCGCCACCGCGACAGCCTGCACAGTGGAGATTATCACAGCAGCCACAACGCAGCATAGCAACACGCCAGGAACAGCACGTGCCCGGCAACACATCGTCTTGGCCTCTATCGTACCACGAACAAATTTACTGCCTCACCGTTGGCAGGGTGGCGGAAAGCTGTTCGCAACAGTTTTTCGCTCGAGTGCCGATACTCGTATGCGGAAGATTGGCACGTTTTTTACGTACCATCGTTGGAGGACAACGGAGCATATTCTCATGGCTGAGGTTGAACAAGAACAGCTTGTCGCGGAGGATCCGCCGAAGAAGGGCATCCGTTTACCGGTGCTCATTGGCATTATCTTGGGCATTATCGTCGTGCAGGCGGGCATTGTCCTTGCCGCGTTGAAAATATTCGCACCCTCGGGGGAGAGTAAACCCGCTACCCCGACGGAGCAGCATGCTTCCACCCAGGATTCGACCGAAGAGGAAGAGGAGACTGGACCGGTGCTTGTGCAAAAGGTCGAGGGAATTGTTTTGCCGAAAAGCGATCTGTTCATCAATCCGCGGGGCTCAGCATCGCATATCGTTGTGTTGTCCGTTGGTATCGAAGTATCGCCAGCTGAGAAAGCAAAGGAGGTCGAGGAAAAGCTCATGGTCCCCATCCAAGACCGAGTCATCGCGCGAGTATCGAGCTATACGCTCGAGGAGCTGCAGGACCTCAAACTCCGTGACTCACTGCGGACGATTATTCGCAATGATCTCAAGCCCTACTTCAACGCTCTCGAGGGCGTCAAGATTCGGAACGTCTATTTCCCAAAGTTCGTCATCCAGTAGCAGGTGCTATGCCTGAGTTTCTGACGCAAGAGGAAATCGACAGCCTGTTGCAGGCGGCGCAGCAAGAAGCACTCGGTGTTGATCAGCGAATGCGCCAAGATGTCGTTAGCTACGACTTCCGCCGCCCGAACCGCATTTCGAAAAATCAACTCCGCTCGATCCAGAATCTTCACGAAACGTTTGCCGAAACGCTCAGCTACTACTTTGTTTCGAAGCTGCAAACGGTCGCGACGGTGAACGTAACCTCTGTTGATCAGCTATTCTACTCGGAGTATATCCTCTCGGTCACCAATCCAAACTGCCTCTACGTGTTCGACATCGAGGGTGCCGACGGCGCAGGGGTCTTGGAAATCAGCCCGCCACTGGCGTTGACGCTCATCGAGCGATTGCTCGGTGGGACAGCCGAACAGCCACGGAAGCCCCGCTCGATTACACCGATTGAACAAGCAGTGCTGCGCGGGGTGGTCGAACATATTCTCGCCGATCTGTCTGGTGCGTGGCGTTCGGTCACCGACTGCACATTCCGCTACAACCGATTCGAAAGCGAGCCAGACTTTGTGCAGATTGCCCCTGCATCGGAAATTGTGCTTGTCGTATCGTTCGATGTCAGCGTCGGATTGAACGCGTTTGTGATGAACATTTGCTATCCGACGTTCGCGCTCGAGGAAGTGATCGCGCGGCTCAATACGGAGACCCTGGCAAACCGGTACGTTGGCCGCCGCCGCGAGCAGGAAAGTGCTCCCATCCTCCAGCAACACCTGAGCGTGATCGAGCTGCCGCTCGTCGCTGAGCTTGGGAGGGCAACAATTACGGTCCGGGAACTGCTCGAGCTCGACGTCGGCGATGTCCTCAAGCTCGATACACCGATTACAGGTGAACTGGTGGTTTCGCTCGATGGCAAACCACGCTTTGCTGCGCGCCCAGGCAAGGTCGAGGATAAAAAAGCAATCCGTATTACACGTGTGCTGGGCGTCGAAGACATCCTCATCCACGGTCAGTAACACTATTTGGACACACACCATGGCAATGTCGCAGGAAGAAATTGATGCGCTGCTCAAAGCGCAAGCAGCTAGTGAGCAGCAAGAAACAAGCGAAGAAAAGGTCACAGTCGCCGAGCCTGCATTTCAAGAAATTGAGCCATCGGCCAGCAATGCGGAGGGCCAAGGACTCAATCCCAAACTGGATTTGCTCTACGATCTGCAACTGGTGCTTTCCATCGAGCTCGGCCGCACAACGATGATGATTCGTGACATCCTCCGCTTAGGACGAGGTTCGGTCGTCGAGTTCGATAAACTCGTCAGCGAGCCAGTGGACGTTCTCGTCAACGGTCGCAAGATTGCCGAAGGGGAAGTCGTTGTCATTGATAAGCACTTCGGCATTCGCATAACGTCGCTGGTTGATCCGAGCGCACGGCTACGGTCGCTGCGCCGGTAGCATCGCAATAGAGCCTCGGGGTGCTCGTTTACACGTGTGTAACTTTGCATACCAGATGAGAAACACACGGAGCGAGCTATGCGACGGATCATGTTCAAGTCGAAGATTCACCGCGCGACCATCACCGAGGCAAATCTCCATTACGAAGGTAGCTTGACACTCGATAGCCTGTTGATGGAAGCTGCTGATATGCTGCCGTACGAGCAAGTATCGGTCCTCAACATCAACAATGGTGAACGCTTCGAAACGTATGTCATCCCTGGAGCGCGGGGAAGCGGCGTTGTTTGTCTCAATGGCGCAGCCGCACGGAAAGGACAAGTTGGCGATCGGGTGATTATCCTCACCTACGCAGAAATGACCGATGAGGAGGCACACCGTCATCACCCGACAGTCGTGCTCGTGGACGATGCTAATACGATCGTGGACATCAGCCACGCGGTGCAAGCACACCGAATGATCGAATGATCATGGGCAGAGTAATCGGCGCCGTGTTAGCAGCGGGGAAAGGGAAACGAATGCAGGACCCAACCCGACCGAAGGTGTTGGCACTGCTCGAAGGAAAGCCGCTGCTGTGGTATGTACTGCAAGCACTTGAGCCGTTGAACTTAGAGCGCACTATTGCCATCGTCGGGTATCAACGGGAGCAAGTGATTGCCTACCTTGCCGAGCACTTCCCCCACGTCGAGTATGCCGTCCAGGCTGCGCAGTTAGGCACAGGTCATGCTGTCCTCCAACTTGAGGAGAGTCTCCGACAATGGCAAGGAACGCTGTTGATTGCCAATGGCGACGTCCCGCTCGTCGAAAGCAACACCTACCAAGCGCTGCTGGCGCAACACCACCAAACTCGAGCAACAATGACGGTTCTCACGACGATGGTTCCATCTCCCGATGGATATGGGCGTATCCTCCGCGAGGAAGATGGAACATTCTGCGCGATCGTCGAAGATGCAGACTTGGAGCCGAATCAGCGCCACATCACCGAAATCAATACTGGCATCTACGCAGCTGAAGTGCCATTGCTTTTCGAGGTGCTCCGGGCGACGAGCAACGCCAACGCGCAGGGCGAATTCTACCTGACCGATGCAGTCGGTGCGTTGAGAGCGCGTGGGGAATCTGTCCACGCATGGTGCCATCCTGATTGGCAGCAGTTTCTCGGCGTCAATACCTACCAGCAGCTTGAAGAGCTGGCAGCGCTCCTGTCGGCGCGGCGTCGTTCAACCTCGGCGGAGGTGCAATGATTCGCCAACTCTCGCACATTGGGATTGCCGTCCGCGATCTGGATGCAAGCATTGCGCTCTTTGAGAAAATCTTCCAGCCGGCGGCAATTCACCGCGAAGTAGTGCCGGAGCAAAAAGTTGAGGTGGCTTCGTTCATGGTCGGCAATGCCCGGCTCGAGCTGATTGCTCCGACTGCACCGGATTCACCGATTGCACGCTTCCTCGAACAGCGTGGCCAGGGTATTCACCACCTTGCCTTCGAGACCGACGATCTGACCACTGAACTGGGACGCATCGCAGAGGAAGGAATTCAGCTCATCAACCGAACGCCAAGTGCAGGCGCACACGAAATGCTCATTGCGTTCCTGCATCCGAAATCCACTGGCGGCGTTCTCATCGAGCTTTGCCAACACACTCATCGGCAGCAATGACCCGTCGCCAGCTACTTTCTTTGCTGCTCAACGGCGCATGGGTTGGCGGATTGGGGGTACTGAGCTGGCAGCTTGTAGATTGGATAACATCCCGCATACGCTGGCAGCTCCGGAAGGTGCGTGTTGCATCGCTGCGCGATGTGATCCAGCACGAAGCAGGCGTTATCGTCCAGAACGGCCAGCGTGTAATGTTCCTCCGCTGGGATGGTCGAATGGTACTGGCGCTCGATCTGCGATGTACGCACGGCAATTGTACGCTGCGCTATGATGCTGCATCGAGGCAGTTGTTCTGCCCTTGCCACGGCGGAGTATTCGATCGCGATGGAAACGTCGTCGCTGGCCCGCCTACAACGCCGCTTCACCGCTTGCCAACGCGTGTCGAAGTGGATGCCGTTTACGTGCTCGATGAGTCGTAAGGAATCGTAGTCAGCGCGTTGTCGATCAGCCTCGTTGATCCAATTCGGACAGCGAGCAAGAGCACGATTTTTTCACCGGGAACGAAGACATCTGGCTGGTCGAGTGTCTCAGCACGAGCGGCAGCAACGTAGTCAATTTGTGCTGTAGGGACGCTTTCGATGACCGACCGCATGTGTGCTTCCACGTGCAGGCGCTCTCGCTCCCCACGTGCAATTGCTTCGAGCGCAGCCTGCAGTGCACGGTAGAGCACTGTTGCATCGGCACGCTCGGTGGGGGACAGGTAAACGTTCCTCGAGCTCATCGCTAAGCCATCGGATTCGCGGACGGTCGGTAGAACGCGCAACGTGATGTCGAAGTTCAGATCGCTGATGAGCCGTGCGATAACGAGCGTTTGTTGATAGTCTTTCTGCCCGAAGTACGCCACGTGCGGTTTGATCAAGTTGAACAGCTTCGCGACGACCGTTGCAACGCCACGAAAATGCCCTGGGCGGTGAGTACCTTCGAATCGTTGGGCAATCGGACCTACGTCAATGGTCGTAGTGTAGCCGTCGGGGTACATCGCCTGCCGGGAGGGAGCAAAGATTACGGTTGTTCCGGCATCGCGGGCGATCGCCACATCGCGTTCCAGATTGCGTGGGTAGCGTTCGTAGTCCTCGCCGGCTCCGAACTGGAGTGGGTTGACAAAGATTGTCGTTACGACGGCGTCACATTCACGTGCTGCTGTCTCAATCAGCGAGCGGTGTCCATCGTGCAAGTAGCCCATCGTGGGGACGATGCCGATGATTTTCGATGCCGAGCGCGCTGTGTCGCTCCAGCGTTGCATTTCGTCGAGCGCTGTAATAAGCATGGGAGCATGCCAATTGGTATACGGTCAAACAGCCAAAAATACTTTGCCTCATCCATCGTCACGGCAAGTGTAGTTTTGCACAGCGAGTGTACACAGTTTCTGCGAGGTTGCGATGCGCTACGACCCATTGTTTGTTGCTCCGATGCGCGATGAGCTCGTGCGGCTGGGGTTTGAAGAACTCCGCACACCAGATGATGTTGATCGTGCCCTTGCGCGGCCGGGAACGACGCTGTTGGTGATCGATTCCGTGTGTGGGTGTGCGGCCGGGAGTGCTCGGCCAGCAGTTGCGCTCTCGCTTCGCCACGCGACGCGGCCCGATCACTTGGTGACGGTGTTTGCAGGAATGGATGTAGAGGCCACACAACACGTGCGTGAACGCTACTTAGTCGGCCAGCCGCCGTCGTCGCCCTCGATGGCGCTATTTTCCGACGGGAAATTGGTAGCGATGATACACCGGCACCAAATCGAGGGACATTACCCCGAAGCAATTGCAGCGATGCTGATCGAAGCCTATGATCGCCACTGCCAGCAACGGGATGTTGTAGCGGAAGCATAGTGCTCAGTTGTGGCTGAGGGGAACAACGATGAGCCAGCACGTACGGGAAGGTGGGGGAATTGTCATCGCTGCGGTTCTGATTGCTGGGCTTTTGTACTGGGCGGGGTTGCTCTCCAGCGCGCTCGTTCCGCTGATCCTATGGGGAAGTGCAATGGTGTTTTTGGTCCCCCTGCGGCAGCGGTCAGCACTTGCTCGGCGTCTTATGCTCTGGGCGAACTTGCTCTTTGCGCTGTGGATTGTCACCGAGCTTGGGGTGCTGTTGCTTCCATTCGGGGTGAGCTTTTTCATCGCGTACGTCCTTGATCCTGTTGTTGCACGTGCTGAGCGCTGGCGATTGCCCCGATGGCTCTCGGCATTGATTGTCAATGCACTGCTGGTAGGTATTGTCGTGCTCGTTGCGGTGTTCGTCGCACCGTTGGCGTGGACACAACTGCAGGAAATCGTCAAAAGTATTTCCTCCTTCGTGACCGCCTCGCAGCAATTTCTCGAGAGTCGGCAGTTCTATCGGTGGCTTGGATCGTTCGGGATTCCGAGCTCCCAGGTTCGCTCGCTTGTGCAGGACTACTTGATCCCGCGCTTGGAAGGTATCTCGCAGTACCTGTTTTCCTTGGTCGGTAGCTTTTTGGAGGGAGCTGCAGGAATCGTGGCACAGCTTGTCAACATCGTACTCGTTCCGCTGCTGACGTTCTACTTTTTGGTGGACATTCCAAAGCTCAAGCGCTTGATCGTAACGATACTCAGCACACGTGCACCACGCGTGCTCGCAGATCTGCGCGCGATTGATACGATCGTTCGAGCGTACATCACCGGTCAGCTCATCACGGCGACCTTCGTTGGTGTCAGTGCAGTGGTAGCGTTTTCGATTGCGGGCATTCCTTATGGCGTCATTCTCGGCGTGCTCTGTGGATTGCTCAACCCAATTCCCTACGTTGGACTGCTGGCGAGCTTGCTGATCGCAAGTGTCACGATTATTCTCGCCAATCCTCCGCACCCACTTGGTGACATTATCACAGTGGCGATTATCGTCAACGTCCTGCATTTTCTTGCAGCATACGTCATTGACCCCCGCGTTACGGGTAAGCGCGTTGGGTTGCACCCCGTGCTTCTGATTGCTGCGCTCTTTGTATTCGGGCATTTCTTTGGGTTCCTTGGTCTCATCATTGCTGTCCCAGTTACGGCTGTCCTGATGATGTACTTTACGCGCTGGACAACGGCACTCGATGCCGAACACGATCGTATCGAACAACAAACAGCCGGCGATGCCACGTAGAAGCACGCTCCTCATCCCTGGTGCGGAAGATACGTTCACTCCCGTAGCCCTCTCCCACGAGGAGATTGCAGAGCTTGTGGCGCGGTACATCATCTCGCTCGAAGGATACAGTCCGCAGTCGGTCGGCACGTACAAGCGGTGTCTCCGGGAGTTCGTGTACTACGTTGCCTCCGTTGATCGGCGATTCCGCTTTACGCCAGCGTGTATTGAGCGATACCGTGAGTACTTGCTCCACCGCAAGCGCCGACGTCGGGGCAGCGGCGTTGGCTTGACCGAAGTTGCGATGTCGCAGTACATGACAGCGCTTCGGCGATTTTGCCAGTTTTTGGTCGAGTGCGGTGTGCTCGAGAAAAACCCTGCACGGCTTGTCAGCGGTGGGAAACGTCCGATGCGGTACCATCGCCGCGCGCTTACGCTCGATGAACTCGATCGGCTCCTTGCGGTGCTCAATGGTGACGACGAAGAACACCTCCGCGACCGTGCGATGGTACTCTTGATGCTGGGAGCTGGACTTTCCGAAGTTGAACTGCACCATTTGGACGTCGGTGACATCGAACGGATTGGCAAGCAGTCGATCGCACGCGTGCGGAGCAAAGGGAAGCGACTCAAAACCGATACGGTTCTGCTTCCGCCAGCTGCAGTGGATGCGCTCCGCAGGTACATGGCGCTCTTCGAACCCCTGGAACCTCAGCAACCAGTATTTCGGAGCATGAGCCGCCGCTCCCACGGGAAGCGGCTGAGTATTCGCTGGATGCACACTGCCATCGAAGGGCGCTTTGAGGAAGCAGGAATTCGAAGCGAGAAGGACACGCTCCGGCTGACGCCTTTCTCGCTCCGGCATACCGGTGGCATCATTCTTGCAGAAAGTGGAGTACCGATCGAACATCTCATGGAACGATGGCGCATCTACTGGCGGCCGACAGCGGAGCGCTACTACAAGCTTGCTGGCACGCTCGGAAGCGATCGGCGCCCAGATATCCAGCAGCTTGTGCTCGTGGCATCGCGCACGCGCTCATCACGACATGGTGCACCATGATGTGGCTTGCATTCCTGCTGTGCATTCCACTGTCGGTTGCAGGGGCAGTACCAGCGTACCTTCTGCTCGATGGTGCAGGAGTAGCCAAACCCATGCGTATCCCGATCGTCGAGCTTGCTTCCTGCCGCTACATTGCTTTGGAAGCACTGCAGAGCAGCAAGCGCCAGCATCTGCGCCCCGATGTCGCCCAGCTCGGTAGATGGACGTTCCGATGGTGTGCCCCGGGCTTTTTTTTCCTCGTCGAGGGTGAAGGCATGCGGCAAGTACTCCAAAGTTTGCGGCCTGCGATTGTTCGCAATGGGAAGATCCTCGTTCCACTCGATGATTGGCTGGGACTTTTGGCACAGCGTGGGTTCATTCGATGGAATCCAGCAACGCTTCAGGCGAAAGTTCTCCCGTTTCCGCTGGAACGGCAGCATCCCCAGGCACCGCTGCGGTATCAACTGCCGCCCTCGCTGCGTCGCCCTTCGTTGGAGCAGTTGCAAAGCCAAACAGAGAGGCGTAAGCCATCCGACATTCTCCGCGCGTCGGCGCTGCTGGCAAGTACTGCACTTGTTCCCGTGGAACAACAAACACCAGCGACTATCACGCGTATCGTTCCTCGGGTGTATAAAGACACAACACGCATTCAAATCACCTTGAGCCATGCGGTGCCACCGGAAGCTGTTCACGCCGATCACCGCGGAAGGATTATTCGCCTTGCACTCGATGGGGTCAGTGAGAAAGGCTCCGACCTTGCACCACTCAAGAAAATTCGGTTTCGACGTTTTAGGCTGGAGCATTCCGAGCGTGGTGCGACGTTAGTGCTTGAGCTGACTCAGAGCGGACGCACAGTGCGCGTGTTTCCACAATCGGCACGGACATTCGTATTGGAGATTGCGCCAAGCGGAGAGAGCGTGCGTTCCTGGCTCGACTGCATTGTGCTCGATCCTGGGCATGGCGGTCACGATGTCGGGGCCATTGGGGTTCGTGGAACGCTGGAGAAAACGGTGACGCTCGCGGTTGCTACGCGGCTGGAGCGGCATCTCCGTGCGTTGTTGCCGGGGGTTCGCGTTGTGCTGACTCGCCGGGATGATCGTTTCGTCGAGCTCCACCGCCGGACCGAAATTGCAAACCGCGCAGGAGGGGACGTATTCATTTCGCTGCATTGCAATGCAGCACAAACCAAACCGCATCCTGCTCGTGGTGTGGAAGTGTACGTCCTCAGCCCATCGCGAAGCGACGAAGCCGCTCGCGTTGCAGCACGCGAGAATGCCTCCATCGAACTGGAACGCGATCGCAATCGTTACCCGCTGGGGCAAATCGAACACCAGATCCTTGCCTCAGCTGCGCAGCATGGAATGCTCGATTTGAGCCACTTGCTGGCTGCAACGCTCGATAGCACGCTCCAACACCAGATGCACAGTCCCTCACGTGGCGTCCAAAGCGCGGGGTTTCTCGTCTTAGTTGGCGCTGCGATGCCATCGGTGCTGGTCGAAATGGGATTTCTTTCGAATGCTGAAGAAGAACGTCTTCTGGCATCGGCAGCATACCAAGAACGCCTTGCACACAGCATTGCCACAGCAGTTGTACGATTTGTTCGTCACTACGACCGCATGGTGACACTAACAGGAGCTGAGCGGTGAAACGGACGACCGCATCAACGTCAAAACTCCGCCGTGCGAACGGACAGCAGCGCTTGTGCGTTGACCTGCACGATCCGTCGCTCTACTTCAACCGGGAGCTAAGCGCGCTTGACTTCCAAGAGGAAGTGCTCGAAGAAGCACTCGACCCTGAGCACCCACTCCTGGAGCGGCTCAAGTTGCTCTGCATTGTGGCGTCGAACCTCGACGAGTTCTTCATGATTCGCGTTGCCGCGCTCAAAGAGCAAATCGAAGCTGGAATCATCGAGCCGACTCCGGATCGCATCCCACCGCAGGAGCAGCTCCGCCGGATTCGAGAGCGGTTGCTCGATCTCTACGCACGGCACGAGCATGCGTTGCTCGATGATATCCTGCCGAGCCTTGCGGCTGAAGGAATACGCATCGTTCCGTACGCCGCGCTTACCGAACAGCAGCGCCAGTATTTCCGCGAGTACTTTCTGCGCGATGTGTTCCCAGTGCTTACGCCGCTTACGCTCGATCCTGGACACCCATTCCCGCGATTGCTCAATCGGACAATCAACATCGCGTTCCACTTAGCATCTCGCGATACGCACAAGGGAGAAGGTGCAGATCGCGCCGTTGGTGTGCTCCAGCTTCCTCCGGTGTTGCCGCGCTTGCTGCCGCTCCCTGAGGATTCCGGGCATGCGTTTGTGCTCCTTGAGCAAGTAGTCCAATCCAACGCAGATCACCTTTACAGCGGCTGGGACGTGCTCGATAGCTACTGTTTTCGTGTCACGCGCGACGCTGAGCTGGAAATTGCCGAGGATGAAGCCGAAGATCTTTTGAGCGAAATCGCCGAGCAAACGCGCATACGGAACTGGGGTGCCGATGCAGTGCGGCTCGAAGTTGATGCTGCAATGCCCCAGTGGCTCCGCCAGTTGCTCATGCGTTCGCTCGAATTGGAGCCGGAGGATGTCTATGCATACCGTCGGCCGCTGAACCTCTCGGATTTCCTCGCCTTGTTGCGGCTCGACCTGCGCCACTTGAAAGATCAGCCGTTCACCACACGCATTCCGCCAGAATTCCAGGGAGAAGTAGCCCATATCTTCAAGATGCTCCGCATGCGCGACGTGTTGGTGCACCATCCCTTCGATTCATTCTCGAATACCGTCGTCAAGCTCCTGCGCGGTGCAGCCGAAGATCCGCAGGTCGTTGCAATCAAGATCATCCTCTACCGAGCCGGTGGGCAGTCTCCGGTCATCGAAGCACTCAAGACAGCAGCGATGAACGGGAAAAGCGTCACTGCTGTCGTCGAACTCAAAGCGCGCTTTGATGAGGAAAACAACATCGTCTGGGCGCGGGAGCTCGAACGCGCTGGTGTCCACGTCGTCTATGGTGTGTTGGGGCTGAAGGTCCACGCCAAAGCGCTGATGATCGTGCGCCGTGAGCAGGGCGGTGTTCGAATGTACGCGCACCTTTCGACAGGCAACTACAACCAGAGCACGGCACGCGTGTACACCGACTTTGGCTACTTTACCGCACGAGAGGACGTTTGCCGTGACGTTGCAACGCTGTTCAATGTGCTTACGGCAAATGCACGGCATGCGGAAACTCATTCATTGGTGCTTGCACCGATGGAGATGAGCAAGGCAGTCTTGGGGCTGATTGAAGCTGCAATTGCAGCCCGCAGGGAAGGAAAATCGGCTACCATTGCCGCTAAGCTCAATGCACTCGTTGATGCCGAAGTTATTCGCGCGCTCTATCGTGCTTCGATGGCGGGAGTGACGGTGCGGTTGCTCATTCGCAGCATTTGCTGTTTGCGGCCCGGCATTCCTGGCGTCAGCGAGAACATCGAGGTCCGGAGCATCGTCGGGCGGTTCCTGGAGCATTCACGGATGGTTATCGTCGAGTGTGGGGAAGAGCGTCGAGTCTTCCTCAGCAGTGCCGACTGGATGCCACGCAATTTCTACCGACGCGTTGAAGTGTTGCTCGAAGTGCCCGATCCTGGCATTGCCAAGCATCTGTGCGAAGTGTTCGAGCTGTACTGGAAGGACAACCAGAAATCCCGCATCCTGCTGCCTGATGGGCGGCGCGTGAAGCGATCACCGAACGCAGGGGAAGATGCCATCAACGCGCAGAGCTATTTCCTCGAGCGCATTCGTCGCCACGCTACCACTTGAGGACGTTCACTTCGTCCACGTACACCGTCCGTTTGTTGCGGAACAGTGCCAGCACGATTGCAAGCCCTACTGCCGCTTCGCCTGCGGCGACGGCCATCACGAAGAGGACAAAAAGCTGCCCGTTGATGTCACCGAGAAATTGCGCAGCACTGATGAACGCTAAGTTCACCGAGTTGAGCATCATCTCGATGGCCATGAACACAACGATGGCATTCCGCCGAGTGACCACGCCAACGGCACCGATGGTAAAGAGTACCGCTGCCAGGATGAGATACCATTCGAAGGGGATGGCTTGGAGATTCATGGATTCTCTGATGAGCTATTCGACCTTCCGTTTTGCAAGGATGATTGCGCCGACGAGCGCTGCTAGTAGGAGTAGCGAGATTGCCTCGAAGGGGAAAAGGTACGTTGTAAACAGCGCTTGCCCGATGCTTTCTGCTGTACCGAGCGATGCAGCGTTGGGCGATAGGTAGCGCTGGCTCGGGGATGCATTGAACAAGACACCCAGTTGCAGCATGAAGATCGCTGCGATCGCGGCGCCGAGGACTTTCCGCATTGTGAATTGCTCGCGGAGTGCTTCCTCATTGCCCAGATTGAGCAGCATGATCACGAACACGACCAGGACCATGATAGCCCCCGCATAGACGAGGATTTGGAGAATTGCCAGAAACTGTGCCTGGAGGGTCAAGTAAAGCCCGGCGAGCATAAAAAAGTGCACAATGAGGTTGACCGCCGCAGCGACAGGATTCCGCCGCGTGATCGTCCCAATGGCAGAGGCGATTGCACCAATGCCGAAAAGGAAGAAGAGTGCGACCTGGAGACTCATGCGTGCCTTGCATGGATGAACTGCCTCCGCAAAAATAGAGCAGGCAGCATCGTGGACGCGTTACTCGGTTACTTCTCCTTGAGCTTGTATGCCGATGATACCATCGTCTCGCAACTGGCGGATGCGGCAGACGCTCCCGAACGAACACTGCTCACAGACGCTCGGACTAAGCGGTGCAACGGGAAATATCCCACTCCGAATGTTGCGCACGATGCGCTCGGCATGGTCCATCGCACGCTGCAAGAGTGACTGTTGCTCTTGGTAATCTTTGACAACACGGCTGCGGCTGCTCTTACGCGACTGAGCGAAACGACTAGCCTCCTGTGGCATTGCAATTGGGAATGCATCGTCGTCTTTTGGTTGGAGGATGTAGTAGATGCCCCCATCGAGGATGGGATCGCTCCCTAAGCGTTCGCGCAGCACTTTGCTGGCAGCGAGCATGTAGAGCGGCATTTGGAATGCGGTGCCTTTCTCGATTGCGGCATTGGATGCGCCTGGGTGGCTGCGCTTGTAATCGGCAATGATGGCGTGCCACTTCGAACCGCGACGGGCAAGTTCGATGCGGTCAATTTTGCCGCGGAGCGTAAGCGTCGGTGAAAGCTCTACAGCATCGTGGGATTGCTCCTTCTGCGCGGCGCGCATGCCAAATGCAAGTTCGAAGAGCGCAGGAGCGTATTCCCAGCCTTCGGCGAAGCGCTCCAGCTCGCGATCGAGCCATTGGTCGAGCAAGCCTTGGTGGCTGGCTGTCCCAAGGAGAAGCTCCGATTCCAGTGCAAAGAGCGGATGGCTATGCCGCAAGCGTTCGAGTTCGCCGGATGCAATCTCGACGAGCAACTGACGGTAACGCTCACGTTCATTCGGATCAAGTCTGACGGTGGGCACACCGCCTTGGCTGGTTCCTTCTCGGTCGAGCAGTGTACGGTAGAAGCGATAGAGAATGCGGTGCAGCACGCTCCCGAGGTCAAGTTGGCTGAGCGCAAGCTCCTGTTCTTGCGGTGGACGAAGCCGTAGGATGCGCTCGGCAAAGTACTGGTAGGGGCAGCGAGCGTACTGCTCAAGATCGCTTGCGGAGAATGGGTGCTCAAGTAACGGTTGGATTGCGGGCTGTGCAGCTGTATCGAGCATGACCTCAACAGATGGCATCCACTGCGAATGACTCTGGTGGCCGCTGCGCTGCGCTTCCTCCGGCGAAGTAATTGCAACGAGCCATTCGAACTCGGCATACTCCGATGGATTGTCCTGGTACTCTGCCAGCAGGCGATGCGACTCGTAGCAACGCTCCTGGAGCGTTGTGATTTTGAACAGCTTGTCAATGAACGACGAGCGGACCAACTGCTCGCCGGTCGAAGTCATCCGAGGGTAGGTAATGAGCATGCGCCAGGTGCCACGTTCGAGCGCCGTCGGATTGTTCGTCAGTGCGTCGTAGAATTGAATGCGTTCGGCGCGAATATGGCGTTCCTCGCTTTCCGGAAGCTGCTTGCCCAAAAAGTATTCCGTCGAATATGCGCGCGGGAATTCGCCATCAACCATTCCACAGAGGATGTACACGTCGTAGGGAATGCCGCGCGTCTGCTCGATCGAAGTGACAGTGACCCCATAGGATGGCTTTTCAGCGATTTGGTAGCGCGTGGCTCGAATCATCACACTGAGCAGTTCGGCAAAGTCCCGCAGTCGTCGCTTGGTAGGCTCCCCAGCACACCAGGAGTGCTCAATTTCGGTGAGAACATCAGCAAGTGCAGCATAGGCGCGGGTTTCCTGTTCGAGGAGCTCAGCGTGCGTGATGTTCTCTGGTGAATCTTTTGCAAGCGACCATGAGCGCTCGAAGGATTCTTCGATGCTGCCAAGGATGCCTGCACCCACAAGGATGCTGTCGCGAATGAATGCGCAGAATTCTTGCGGTGTCATCATTTGCTGATCAGAGGGGAGCACCCGTGCAAGGTGCTCGATGTCATCGAGCGCGCGTTGGATCTGTTCGTACTCTTGCGCGGCTTGGCTAATGTCGAGCGGATCAGCGTAGGGGTCGTCCCGGAGGGTGTGCAAGTAGTGGTTTGCGTGATCGAGTGCGCGCTTGAGTCTGGAGAGCCACCCATTGAGTCCGCCATTAGAGTGCCCGCCTGTGATGCGCTGCCGCTCGGCGACGTTGTTGATCGTAGTGGCGTCAATCACGCTGCCGTCTTCCTTGACAAAGCGCACCAAGGGGTTCGACAGCGCACGGTGAACATCCTCGCGCCGCCAACCGTGGATGATCATCGCCAGGATGGACATCAGCGCGACAGCAACGGGGGAGCGGTCGAGCCGAAAGCGGTCGCTGATGTTCGCGGGGATGCCGTGGACGCTGAGCAGCTCGCGGAAGAGATCTGCGTAGCGCTCGGGGTCACGCATTGCGATACAGATTTGGTGCGGCTTATAGCCGAGCTTGACCAGGCAGTGCTTGGTGTACTTGGCAATGAGCGTGACTTCCTCCAGCCGGTTTGTGCAGCCGATCGTCGTAATGCACGCATTGAACTCTGGGTTGCGGATTTCCTTCTCGGTGTTGAAAAGCCAGCGCCGCAGGTATGCAGCACGCGGTCGGAGCCAGCATGGCTGCTCTTCTGGTTCGGGGTCGAATCGTCGTGCGGCGAATCCGAGCGATGTGAGTTTATTGAGCGTCTGCTCGAGATTCCCAAAGAGCGGGCCGTTGACCTCCGAGTATGCAAGTACGATGCAAACGGCAATGTTGCTCGTTGCCAGTGCTCCGAGCATTCGAAGTTCCGGCACGCGGAACTCCGAAAACCCTTCGATGAGGATGGGGGAGAAATCAACGTGGCACTGCCCTGTCAGTAATGCATCGCCGACACGTTCGTACACGGTGGTGTCGTCGCGATAGCGATCCTGGAGCGTGGCGAGGTACTGCTCGTAGATGGCGAGCACATCGGCAAGACGGGCGCGGTCAATGGCAAATGGTTCGGATTCGTTTTCCAGATCGCGACGTAGATCGGCGGGGAGGATGCCGTCCTCCCGCAGTCCGCTAATGACCTCAGCAAGGCGCTCGATGATGCTCCAACTCGGCGTTCCAGTTGGAGCGTAGAAGGGAAGCTTGCCATCGCGGGCAAGGTCACTTATAGCCCGCTCGAAGAGGGCAAGCCGCATTCCGTCGCTCAGCGGCAGTGTTGTATCATCGGGGAAAAGCTGTCCATAGAGAGCTGCACCGAGCTGGGCAAGGTTGTACACCTGAAAGCCGATGAGCGGACGTCCCGTCCGCCGAGCAACGCGCCGAGTAATTTCGCGGAGCAACCACCGCACCCTACGTCCTGTCGGGACCACGTAGCAAATCCGACTGTGGGGTCCAGCCGAGAGCGCCGATTCGAGAAAGCTGAGACTATCGAAGCCATCGGCGCTCATCGCAGAAGCGACGCGATCGGCGAACGGAGCGGCAGCTCGATTGGCAAGCAGATACATTGCCCGGGTGCAGTGGTGTTGATAATGCCAAATTACACGCGGAGACGATGTTCACAGGTCTTGTCGAGGAGGTCGGTGTCCTTCGGAGTGTACGCTCCACCGACGGCGGACGCGAGCTGACGATTGGAGCAAGCCGCGTGCTGGATGACTTAGCTGTCGGTGATTCAATCGCGGTGCAGGGTGTGTGCCTGACCGTCACAGAACGTGGAGAGGACTGGTTTTGCGTCCGCGCAGTCGAAGAGACGCTCCGGAAGACAACGCTCGGCTCTTTCGAGGAGAAGGCACACGTCAATTTGGAACGCGCGCTGCTGCCGACACGGCGTCTTGGTGGGCATATTGTCCAAGGGCACGTCGAAACAGTTGGACGCATCGTTGCGCTGGAGCCGCTGCAATCGAGTTGGGAAATCTGGGTCGAGTGTCCCAAGGAATACATGCGCTACGTTGTCCCGCTCGGTTCGATTGCACTCGATGGAATCAGTTTGACCGTTGCCCGAATCCAGGCGGAGCAATTTATGGTTGCTATCATTCCCCACACGTGGGAGCAAACAACGCTCCGCTTTCGGCGCGTTGGCGATGGCGTCAATCTCGAATTCGACATCCTGGCAAAGTACGTCGAGCGACTTCTCCAGTGGCGGTGAGCAGAATATGGTAGGCGCCGCTGGTGGCTGCCGCAAGCAAGTGGGGCAATAGCAGCATTGCGCCTGTGGTCATTTGCCAATGATGATGACAGCGCGTTCGTGCAGCGTTTCGCTCGAGAGTGCGCTCGTAGCCTCCAGCAACAACACGTAAGCGCCAGCACCGACAGCAAATCCTGCATCGTTCCGTCCATCCCAGAGCAGCGCACCCTCCGCACCTGAGTACATACCATTGGCAAGCTGGCGAACAGGGAGCCCAGCAGCATCGAACACCCGTAGCGTGACGCGCGCGCTCTGCCATGGAAGCCGAAACGTGATTGTAGTCTGCTGCAGTCGAGGATCGGTGCTGTGCGGCGAAAATGGATTCGGCGCTGCGCTCAGTTGGAGCAGTGATTGCTCTTGCGGAAGGATGCTATTGGGTGCCGCCGGCGTTCCGCCACGCTCCGAGGTTGAACTCGACCACGAAAGCCGATCAGCGCTCGGAAGCGATGGCATCAGTTTTTCGAGCGACCGGCCTTTTGTGTCTTTGAGTCCCCAGAAATGCCACGATGGTGTATAGCGCACAGAATCAATCACGCTGCCATCGGGATTAGCAAGCACAACAAGATCGCCACTGTTGCCAAGTGACCAAGACGCTCGCAGAACAACACACTGTGAGCGTTCACGAAGCTCTGGGAACGTCGTCCAAATCCCGGTGTCCAGCGCAACCACAGCATAGCCACCTGGCGGTATCGGAATGGATGGAAGCACCGACTGCGGAGGAAGTTGGTCGCCGAGCAGAAGCCCGCCGAGCAAGAGAGTATCTGAGCTGGGGTTGGCAAGCTCGATGTACTCACTTTTCCCATCGAGCGGATCGTACATCAACTCGTTGATGACAAGCTGCTGCAGGCTCAGCGGCTGGAAGAACGTTGCGATTGCAGTGTCGTTCCACTTGCGTTGGTCATCTGCCAATGCAATTGCTTGGAGGAGGAATTCTCCAACGCCAAGCGCTGGAGTTAGTCCAACCTCGGCAAGCCCAAACGTGTGAGCAGAAGTCGCTGCTGGAGGTAGATATTCGATCGTCACGTGTCCGAGTTCATGCCAGCTTTCGCCAGTCGGCCGCCGAATGCGGAAGGCAA
Organism: bacterium HR20; assembly: GCA_002898675.1. Taxonomy (GTDB): domain Bacteria; phylum Bacteroidota; class Ignavibacteria; order Kapaibacteriales; family NICIL-2; genus NICIL-2. The sequence continues at coordinate 24,507 of BEHW01000016.1, forward strand.
TAGGAAGCTGCTCGAAAGTTGTTTTTCCGCGATTGGCCAGCTCGATCGTCAACGCCCGCCCTGCGTCCACGCGAAGGGAGCGCACCTGGACATCTCGTTCCACCAGGCTAAGCGAATTATCGTACCCACACGTTGCCGAGTCCGGAGCAATGCAGGCGCCGATGTTATCGCGCAGGTATCCTGGGCGGAGTGGGTCAATGCGTTCCAATGTGCGCCCGCGGATGCCCCAGCGCATGTCGTAATAGACCGAGTCGAGCACGACCGTATCCCGCGTCGCCAGAAAGATGCTCTCGGTGGTATTGTTGAGCGTAGGGAGGGCAACCTGGTAGAGTCGAGCGATGCCTGGAATGCGACGGAGGAGCTTGAGATCGTCAGTGTCACGCGTAAGTATTGCAAAGCCACGTGCTGGAACGACAACTCCACTGAGACTTGCACGAGAGGTGCGGTCGTAGATGTAGAGGTTCACGAGCGCAACGTCCGTATCCGATGGATTGTAGAGCTCGACCCATTCCGGCTCGCCGGTTGGCGGCACTGGCTGCAGTTCATTGATGACGACCTGTGCCGACAGCGTCGTCGCAAGACCTGCGATGAGCAACAGCCGCAGCATTGCTTACCGCTATGACTGAGAATTCTCCAACATTTTGCAAGTGATTTGTCCAAGCCAGTACGCATCGTCCTCCGAAAATCGCCCGACCGAGGGCGAGTCAAGATCGAGCACGCCAACGAGTGTATCGCCCTCGAGGAGTGGTACGACGATTTCCGAGCGTGATGCAGGATCGCACGCGATGTGATCCGGTTCGCTGGTGACGTCTCTGACGATGACCGTCTGCCGACGTGCAGCCGCGCGCCCGCAGATGCCGCGACCAATCGGAATTTCAACACATGCTGGCTTGCCCTGGAACGGCCCGACGATGAGCCGCTCGCCAACGAGACGATAGAAGCCGCACCAGTTGAGCGCTGGAAGGCTGTGGTAGAGTAAACTCGCAAGGTTCGCCATTGCGGCGATGCGCTCTGTCCCTGGAGGTATGAGGGAATCGGCAGCTGCGAGCACAGCACGGTAGCGCTCCTGTGGCGAAAGGTCTGTGCTTTCCACAATGAGTGCTGCCTCGTGCATTGGAGGGTTTCCGCGTTGTGGTACCACCGCAAAAGTAGCGCTGTGCCAAGCGTAAATTCGAACCGTTAAATTCGTTCCCGCACACTATGCAAGAACACCAGTTCCGGCACAGCGATCCTGATGAGAAACGTCGCGCTCGCCAACGTATCGAGGAGCTTCGCTCACTGATTCGCAAGTACGATTACGCCTACTACGTCCAAGCGCAGCCGCTTATTTCCGACCGTGACTACGATCGGCTCTTCGCCGAGCTTGTTGAACTCGAGCAGCGCTATCCGGATCTTATCACGCCAGACTCGCCTTCGCAGCGTGTCGGTGGGCAGCCGCTCGAAGAGTTTGCACATGTTCAGCATCGAACGCCGATGCTCTCACTGGCGAACACCTACACACGCCAGGAAGTGCTCGACTTCGATCGGCGCATCCGGCAGGCACTCGGTCAGGAGCCGTACCAGTACTGCTGCGAACTCAAGTTCGATGGTGTCGCTGTTTCACTCCGGTACGAGGGCGGCCGCTTCGTGCTTGGCGCCACACGCGGGGATGGAACGGTCGGCGATGACATCACGGCGAATCTTCGGACGATCCGTTCATTACCGCTTGTGGCGCAGCCTGTAGCTGTGGAGAACGTCGTTCTGAGCGACTTCGAGGTCCGGGGGGAGGTGTACATGCTCCGCCGTGATTTCGAGCAGCTTAACCGTCAACGCATCGCCGAAGGTGAAAAGCCATTTGCTAATCCTCGCAACCTTACTGCTGGAACGCTCAAGCTGCTCGATCCGCGCCAGGTTGCCCAGCGGCCGTTGCAACTGGTGTGCTACTACCTCGATAGCGATCAGGTCCGTCTCCGCCGCCAGAGCAGCAATCTGGAGCTTCTCGGCGCGATGGGATTTCCGACAAGTCCGCACTGGCTACTGTGCGCGACGATCGAGGAGGTCTTTGCCTTCATTGACGAGTGGGAAACACGCCGGCGCCAGCTTCCCTTCGATATTGACGGCATCGTCGTCAAGCTCGATGACCTCGAGCAGCAGCGTCGTCTCGGTACGGTCGCACGCTCGCCGCGGTGGGCGATTGCCTACAAGTACGAAGCCGAACAGGCGCGAACCATCCTCAAGGACATTGTCCTCCAAGTTGGACGTACCGGCGTTGTCACCCCTGTTGCGGAGCTCGAGCCAGTGTTTTTAGCAGGCTCG
>BEHW01000017.1 GCA_002898675.1 bacterium HR20
TGTTACCAGTGTAGGTTCTGGCAATGGCTCTTTTGCTGGAGGAGCTTCTGCTGTAGGCAGTTCTGCTTGTTTCTGTGCGGGTTCAGGTGTAGGTGCTTCCTTTTTGGTTGGAGTGCGATGGCGGTCGAATTGCTCGACTTTGCTGCGGATACGCTCGGCTGCTTTTGCTTCCTTGGCAAAATGCCCCGCCACTGCTTCGAGCATATCGTCGCTGAGCTCGAAGCTGGGTTTGGAGGAAACCTCGAATCCTTTCGCCTTGAGGTACTCAACGATCTCTTCCTTCGAGATGTTGAAGTACTTGGCAACTTTGAAGAGCTTGCGCTCTTGAGGCAATTGCAGCATTACACGTTCCACAGAATAAACGCAGTACAAAGACGGAGCTTTTCGACAGCCATTGCTGCTGGAGACTACTCATCGCTTGGTGATTTGGATGGATCTTCGGGAATGAATCCATCCTCTTCATCAAGCTCGTCGTACGATTCAGTTTGCAGCTCGTCAAACATTTCCTCGATTTCGTCAAGGTCGTCTGCGTCGGAATTTTGCTTGGATTGATCGCGCTCTTCCTCGAGCTGTGCTTGCGCGATTGCGATTCGTTCGGCGATGTCGGGATGCTCTTGCTCGCCGAATTCATCGAGCATTAGCTTGCGAATTTCCATCAAGCGCTTCGGGGTCATCCCGGGAATGCGGAGCAGCGTTTTCAGATCAGCAGCCAGAAACTCGCGAGCAGTATCAATGTGAGCTTCGATGATCTGCTCGTAGAGCTCGCGGCCGATGTCGTCGCGGAACTCGATGAGTTCGATGTCTTCGCTTCCTTCCTTGACGAGCGTGATCGCATACCCAGTCAAGCGAGATGCCAAGCGGACATTCTGCCCATTGCGTCCGATCGCGAGCGAGACTTGGTCATCAGGGACAACAACGACAGCTGTTTTGTTCTCGGTGTCCACTTGAATTTGCCGCACCTTTGCCGGTGATAGTGCGCGTGCAATGAAGGTGACTGGATCGTCCGACCATTCGATAACATCAATCGTCTCGCCCGAAAGTTCGCGGACAATTGCGTTGATCCGAATACCCTTCATTCCGATGCATGCGCCGACAGGATCAACACGATCGTCATAGCTCGTGACAGCTACTTTTGCGCGTTCGCCTGGGTCGCGTGCGATCGCTTTGATTTCGACAACCCCATCGTAAACTTCGGGCACTTCCAACTCAAACAGGCGTGCCAGGAAGCGCTCATCAGCACGGGAGACGATGATGTCCGGTGTGCTCGTTGGTGTTGCGCGGCGAACTTCCTTGACGATGGCGCGAATAGTTGCGTTCTTCCGGTAGCGCTCCGTTGGAATTTGCTCTTCCAGCGGCATGCGCACTTCGTTCTTGTTGTGCAGGATGAGGATGTCGCTGCGGCGAATCTGGTAGATCTCCCCGACGATGATTTCGCCGATTTTCTGCTCGTATTCTTGGTAGATGTTGTTCCGTTCGATTTCCCGGATTTGCTGGCTCAGCACCTGCTTGGCGTACATGATGAGCTGGCGACCGAACTCCTGGCTGATGTTCTCCAGGGAAATTTCCTCGATGTATTCATCGCCGACCTCGTAGGGTTCATCGGTACGACGTCGAACTTCGCTCAGGGAAATTTCCTTTGCGGGGTTGAGGACGTAGTTGACGACTGTTCGCGGGAGGTAGATTTCAATATCGCCGCGATCCATGTTCAGGACGATGTCTGGCTCGGCATCCTCGCCATATTTTTTGCGAACAAGCAAGCGAAACATGTCTTCGAGCTTGCCTTGGATGAGGTCGCGGTCAATGCCGCGCTCTTTTGCAATTTCGACGAACGCAGCAATGATCGCTTTTTTGTCAATTTTTTGCGTGCTTTTCCGTGGCATCGTAGGTTCTCCGAGGGTTACCATTCAAGTTCAACGTGTGCGCGTGTAATCGCGGAAAGGGGAATGGACACCGTTTGGTCCGAGCAATCCAGTACGATAGACTGCTCGCCGCACGAGCGCAGTCGTCCGCGATAGGTGGTGCCATCGCTGGTACGGACAGACAGCAAGCGCCCGACGTGCTTGGGATATTGCCAATGGTACTCAAGAGGGCGGTCCACACCCGGCGAAGAAACATCCAAGCGAACAACGTCTGCAAGTTGTGGGTCGGTATCGAGCATTGGTTCGAGATCTCGGCTGATTGCTTCGCAGAGCGCATGGGTGACACTTTCGACGCTATCAACGAATAGCTCCAGTATGAGTGCGTGACGCTGCCCACGCACATGGCAATCAAGCAGCTCGGCGTTATGTTGCCGGCAGATGTGGCGTATTCGTTCGAGCGTCTCTTCCGGTATTGTGCGCATACGCAGTGCGAACAAAAAAAGGGCACTATCGCCCAGTCCACGTGAACGCAAGCCGACTGCAAATATACGGTGCTCTACGCCCGATCAGTCGAGCAACACAGCGACGCTTCGGCGTAGTTGGTCGGTGGTGAAGACGAGGAAATACATGCCAGCCGGGAGCGAGCTTCGCCCAACGGTGAAGGTGTGCTCGCCACGTTCGAGCATGCCGCGATGGAGGAGAAGTGTTCGGCGTCCGGTAACGTCGTAGAGCGACAGTTCCGCGTCGGCGTGGACAATCTGGCGAACCAGAAAACTCAGCGTTGATCCATCGTCATGGACTTCGATGGATGTATGCGAACCAAGCTGAACCAGGCGTGCATCCAAGTTGCACGCCTCGCGGAGCTCGAGCCAGCCCGGTTCGACAGCTATCACGCGAACTGCGGTATCACTGACGGCAATACCGCGTTGGTCCGGAGCAATTGCGGTCCGACGTACCTTCCCCAACAGGACACGACCGGTGAGCGTCGCGATTGTTCCATTGCCAGTGATGGTGCCACTTCGAAGTTCGAGCTGGTATCCATCAGCTACAAGTGTGCCGCCGACGGTGCCAGCCGAGAATGCAGGACCAATCGAGATGTCCTCGATGGCAAGAAGACTCCGATCGAAATGGATCGGAATTGTCATGCTTTCGATGGAAAGAGGACGAGCAACACCATCGCACTGTACGCTATAGCGGACGTGCTCACCTGGCGATGCGACAAGTGACTCTGGAATCGAGATGCGAAGCGCAATCGGCGATGCACCGATGCTATCGCGCACTCCTCGACCATTGATGAGGATCACAAGTCGCTTCGTGCATGGCTCGACAGCATTGAGGATGATCGTATGCTGCACGATGCCAGGATCGGTGGGGGTAATTGTGATTGTCCCCACCGATGTTGCTTGTGGAGCAATGCCCTCTTGGAGGAATGGAAACGAAAGCTGGAGCCACGCAGGCAACGGACCGATCGGAGCAAAGGAAATGGTGTCACGATTGGGATTGAAAATTGTGGCACGTGCGGTGGCAGTGCTCCCGATACGAACATCGCCAACGTCAATGCGGAGTGTATCACCACCGTTGCTTTCTTCGAATCCGAGCACAAGGTCTTCCACCTGAGCAACAACCGAGAGCGTTAGAATTCGACTGCACGGTTCGATGCGGAGGGAAAGTTGTGCCGTATCGCTTCCGAGTGGCAGGTTGCGTGGGTCAACAGTGAGCTGGATCGGGTGTGTGCCATCGTCAATTGGCCCAAGCGGGACAGATGGCTCTATCCATGGAGCCGATGAGGAGACCGAAACGATGCGATTGCCCGCGCCATTCGGCGGTGTACTCGAAATGGAAAGCTGTACCTGCCGTGCAAGGAGCGCAGTATCGCGGCAGCGGAGAATGCGTCCGAGTGTAAGTGTTGTAGTGTTCAAAGAGGCGCTGCTCCCGATTCGCATGCCACGCACGATGAGCACTTCCGACTGGGTGCAGCGTTGATCACCGAACAAGATGATGAGCCGCTGCTCGGATGCAGTGTACCCGTTGGGACTGTACCGAATCCGAATCACGACGGAATCTCGTGGAGGAATCGTCAGCGTCGGGGCAGGAATCGGCTGGACGATCTGGAGTTGCTCGTCGGGAAGCTGCTCGAGTTCGATCGGCGCAAGCGATGTATTGTACAGCGTAATCGTCGTGTCGGCGAAGATTGTGCTGCACGAGTCGAGTGTCGGGAAGACGATCTCCCGCGCAGAGAGTGCAATGTAAGGTGTTGTGAGCACGCCACGGAGAGGAATCTTGAGCGAATCGCGGCACTGCGCAGAACTGTAGCGAATCGTGATATCCCCCGAATATGGTTGGTCGAGCAAGGGGGCAAATTCAAGCGGTATGGCGCGTTGTTCTCCGGCACGGAGAGTAAAGGTTCCCGGAAATCCAGCCCCGAGCCGAAATGGCGCAGATACTGCAATGCTTTCAACGGTGACATCTCCGCTCGATGCGCTCACGATAATCGAGTCCAAGGTCGGTAGGACTGTGCCTCCACATCGCTTGATGACGCCAAAATCCTTGATAGAAGATTGTGCTGAGAGTGCCCCAGCCGCACCTGATTTTGTGCCTTGGACCCGGATCCACAGAACCCGTCCACACGGGAGAATGCGAACTCCGATGCTATCAGTCCACGTGCCGGCGGTCATTGGAGCAAAACGGAGTCGAACAGCGATTTGCTCACCTACTTTCAGCTGTGCTGGAAGCGAGGGGGCAACGATAAAGAACGGCGATGGCTCCTGGCCACGTTCCAACTCGATGGGAATGCTCGATTGATTTGTGAGCGTGACGACTGCTTCGCTAACTGATTCACAGCCACTGAGCGGAGGAAACGCAACAGTCACCTGAGATGCTTGTAGTCGGACTTGGAGCAGCTCGATCGTCGTAGGGGGCGACTGCGCGGTGCAACCGAATTCGTTTGTGACTTCGACGGTGTACGATCCAGCCGAACTTGCTAAATACGACGCACTGGTCGCGCCAGCAATCGGTGTGGCGTTGCGGTACCACTGATAGCGCCAGCCGGGGACGTAGGGAGCAGTGATCAAGAGCGTCGAATCTTCGCAGAGCTGAACGCGGGAGGTGGGGAACGTTGTCACTGTAGGCGCAGGATGGACCGTTACAATGACCGAGTCGCTCAAGACAAAGCACCCGTCGGGGCGGCGCAGACGCAGGCGGTACTCCCCGCCGGTCGTGGCGCGGTAGGTTGTACTAGTTGCACCGGAAATTGCTGCACCATCCCGGAGCCATTGCGCCTGGTAGCCTGGAGGAATCGAGGGAACACTCAGCACGACAGAGCCGCCGTCGCAAAACGTTGTCGGTGAACCGTCGGTTCGGAGTGCAGGTCCTTGTTCGACTTGTTTGAGCGCCGTCACTTGCGCGAACGATGCAATGTTGTACTGCCGTCCGCGCGTTGATTGTGGCGGCGGATACGCGCCGTACTCATCATCCTGCCCGTAGCGATACGCAAACAGGCGATAGGTGTAACTCACCCCGCAGACGAGCGAGACAGGATCAATGTAGTTTGTGGCAGTCGAGGGAAGATGTGCCAGGACAACAGTCGAGCCGATGCGCTCGCCATCTCGGTAGATGCGACCTTGTTCGGGGAGAAAGTCCTGCCCAGCACTATCCCGGACGAGCAGATAGCCTTGTGTGCCGTCTTGTGGATATGGATCGAGAGCGCTGTTCCACGCAAGCTGAACATTCGAGCTCGTTACGGTTGCCTGGAGTCGAGGGAATGTCCACTGCGGGCGCCGTGCTGCGTGCCAGAATTCCCAGTTCGATGCCGACGAGCTGCACGATTTGTTCGGGAGCGTCCGAGTGCTATTGACAGCGCATGCCTCCGAAAGCGGCGCACCGTGCGGGCCATTGTACTGACTAAGCATGCTGCCGGGGAAGACGCGGTTGCTCTGTCCGTTGTTGAGTGCACTGGCAGTGTTCAGTTTCGGTTCTGGCATAGCAAGCCAGTACGAGCCAGGTGTCGCACGATGTCCGAGTCCGTGGACGTGATTGCCTTGAGCATCGAGAATCTCCATGATGTCTCCCTCTTGGGCGAGATTCATCGGTGCGTCGGGAAATTGCACGTCCGGCGCAGCATATGGATCGAAAAAGCGAGTGTCGTTTTTCGCAAGCATCACGCGCCCATCTGCCATCGAAGTGTCGAAATCTTGAGGTGAGTTGGAAATGTAGTCACGATGCCAAATCCCAATGATCGTCCCGGCGCGAACATGCTGCCAGTAGGGAATGGACTTGAACCGAACGCCGCCTTGCCGCGCTGTCTGCGATGCATTGTTATCGGTGACAACCCAGCCGCGGAGATCGAGGTTGTCCTCGAGCACGAGAATTTCTGTCCACTCCTGCGGGGGATTGTCGTTGTAGTACTCGCTGACCACCACAGGTTGCGCAAAAACTCGCACGAGCGTAAGCACGCTTGCAATGCTGAGCGCAATAAGGAAGCGTGGGTTCATCGGATTCGGTTCTGTTTGATTCGCAGTTGCTCTGTTACTACCGTGTGATGATAAGCTGACGGCGACCAACAATCAGACTTTGTCGGTAGAGCTGCAGGCTATAGACTCCGCTTGGCAACGCAGAGACGCTAATTGTTGTTTGATCGCCAGTGGTTGGTGTGCCGTCGAGTCGCTGACCAGCGCCAACGACGCGACCGAGGACGTCCACGATTGCGTAGCGATCGAAGTCGCTACCGCTGACAATCGTGATGGCGTCGCTTGCTGGCTGCGGGAAGACCTCTAATTCAGGATCCGTTGCGTCAGCGACGCTCGATACGACATCCACCGTGGAAGACTCGGATATTGTTTGGCGACACCGGCCAATGATGTAGCACTTGTAAACACCTCGATCGTTTTTCGTAACGTTGGGAATCGTCAGCACCGGCCCGGAGCCGATCGAATCGGGAAGAGGAATGCCGTCTTTGACCCACTGATACCGTAGGCTATCGCCACGGGAAGCTTGTGCGACTACAGTGAGAACAAGCGTCGAACCTTCGAGTATCTGGACGACAGGCCGGGGTTGCGTGAGGATTTTGGGCGCCTGGATGACCGAATAGCTAAAGGGTTCTGCGTAGAGTGTGTCGCCACACTGGGTGATTGCATAGGCGCGGACGACATCGCCAGTGTCGTTATTCGCCGGCGGTGGAGCAATCGTATGGTAGGCAAGGACAGAGCGGGTGTTGTAGAAGAGCAAGTTCCCTGCACCCCACTGCCGAGGGGCAACGATGACGAATTCGCGCACTTCCTCGGAGAGTGTATAGCGAAGTTCGAGCGAATCACCTTCGCAGAGACTTGTATCTCGCGGATGCCCAAGGATCCGTACCGCAGGACGCAGTCGCAACTGGCGGGTCGGTGTTCGATAGACTTGTCCACTTTCATCGGTGATCGTGCAGGCATAGCGTCCGGTGTCGCTCGGCTGAAGCTGGCGAATGGTAAGGCGTGAGCTTGCTGTCCCGCTGATACGACCTGATTCTTGGATCGGGATGCCATTCTTGCTCCATTGGTACCGAAGCATCGAGCCGCTGGTTGATTGCGCGGAGACTTCGAGTGTTAGGTCGCTGCCTGTGCATCCCTCAATGGCGGTTGTGTCGAATGTCGCAACAATCCCTGTGAACCGGAGCGCACCAGTATCGGAGATAACCGAACCGCACGCTGTAGTTACAACGCAGTAGTAGTCTGCGCCGTAATCGGCTTGCTGGACGTTTCGGATTGTCAGCGTAGCGGTTTGGCTTCCAGTGATGCGATTGTTGTCAACGATCGGCCGCGAACCGCGATACCACTGGTACGTCGTGCGAGGGTCTGTCGCATTGGTTTCGATGGAAAGTTGCGCAGTCTTGCCAGGACCGGCATAGACGGTTCCGGGCTGACGGGTGATTTGCAGTGCGGGGCGAACGACGATGGTGATGTAGTTGCTGGAATCACCAGGACAGGCTCCTCCACCGTAGAGACGGCAGCGGTAGATTCCGGAACTCCGCGCGTTGACGAAGGAAAGGAGCAGTGAGTTGGACGTTGCACCGGCAAGTGGCTGGCCGTCTTTTTCCCATTGGTAGCGGAGGTTTGTCCCTGCAGCAAGGATTACCAAACGGATGCTATCGCCTGGACAGAGCGTCGTATCCCGCGATTGCGAGATAAGCCGCGGCGGCGTGTTGACAGTGAACGGCCCAGTGATAGCGAAGACGTCCGGCCGTGCAATATCCACCACACGGATATAGGTATTGCTCGATCCGCCCAAACTTTCGGGAATGTCGAGCTGGAGCGTTTGCGTGCCGGGGAGAATGCCGCTTCGAAGTGGATAAACTTGGCCATCACGGATGAGCTCGACACGAGCACTATCCACACCACGAATGAGTACATTCAACGTCAGCGGTCCACGTAAGCAGAGGGATTGCCCAGCAAGCTGTGTCGCCAGCTCGATCCGCGGGGTGTGGATGATACTTGCGTTGATACCGCTCGAAGGCGTGCGAGTATCTGCTTGGCCCCAAATGCCGTCGCTATCGGTAAACGTGCGGAGGATCGATCCTGTGTTCAAGTCACGTACTTCGATGCGGCGGATCGCAGCAATTGCATTCGGAACGACCGTTGCGAATGCGCCGTTGGTGCTATCAATAGCAGCGTAGAACGGAACTGCACTGGTGATGGTTGTGCCTTCATCTTGCACAATCGCCGTTGCTACAGGCCTGGACTGTCCGGTGATGTCGTCGTACAAGCAGACGATAGTCTTGGGAGATAGACCGCTTGCAGAGTCAACCATTCCCGAAACTTTGTTCGAGGTAGCGCCGAAGTACAGTGCTCGTGTCCCTTGAGTCGTAACGATGCGCGTTTGAATGGAGCGGTTCGAATCGAGGATCGAGATGAGCCAATACATCATGTTGCCCTCGGTGAAGCGAACATTCGCTGTAGCAACAAGATTGATCCAGAGCGTTTTGCTGGTCTGACCGGCACTGGTGCGGAATTCTGAGTATCCACCCGGTGTTGCAAAATCTCGTGTGGTGGTGTAGTTGAACGTTTGCGTGTTGGCGTTGTAGTGGAGATTGTTGCCAGCGCCGATTGTTGCAGTTACTTGGGAAACTGAGTCCGCGCCCACGTAGTAGCGATAGGTGGTATTCGGCTGCAAATTGTCCAGGCGTACAAGCGCCCACACAGGGATTCGAGTCGAGGAGTTCGAGGAGAGCATATACTGTGGCAGAAGCAGCTCAGCAACGGTGGGATGTGCCACCACAGTGAGCGTATAGCTGGCGCTCGTCAGGTTGTTTGCTGTGAACGCTATGGTGTATGTTCCTGGAGTTGTGAAGACGAGTCCATTGAAAAGTGCAACACCATTGGTATGAGCTGCGGTTGTTGTTCCTGATGGTGACCCTGGGCCGCTTTGGACAACGACGTTGCATGTGTACGGGAAATGCGTATCCACGCTACCATCGGGGCGGCGTGCAGTGACAGTGAAGGCAGGTAGTGGCAACGTTGCAAACGTATTCTGGGCTAACCCTTCGACGGTCAGCTGTGTAGCGTTGGGGAGCACGGTAAACGGCGCACTAATGCCGGTTGCCAAGTTATCACCAGCTGTTCGACGAACGCGGATCTGCACGCCAGATTCAGCGACGTTGTAGCTAACACCAGAAATGGTGAGCGTGTTTGCCCCTGCAGCCAATGTGCCCGTGAGCGAACCACTGAGCGAGCCGGTGCCGCTTGCAAGTTCAAGAACAACGGTGGTGTTTGCTTGAACGTTCCTTGGCTGGCCAAGATCGTTTTGCGCTTGGATGGTAACGCTAAAGGGCGCCGTACGGGAGGGAGAGGAGGGTGTAATTGCAGTAATCGCAAGCTTCGTCGGAATGCCAGTGTTTGCGTCGCTCTGCACGAGGATGTCATCAACTTTTAGCTGGGGGCGATTGCCCGAGGTTAGAGGGTAGCGTTGGTAGTAGCGCCAGCGAAGTTGGACGACTGGTTGGTTTTCGCACGAGGATGGTAGAGTAAAGGTCGGCATCGTCACTGTTTCCGCGACGACGCTAGTGCCTTGGATGTTTGCGTTGTACTGGACGGTGTCGGTACCGATGATTGCAGTTTGCCACGGACCGCTTGTGCCAACGCGGTACTGCAGCATGATCGAGTAATAGCGGAAGCCAGTGAATGTTGACGCAAGCGTTCCTGCTTTCCACGAAACGCGAATGTTGATGCGGTTGGTTGTGTTGATTGCCAAGACAGCGGCACCGAGATTGCCGGGGCTTGATGTATTGAGAAAGGCAAAGCCATCAACTCCTAAGCCGTTGATTCGCGTTCCGCTGGTGCCGTTGTATGCGCCGGTGTAGTCCCCAATGACTTGGGAAGTATCCGGCTGAAGGTTGTTGTCTGCGCGGCTAAAAATGTGGAAAATCATGTTCGGTGGATAGGTTCCTGGCGCGTTGGTAGCATCCCAACTTGTAAGCGAGTAATCGCCAGAGCCAAGGTTGAACGGTGTGGGGTTTGACTGCGCGAAGACGTAGCCATTCATCATAATCGCTACGAGAGCGATAGCGATTCGAAGAACGAAGCGTTGGTACATAGTACCCTCCAACCATAGGTAACTGTGGAACATAAGCGCTTTTTCTGAGTGCAATTTACTCAACAGCGCAGGCCGAACACGCGTAAAGAAAACGCAAACGCCCCCCGAAATGCGGAGGGCGCTTGCAGAGCAGTACTGTTATCGCTGGCTCTCTTAGCGGGCGATCAGAAGAGCTTTTGTTGGAGCGGTCCATTGGCCGCTGTTCATTCGAACAAAGTACACGCCGCTGGGGAGTGTACTTGCATCAAGCTCGATAGTGTAGCTACCAGCGCTGAGAACTTGGCTGACTGGTGTACGGATCACCTCGCCGAGCGAATTGACTAGCTGAATCGTCGTTGGAGCTTCGTAGCCAACGTCGAAGTGGATGACGACTCGTGTTCCATCGCTTGGATTGGGTTCAGGATCCTGTAAGGAGAACCCACCTAAACTAATGACCACGTTCCGCAAATCCTGCGCACAGACTTTGGGTAGATACACCGTGCCAGGCTCGGTATCTACGAGAACCCAGCACGAGCTTCCCGTTGGGTCAAATGCGCAGGGCAATTGATCTTGGCTTTTCATCGTGAAGTATGTCCGCAGTTTGAATTTGAAGAGCGTACCGGTGCCTTGCAGTGGGCGTGTTCCGGTCGGCTCTTCCAGCTCAACTTCAAATTCTCCAGGTTTATTGATGACCGCCTTACGGACAGTCCAGCCATCACACAGCGTTCCAGCTGTGATGATGTTTTCCGTGCCAGTTTCGGGCGCGAAGACTGCTGGGTCGTAGTACACATACGCGTGGAAGTTCGTCACTCGTCCATCGTCAATCCGATTGGGACGATCAAGGATGTTGAACTCGTATTCGAGCGGTTTATCGTACTGGTACTCTTCGACCGTGTATGCGGCTTTGCTGAGCGGTTTGGTGGTGACGGTGACAACGAGATCAATTCCCGTCCCAGCAACCAATGAGCGAGCAGTCAGTTGGCGGCCGTTTTCATCTTCGACAGTCCAGTCGTAGGCGTAGGTAACGGTTCCATTCGATTCGTAGCGAATTGCCTGACGTTCGCGAGCAGCATCGTAGGGTGGGCTAAACCGCACCGCAAGAGGAGCCGATGTCTGGCCGGGATCAATTGTTGTACCCAGAACAGCCTGCAGATTCTCAATGGCAAAGAGTGCCGACGTTTCAGCCGATGCAGGCTGGACGTTGACAACCCGCAATTTGGATTGTCCGGTGTTGCGGACGTAAATATCCTGCGAGGAGAGCTTGGAGTTACACTTGTAGACGTTCCCGAAGTCGTAGCTTGTTGCTTCAGCGCTGCTATTGCTCGATTCACCGACGCCATAGAGCGTTGGATGCCGAATTTCGTCTGGCATGAGGTCGCACGAAACAAGTATTCGCGCGGTTTGCAGGCCGGGACGTTGTGCAGTGAAGATGACGTCAATCGAGCGTTCACCGTTCGGCGGAATAATGATGGGGCCACCCGAAAAGGCGTTAGCATACCAGGCAGGATCAATTTGGAATGCGCCTGCTTGGTCGTCGCTGATCTGTAGATCGGTGACCGTCAAGTTCATCGTTCCGTGGTTGTAGATGTATGCAGTGCCGCGGACGATAGTGCCGAGTGGTACAGGCGTCTCCGAGCCCCAGCCAAGCGAGTCTTGCACGGGAAGGACGGCAGTTCCTTGAAGTAGGGCAGAGGCAGAGCGCTGTTCTCCATTGAAGAGCCCGGTCAGCGTGACTTTGACGACGTATTGTCCTGTTACCTGCGGAGTGAAACGGACGGGAACAGTTTGATTGGTTCCTGTAAAGAGCTGTGCAGGAATACCGCGGAGATCCAATTGGAACGCTGTAGCTGGATCGGTCACGCCACTGGGGAGCTGGACGGCTTCCAGAGTGAGTGTTGGGTTCAGAAGCGCCGTTCCAGCGGAGCCAACTGCTCCAATGCTGATTGTGTGGTCGTAGGATGTGATGCCGTTGATTTGGACATTGTAGCGATCGAGTGCGCGGACGACACCGAAATCATAGCCTGTGATAATCGGCCCTGCATCTACGCCAGTTCCAGACCAGAGACTGATTTTATCACTGCAATCATCTGAAGCATCACTGATAACGCGGACATCCAGCGTATGAGGCGTTCCTGCATCCGGTGGGGTGAACCAGACGTTGAACTCAACGTACTGGCCGCCTTCGAGCACAAACGGTGGGTTGAGCGATGCAAAGTCATCCCGGAAGTAACGTTGGCTTGGGTAGGGATCGTTCTGCCCAGTATAGGCGATGCCTTGGATTGTTGCCGCAAACGCACTTGTGTTTGTAATGCGACACTTGATCGGTGCTGAGCTTTCCACCCCAACTGGAAGAGCGGGGAAGGTTACATCTGTGATCGCGATGCAGGCTTTGCCTGTCTGCAGTCGAAGCGGTACTTCCCACGGGGTGCACGTCAGCGTGACAAGGAGCGCATCGGTGATTGCGGTACGAGATTCTCGAATTGCTGTGGCTTTGATTGTAACCTCGATGCTTTCATTCGGTGCGAGTGTGACTGGTAGTGGTTTCGATGTCTGCGTGATTTGAAATTCTGCTTTGCCATTTTTGATGGTGATCGATGCGATCGTGATTGGCTCTGAGGATGTATTGGTAAGCGTCACAGTCTGCTCTGCAGAGGCACCGACGGCAAGCGCTCCAAAATCAAGCTGCCGAGGAGCGATGGTAAGTGCTTCAGGTTCATAGTCGAACGTGCGGGTGATGAACTTCCCAGAGCGCGTTGTCGCGATGAGCTCGGCATGCGCTGGCTGCGTGGGATCTATTGGCGTCAGCGTAAAGTTCATCTCACGCGCAGTTCTGTCGAGTTCTGGGTGGAGTTCGAGCTGGTAGTTGAAGCTTGTCTGAGGATTGAGTTCCACCGAGAGCATCTGTGCGCAGGATGCGGTGTCGGGAAGTGCGCGAGCAACACCCTCAACCCGACCACACAGTTGAGTTGCCTCTAGTGTGATGCTATCATTGCAGGCAAGAGCGAAGTTTATGCCCGTTGGATACCCATACGCAAATCCGTCTTTGCTGCGATCCCAGTTGCCATAAACGTATGCGGTAAACTTCGCATTCGGGGAAAGAGCCTCGATTGTGTGATCACCCGAACCGACGGGTCCGACTGCGTAGCTGAAATCACTCCCGGCAACAGGTTGAATCCTACTGCCGAAGAACGAGCGGAGCTTCATCCCATCGAAAAGAATGCTGTCAACGTATCTGGTCAAAAATGTGATCATCACAAAGTCATCAATGCCTGGGGGCGAATAGAACGTCGTGTAGGTAGCCCACTGCTCTCGCGGAGTGAGCACGAGCATCATCCCCTGACCGTTACGACTTGGATTTTGTCCCTCATTGCCTTTCTCGATGATCGGCCGGACGTCATTGAGCCGCCATGCTTTCCCGTAGTGTCCAATGAGAACGGGCTTGTTGCTTTTGTAGAGACACGGCTCGTCCATCGTCGTAAAGTCGAAACGTTCCCCCGCCTTGAGAACCTTCGGAACTTGTTGCCAGGTGTTGTCACTCTTGCGGCGGTAGAGGACGAGCGTATTGTCTTCGGTTGCAACGATACGAATCAAGTCGCCACCCGATTCTGGGTCGAATGGTGCCGGTGGACGGTCGGCATACATGATCGGAGCTGAAAAGTACTCTTTCCCCAGAAATTCTACAGGCCACATGCTTTCGATGAGCATGTTCCGCATAAAGTTTGCAGGTGTACCTAACATTGTCGCTGAATAGCGAGGGAATGCACCTTTGGTGTGCCCGGAGATGACTGAAACAGGTGCGCTCGCAACAATCTTGGTTCCGGTCAGATCTGTCGTTTCGAAATCCTGATCGAAACCTGGTTTGATTTTTGCCTTCAGAAGGAGTGTCTGTCCGCGTTGGAGAGTGTATGTTTTCGTCTGTCCGGCGCGAGTGCCATCGTCGAGATCTACTTTAGGAGTAACTGCGACTTTAGTATTGTCCGTTGTTGCAGTGATAAGTATCTGTCCAACCCGCTCGCGCTCGGTGCGGTCTTGATAGAGGTTCAATGTGTAGTACACTCGACCGAGTTGCTCTTTGGGAATGATCTTGAATGCTTCGCCGGACCACCGATAGCTCATGTACACTGTAGCAGTAATCGGCTGCTCGGATTGAATGTAAATCCCGTTGTCACTGATACCGGAGATCTTGTTCATCAACGCTTCGGGAACGGAGACAATCAGCGTCTTACGCGGTGCAAGGTTGTATTGTCCGAGGAAATCCCCAGACCGCGGCAGTGAAATGCGTACCTTCGTTGGAACGCGTGAGGACAGCCAGAGCTGTATTGGCATGCCACGAGCAGATTCCGCAGTAGCAAAGTCGCAGTGCGGAATCCCGAAGTAATACTCGCGTCCTTCGAGAATTTCTCGCTGCTGGGCGAGAAGCAGTGGGTTCAGCACAAGGCTCAGCAGTGCACAAAGAACACCGAGACGCAACTTCATGGCTCCTCCATAGACAGGATGGTTGAACATTCTCTTTCGACGGTCAAGTTACCAGATTTGAATGCCGATATTTTTGACGTTCCAAATTACACCGAAAAATTGTAATAACCAAATTTTTTTTGCGATGAATTTCCTCGATTCGTTGCAGCAGACAAACGAGATAGCATCGCTCCCATCTGTTGCTGCAAAACTCCTGCAGATGCTCGAGCAGGATGATAGCGATGTTCGCCGCATTGCGCACTACGTCGAGCAGGATGTCGCAATTTCCACGAAGGTTGTCCGGGTCGCAAACTCGCCCATTTTTGGGCTACGGGTGCCGGTTGCCTCGATATCGCAAGCGATTATGACGATCGGACTTGCGCGGGTGACGAACATTGTACTGGGTGTAAGCATCTTTTCCAAGTTTGTGTACTTGCGAACGCTGGCGGGCGGATTTCTCGAGCAATTCTGGCGGCATTCAGCAGCGACGGCTACGCTCGCACGTGCAATTGCCAACCGCGCTAAACTCAATTTCCAGGAAATGGAATTTCTTGCAGGATTAGTTCACGACATTGGCAAATTGGCGATGCTCCAGGCTGAGCCGGAGCGATTCCGCACCCTTCTTGAAACGATCGAGAGCGGAACCATTGACGAACTTGAGGCTGAGCAACAGAGCTTCGGTGCAACGCATGCCGAAGCTGGTGAACTTATCGCGAATCTCTGGCGATTGCCGTCCCTTGTTCAGGGAACGATTCGTCTGCACCACGAGGGATCGTGTCCAGTCGAAGATGTTGCGCCACTTGTGGCAGTTGTGCGTGTAGCCGATTGCTTTGCAGAAGAATTCGGATTCGGCATCGGCGAACGAATAGAAATTCCTCTTGAATCGCATTCCTACTGGCAACTGCTCGCCGAGCGTGCGCCCCAGACCTTTGCCGATCCTGCAGCACTCCGCGAATACCTCGGAGGGGAGCTAGCGACAGCAAGCGCACTTATTACCGCACTGATGGTTGAGTAGCTTCGCTCTGTGGTGCTCGTAGATGTAAACGAGCCGTAGTTTCGCCGACCGAGAAAAAACCACGGTGCACATCTATGCGCCCCGTCCTCTTTCACATTGGCCCAGTAGCAATCTATAGCTTCGGCTTAATGATGGCGCTGGCATTCCTGACGGCAAACTGGCTCTTTGCTCGCCAGGCTCGGCGCCAAGGTTGGAGCGAACGCTTCGTGTCGAACGTTACCCTGTTGGCGCTCCTTGGCGGAATTGCCGGTGCCAAACTTTTCCACCTGCTGGAGTATCCTGAGTTGTTCCTCCGCGACCCGCTGGGTGCAATCTTCAGTGGGGAAGGACTGACATTCCATGGCGGACTCATTGTCGCGGCGATTGCGATAGCAGGCTATGCCAAGAGGCAGCGAGTTCAATTTTTCGCGCTTGCTGACACACTCGCTCCCGCATTGATGATCGCGTACGGCATTGGTCGTATCGGTTGTCAGTTGGCAGGAGATGGCGATTATGGCACACCGAGTAAACTCCCATGGGCGATGAGCTACCCCAATGGCACCGTCCCTACGCTTTCCCACATCAACATCGAGCTGCGAAATAAGTACGTAGAGATGTATCCGGGAGAGCCTGTGCCCTACGACATCAAAGTGCACCCTACACCGGTGTATGAGACTCTTGCCTCGCTACTCATCTTTACAGTGCTTTATCGCCTCCAACGGCGGGGTGGATATCCCCAGGGATGGCTCTTTGGGTTGTATCTTGTTCTCGCCGGGCTTGAACGCTTCCTTGTGGAATTTATCCGACTCAATCCGCTCTACTGGGGGCTGTCACAAGCGCAGTGGGTCTCGCTGGCAATGATCGTTGCCGGCAGCATCATCCTCTGGTACCGAAGAGCACGCCCTGCTGTTGCATCGAACGCTCAATGAGATCGAGCATCTGTGCGCTTACACTTTTGCTCGCAAGGAGATGCTCCCGGTAGCGCCACGCGCATTCTTTCAGCTCCGCATTCGTGTGCAGATTCACGATCCATTCGTAGATGTCATCACTGGAGCGAACAATCCGCAACGAACCGTACGTTCGCAGCTCATCGGCATCGTCGCTCCGTTCGGTCCGGGGGCCACATGCGATTGGGATGCCAGCAATTGCTGGCTCGAGCAGACTATGGACGCCAGCACCGAAGCCTCCACCAACGTACGCTGCCATCGCGTACCGGTAGAGTGTTGCAAGCATGCCAACACGATCTACCACAACAACAGGGGGCGGCGTAGGTAGTTTTTCTGCTTGGCTGAGCAATAAAGCATCATGAAAACGATGCAACACTTGCGCACACTGTTTTGGAGTTGGTTCGTGCGGAACGATCACAAGCTGCACTGTACCGCGCAAGCGTTGGTCTAATCGAGTCCATGCTTCCGCCCAAAGTTGGAGATCTGGCTTCCAGGTACTGCCGAGGATAATCCGAAATTTGCTTGGGTCAAGAAAGGGAGGCATCGTATCCTCTGCATGGCGAAGTCGCGCAAGAAGCTGATCAATGCGTGAATCGGGCATGGTGACAATTGTCGTTCGAATCCCGAGCGATTCCAGCTGCACCTTGTGTCGCTCAGCACGCGTGATGATGAGCGCAGCCTTGCCGTAGAGGCAGCGGAAAAAGCTCGCAGGAAATAGCACGCGTCGCCTGCTCGGTGCGGTTGCATTCACGATGACGTAGGGAATGCCTCGGCTGGCAAGGATGTAGGCGAAGTTCCACCAGACGTCATAGCGCGAAAAGATCACCACGCGTGGTGCGACCGCTTCCACAAATGTTCGCATAGCTGCTCGCGAGTCGTAAGGAAGCAAAAGCATGGTGTCCACCTCCACGTCATGGTGCTCACGCCATGCTGAAGGGGAAAAGATCGTCAGCACAATGTGCAACGCTGGCCACCGCACCCGAGCCAGACGAATGAGCGGTTTGATTTGCTCAAGTTCACCCATCGAGGCAGCGTGGAACCATATTGCGCCGTTGGAAACGGACCTTTTCAGTTGAGAGCGCTGGTGTCGGAGAATCGCTCGCCGGCGCCGAAGTTTAGGAGACACAAGTTCGCCGATCCGGGCGCTCAGCAGTAATCCCGGCACGACAAGTACATTGTAGAGCAGGTGCCAAACCCAACACATTAGCGCCCTGTGAATGTCGGCGTTCGTTTTTCGAGAAACGCGCTGGTTCCTTCACGGAAATCATCAGTGCTACAAAGCAAGCCAAACTGCTCTGCTTCGACATCGTAGCGGGCGCTTATAACCCCGTAGGTCGTGCGTAGAATGGCCTCAATTGCTCGCGGAGGCAGCATTTCGAGCGTTGCACAGAACGCGAGCGTTTCGTCGAGGAGTTTTTCTGGCTCGAACACTCTGTTGACAAGACCGAGCTCATAGGCTCGCTGCGCAGAAATGTGCTCGCCTGTGAGCATAAACTCTACCGCACGCGCCACACCGATCAATCGGGCAAGGCGTTGGGTCCCGCCATAGCCTGGGATGATGCCGAGCTTCACTTCAGGCTGACCGAAGACAGCGGTTGTCGCAGCAAAGCGGAGATGGCATGCCATCGCCAGCTCGCAGCCACCACCAAGGGCATATCCTCCCACTGAAGCGATCACGGGGATTGGCAGTGACTCGATACATGCGAAGACACGTTGACCGCGGCGGGCAAAGTCGGCACCGGTTTCCCCCGTGCATGCGGCAAGCTCTGCGATATCTGCCCCTGCTGCAAATGCCTTTCCCTTACCCGTGATGATTACCGCACGGTAACGGACCGGGAGCGCTGCATCCGAAAAAAGCTGCTCGAGTTCATCGAGCATTGCGCGATTGAGCGCGTTGAGTTTTTCCGGGCGATTCAGCTCCACTACCAGCGTGGAGCCAACCTGCCGAACATCGAGCGTCGAGTAAGACATAGTGCTGAGAAAATCCGCAGTTCTACCGATTGATCGCGCAGCAAAGATACTCGAATTTTGGGGAAGGAACATCAGCGAATGCCCCGCCATGCGCCACCAACCACTCGACAGCGAACTGCATCGCCTGCAGCGGCACCACTGGGTGCGCTATGTTGCGGTAGAATCGCTGCTGGGCATCCTCGTAGGCTACTACGCACTGCCACAGCTCGTGTGGTTTTCTGGAATTGTGGCGCTCCTATCATGGTCTGTCGGGATGCAACTGGCAATTTTTCGGCAGCAACGGAGGACATGGCAATCTCGGCAACTGCGGCTTCTCCTCGATGCTGTCGAGCGTATCGCTGGAGGAATCGCTCTTGTGCTGCTGTCCCTGCATGGGGCTTGGAGTGATGTACCGCGCGAAGTAGTTGCCGGGGTCGGTGTGTGGAGTGCATTTTTTCTCATCGCTGGAACGGCAGCGGGGGAGTATTGGTGGCAGGTGCACCGCTTTCGTCGCATGGAGTATTCAGCACAACTTCGCTACCTTTGCAATTGCATGCGGCATCGGCGCACAGCCTGATGATCTGCAGAGCATTCGATGTTGCTTCGATTGGTGCACCACCTTCTGCAATGCTGAATCTGACTCGATGGCTGGGTGCGATGCTTGGCGGGATTATGCCATTGCTCGCCACTTTCCCGACTTGTCACCCGTTGTTCGCTTGTGCCTGTGCTCAGCCCACGATGATAAACGCTGCCAGCACCGAGCCATTCTGCCTTGAAGCAACGACCGGCGGTCGCTTCCTTGCTGGAATACTGCCAGCAGCCGAGCGCTCTGTAGTGTCCCTCCCTTCGCAGCAGAAGCGACGCAAGCAGACAGTTCGAAAGACTCGCAAAACGACTACCGTGCGTGCCAAGCGACGACGTTTTGCGAAAAAGCGCACCGCGCCGAACGTCTCCGTTCGCCCAGGGCTCATCCGGGGCATGACCATTGTGTATGACACCCTCTTAGTTCCAGGCGTAATCTACCGACGGGTGGACGTCGAGCTTGCTGATTCGACGCATGCGTTGGTTCACGCGGTAACGTGCGTTGTGCGGAACCCGCGCTATGGCATCGAGCTTGTCCAGGCGCACGATCGCCTTGGCAGGCTGGAAACACTCCCTGCACTTACGCGACGGCTCGATTCGGCGCAGGGCAAGATCGTCCTGGCAGCAATCAATGGAAGCTTCTGGCGGGCAGGCACTCGTCAGCCACTCGGCATCAGCCTCAGCGACGGCGAGATTGTTGCTGTAACTGGCGCACCGTGGTATGCTCTCTGGCTCGATCGTCGTTGGCGCCCATGGCTCGACACTGGGGGTGTCGTGGCTACTGTTCATCTCTCCGATGGCAGTACATACCGGATTGATGCAATCAATGCCAGTGCCGATGGCGTGCAACTGTTCAACCGCTATGCAGGCGATAGCATTCCTGTGCTTCCTGGGCAGATCCCAGCAGAACTTTCGACTGCCCAACGCTTGATTACCAGTGATACACTCGATCCTCAGTGGACGAGTGATTCGCTTGCAGCGATGCTGAGCACCCTGCAGCACCAATGGCAGCGCGATTTACAGAAACCGAAAGTGCTCCTGCGCTACTTGCGCCAACCGATGGTCAATCAATCAACGCCGTGCCTTGTGCTCCGAACGCTCGATAGCGAGCGCGTCGAGGTTCCTCTCCGAGGCTGTGTCCTCACTGTTCCGCGTGGGCATCCACTTGAGAAAGTGATCGAAAGTGGCAAACTCAAGCGCGGCGACACCGTCATACTTCAGGTGCGAACGCTTCGAAACGATTCGATTCCCTTCCATACCGCGATTAGTGGGACGCCGCTGCTGGTCAAGAATGGAACCGTCAAACCACAACTGGAAGACACTTTACGGCGTGGAAGCCCGTTTGTCGAGCAGCGATTGTCCCGGACAGCCATTGGAACGGATGTAATCCAATCGGTGCTGTATCTAGTCACCGTTGAACAGTCACCCGGCCGATCGGTGGGCATGTCTCTCCGGGAGTTGGCTCAATTCATGAAAACGTTCGGTGCAAGTGATGCACTCAATCTCGATGGGGGTGGCTCGGCGACGATGGTTGTTGGAGATCGCTGCGTCGTACCGCCAAGCGGGCCATCGCAGTGTCGCGCAGTTGCAAATGCGCTCGTGATATGGCGGCGGAAGCCCCTTTCCCGCTAAGGGTAGAGCAAGTAGCGCTGGCGACGGGATAGGAAGTCCTCGAACATCGCATGGTGTGCGATGGATCCAGACTGCCAGCTGTCGCTAACGGCAAATCGAATATCACCGGTAATTCGCAGCAGTCGCTGGCGATGGTGGAGCTGGTCGAGACTGTCGCGCACGGGCCGATAAAGTGCAGCGAGCGTATCGAGTAACTCGCATGCAACCGTGTAGGATGGGAGAGGCAGCGCTGCAGGGATGTTGAAGGTCACTCCGCGGCAGAGTGTACCTGCGTGCGCGCCGTGCGAAGGGAGAAACGACGTTGGGGTTGCAACGATGCCATGCCGCGCAAAAAAATCACAAAGTCGAGCGATGATTTCTTCCGAAAAGTCAGGCGCACCAATAAACTGGAATGGTCGGTCGGTTCCAATTCCAACGGATACTGCACCAAGTTCGCCCACCAGACCAACGATTGCCATTCCCCGCAGTGCATCCGGTGAGGGAATATTCGGCGATGGCGCGATCCATTGCCAGTGCGTTTGATCCCACGTTGCAGTTCGCCGCCAACGACGCATCTTGACAATGTGCAGCTTGCATTGCCGCGGACGTTTGCTCACCGGATCTGGTGAGAGCCAACCTTCCGAATTAATCATGAGTGCCAGTTCACCGATTGTCATGCCGTGGATGTAGGGGACCGGTACAACTGTAAAACTTGTGCACTCGAGTGCTGGTGAGGGAATCGCGCCATCTACGACGACTCCACCAAGAGGATTCGGGCGGTCGAGGATGTACACTTCAATTCCGTATTCGGCGCAGGCGTCGAGAATGTGGTAGAGCGTCCCCAGCGTGAGTGCAGGTCGAAGCCCGACATCTTGCACATCTATCACAACAGCATCGCACTCGTGGAGCATCGTCCGTGTGGGGCGCCTGTTCCCAGCGGAAAGCAGGTACGTCGGCACATGCTGCAACGCCTGTGCATGGGGGATGGCTGTTCCTTCCACAAGCAGCACAGAAGCAATTGCAACATTGCCGTTCGAGGCAATCTCGGCAAGGGTTTCTCGTTCGAATCGCGTCCGGCTTGCAGCGTTGCAGACAAGCGCAATCCGCTTGCCGCGGAGTGGCTCCAGCCGCAGTTCGAGCAAGTTGTCAACGCCGAGCTTGACTGGGGAGTACCGTGTTTGCGACCATACGTTCGATGCGCCAGCAACAACCACGAGCACACTGGCGATAACCATTACGATTCGACCGAGCAACCACAAAAGCAGAGAACGCATTGGTGCTATCATGCAAGTGGTGTTCGAATGCTGTTGCACGGTGATCAAACAGCGCTGTGATGCTTGACCAGCAACAAATGCACTTACCACCGTGGATGGAAGCGCCGGTGTACCTCGCGTAGGTACAGGCGATCCAGATGAGTGTAGATCTGTGTGGTGGAAATATCGGCGTGGCCGAGCATCTCTTGAACTGCCCGCAGGTCCGCTCCTGCTTCGACCAAGTGCGTCGCAAAGCAATGGCGCAGCGTATGGGGTGTGATGTGCACATCGAGCTGTGCAGCCTTGGCAGCATTCTGGACGATGATCCACACCGCCATACGGTTGAGCTGGCGTCCTCGATTTGAAAGGAACAGCGTTGTCGCTGCATACTTCGGCGAGCGAAGGAGAGGATAAGCGTCGCGGCGATACCGCTCGATCCAATCGAGGGCAACCTGGCCAATTGGTACCAGCCGCTCTTTGGAGCCCTTCCCTCGGATGCGAACGATTCCGACGTCATAGGCAATGTCGTCAGAGCGCAGTTGGCAGAGTTCGCTCACACGCAGCCCGCAGCCGTAGAGCACCTCAAGCACGGCACGGTCGCGGATGCCCTCTGGAGTGGAGGTGGAAACCGATTCGAGAAGCGCAACGATCTCCTCGACGCTCAGGACCTGCGGCAAGCGCTGTTCAAAGGCAGGTGACGCAACAAGCTCGGTCGGGTCGTGCATACAGTGGCCATGAGCGAGCGCGAAGCGGTAGAACTGGCGAATTGCGCTGGTGTAGCGTGCACGTGAGCGTTCCGATAGCCCAAGTTCAGCTAAGCACCGAAGGAATGCGACAATATCGGATTCGCACGTTTGATCAAGTGAGCGTTTCCCTGCCGACGTACGCAAGAACTCGACGTACTGTCGGGCATTGTGGCAGTACGCTGCAACAGTCTGTTCAGAAGAGCCTTTCTCGAAGCGGAGGTATTGCGCGAACTCTTCCACTATATCCGCAAACGGCGATTCCATCGGCTCTGCAGCGTCAACGTGGTAGCTTATGATGCTGGAGGGGGAGGAGCTGTACTAACGGGAACGGATTCTGGTTCGGGGGTTTTGTAGTCAGGGCGTTGGTGCACCATGCCGATGAGTAAATCGGCAAAGAGCCTGCGAATGGTTGTTATTTCGCTCAGTGTGAGCGGGCATTCATCGAGCTGGCCATCGTCAATTTTTTCGCGGAAAACGCGTTCAAGTCGCTCTTCGATGTCTTTCGGGGATTCTGCAACGCGGGCGATTGCTTCGGAAATGTCTGCCAGCATGACGATGCCCGTTTCTTTGGTGTGTGGCTTGGGTCCTCCGTAGCGAAAGTCTCGTTCGTCCACAGGTTGATTGTTCATGCGTGCTTCTTCGAGTGCCTGTGCGTAGAAGTGACGAATGAGCGACGTCCCATGGTGGGTCGGTATGAATTCGACGACCTTCGGCGGCAGGCGGTACTCGAGTGCTAATTCAACGCCATCTTCGACGTGTGCGCGAATGATGGCAGCACTTCGCCACGGGGACAGCTCGCGATGCTTGTTTTCGAGATCAATTTGGTTTTCTGCGAAATACTCCGGCTTGCGAATCTTGCCGATATCGTGGAAGTACGCTCCTACGCGTGCGAGCAGTGGATTTGCACCGATGGCGATCGCTGCATGCTCAGCAAGATTTGCGACATTGAGTGTGTGCTGGTATGTCCCTGGAGCAACTTGACGGAGCTTAACCAGCAGTGGGTGCGTCAACGTGTCGAGTTGGAGGAGTCGGACATCAGTCGGCACGTCGAAGACACGGTCGAGCACAACCAGTGCAGTCCATACCACAAGCGGCGATACTACTGCGTTCACCGTAGCAACCACTGCTGGTGTTCCAATGAGCGAAAGGGTAAGGCCACCTTCCAGCAATGCAGCAAGAAGCGAAAGCCAGAACCCGACAGCAATGAACAAAATCGAGCGAATGAATTGGTAGCGGCTCTGGAGAGTCCGAATACTTATCACCCCTGCCAATGAACCAACAAGTAACGATAATCCCGAGGGGAGGTCGCCCGACCTGATCGCGGCATGGAGGAGCGCTGCCGAAAGTACAAACACAAACGCAAGTCGCACATCGTAGAGCAACGTGATGAGCATCGCAATCGCCGGAAGCAGGACGAGGAATTCCGGAGCATATGCTGCATCTACGAGGGTGCTGAGCCACGACTGCACCGCTGATAGTACAAGCAGTGTAGCAATCGTGGTGACTGTTCGATTGTCTTCGAGTTGATCGGTCCGGGCAACGATGAGGTACAGCCAGATGATTCCGCACAGAAGAAGGGCACGGACAAGCGATGAAAGCAGCGACTGCGGTAGGCGAGCAGCTCGCACCTCGGTGAGTGCATCGCGGTACGATGCAAGTTTTGCTGCGACCGTGGTCGTAATAAGCTCTCCTGGGGCGACGATTGTTTCGCCTCGGCGAACGATTCCATAGGTTCGTTGCACACTCTGCACGGCAAGTTCCTGCTCTTGCCAGCTGAGCATTGGAGAATAGCGCGCTCGAGGGAGCTTGGCTATCGAACCGAGCAGCACTGCTCCAAGTGAATCGGGAAGCCCATATTGGCTGAGTACCTGCTCGAGTGCGCGCCGAGCCTCACGTTCAAGCCGCAAGGCATTGGTTGGAACGCGGTACCATGCGCCGCTTGAGCGTTCACGCAAATAAACGATGGGGGCGCGTGATGCTACGAGTGTGTCCACAACAATCGCGCCTGAAAACATACTATCGAGTGCATGACGTGCACGTGCAAGTTCTGCTTGCAGAGCGCTCGTTCCTTTCCGCCGTTGGTTGAGTGCTGCGTGCTCTTGTCCAGCGGCAATGAGATCCTTGCTCGATGTTGGCTGTTCGAGTTCATAGACAAGTGGAGCCACCTGCCGTGCGCTATCACATTGAGCAAGGTACACAGCAGGTGGTTTGAGGATCGAGAATGTCCGCTCTGCAACGATTGGTACGCCGTTCCAACGAAAGCCAAGCGCTGGAACACTCGGCGCTCCGGTATCCCAAAGAAACCGAGCCAGCGGGGGGATGAAAAGCGCTGTAACAATCACCGAGAGAGCAATGATACTCCAGCGAAGCGCCGGCAGATGGTACCACTGCTTCTCCTGGCTCCGAGTGGAGGCTTGGTACTGCTCAAAGAGCGTTGGTGCTGGCTTTGCCATCATCTGCCTCGGAATGTAGGCGTTCGTTTTTCACGAAATGCAGCAACCCCCTCGCGGTAATCATCGCTCTGCCCAGCGCGCTGCTGGTACTCTTCTTCGAGCGTGAGCATCTCCTCCAGCGGGGCGACCATTCCCCGCTGGAGCAGCATTTTGACGTAGCCGTACGTTTGTGTCGGACCTGCTGCGTACTTTTCTGCGACTGCTCGGAGCGCACGGGGGAATGCCCTCGGCGATACGATCATGTTGACTAACCCGAGTGCATAGGCACGTTCTGCGGAAATAGGCTTGTTGAGTGTTGCGAACTCGAAAGCCCGCGCGTAGCCCATCATCCGTGGATAAAAGAACGTCGCTCCACTGTCGGGGATGAGCGCTATCCCGATAAACGCCTCGACAAGGCGTGCTGCCGTGCTCATGATGCGGATGTCTGCTGC